>CANHAE010000007.1 GCA_947458915.1 Bacteroidota bacterium
CTCCCGTTTATCGGGATCGCTTTTTTAGTGAAATAGTGCGAGTAATTATCCTTTCTTTTTCATTTCAGCACATTTACCATCTTTCATACACTCTTTAGTGCATTTATGTGCTTTAGCTTCTTTTTTCTTACAGTCTTTACAATTTTTCTTGCCGCAATTTGCAGAAGCTGTAGTTGCAGAAAGTGTAAGGATGCTTGCTAAAAATAAAATTGATAATTTCTTCATATTGTTGTGTTTTAAAGTTTTTTCTAGGTTAAAAGTAGGAATATTTCTAGTAACTAATTACTAATTGAAATCATATTTAACGTTTAATGCTATTTAAGCACCTCTAATATTGGCTTGCCTAATGTGCCGCTTGGCATTTGAATACCTAAAAGGGTAGTCACTGTAGGGGCAATGTCAGTCATATAATTAACATTGTTTATTTGGCCTTTTTTTATCCCATTACCATACCATAGTAAGGGGATATGAGCATCGTAGTTATAAAATACACCATGTCCAGTTCCTTTATAGCCACCGCCTACAACACCCGATTTCGTAATAAATAATAGGTCACCACTTCTTTGTGAAGCATAGCCATTTATAATACGCTCCCTAAGTTCTTGCGGGAATGGTGCAAATGCCGCTTTACGTAATTCAATTACTTGAAGTATGTCGCCTCTTTTTTCTAGGGCATTTGTAATTAGGCTTACTAATTTTTCTTGACTAACTCCTAGGCTATCCATTAAAGGATGATTAAAATGAATATTGTATTCAGTAATGGCACTAATTAATTTTGCATTTAAGCCATTTGCTGTTAACAACTTTCCAATTTCATTTTTTACTCCATCATCAGTAATTGCGCCTGATGGAATTTTATGTTTTTGAGCATAAGCTGGAATAGGAGCTACTGCATGGTCAGCCGTAAGGAAAACGGTATAATTATTTTTACCAACTTGTTTGTCAAGTAAGGCGAAGAATTGTGCTAAAATTTCATCAAGCTTAATATAGTTATCTAACACCTCCCATGAATTTGGACCAAATGCATGACCTATATAATCAGGGGAGGAGAAGCTTACAGCCAATAAGTCGGTAATATCATCCGTTCCTAATTTTTCATTTATTAATAGTTGTTGTGCAACGTCAAATACTAAGTTATTACCATAAGGGGTTGACGAAATTTTTCCGTACTCTTTACCAATGAATTTATTTAAATCGTAGGGGAATGCTTTAGCATCTAAACCGAATGGGTTTGCTTCGTAATCGTTTTCGTCCGTGTCACAAATTGCATCATAAACAGTTTTTGGCAAACTAAGTGCCCATCCTAATTTATAGAAACTATCCACCATGTTTAAACTATTGTAAGCGTTTAACCAATTGGGTAAACTAGTTTTACCATAATAGCTAGAACTTATAAACTTGCCTGTTTTGCTGTCATACCAATAAGCTGCATCTGCCGAATGGCCTGCAGGTATAATTGCGCCTCTGTCTTTTAAGGAAATGCCAAAAACTTTACTTTTAAAATTAGTTGCTAGTTTAAGTTCGTCCCCAATAGTAGTAGTCCAAACATTCTTCGGACTCATTTTGCCAGCAGGACTATTTTCAACACCAACCGATTGCACACTAGCATCTTCGGTACAGTATACGACGCGCTGTAAAACATTGTCGTACCATGAATTACCCGTAATGCCGTGAATGGCCGGTGTAGCCCCCGTATATACTGCCGTATGGCCACAAGCTGTAACCGTAGGGACATAAGAAATTAAGTTATTATTACAACTTGCCCCTTCATTCATAAATTTTAAAAACCCATTTTGAGTTTTGAAATAGGGTTTAAAATTATTGATGTAGTCCCAACGCATTTGATCCACAACAATACCCACAACTAGTTTGGGTTTGCTGTTCGTTACTTGAGTTGGCTTTTGGGCTGATAAGTTCAGCGAAACGATAAAAAAACTGCATAGGACTAATAAACGCATGGTAGTGTGTGTTAATGGTGCAAATTTACAGCTATTTATTAAGCTTAAAAAGCCAAAAAATGATTAAATTCGCACAACTAATTACAATGTTATGGCAGATATATTTGACAGGTTATTAAAAAATTCAGGCCCTTTAGGCCAGCATAGAGAGCGAGCACATGGCTATTTTGCTTTTCCTAAACTAGAGGGTGAAATAGGTTCTAAAATGATGTTTAGAGGCAAAGAGATGATTGTTTGGAGCCTAAACAACTATTTAGGTTTGGCAAATCATCCTGAAGTGCGTCAAGCTGACACCGAAGGAACTGCCGACTATGGCTTAGCTGCTCCAATGGGCGCAAGAATGATGAGTGGCAATACCGACCTTCATGAGCAATTAGAAGCTGAATTGGCTGCTTTTGTGATGAAAGAAGATGCTATTTTAATGAACTATGGATACCAAGGTATTATGAGTGCCATTGATGCTATATGTGGACGACATGATGTGGTAGTATACGACGCAGAGTGCCATGCATGTATTATTGATGGTTTAAGAATGTTGCCAGGGCACAGGTTTGTTTATAAACATAACGATGTTGCAGATTGCGAAAAGCAATTACAAAGGGCGCAAGCACTAATAGAAAAACAACAGTTGGGTGGTATATTGGTTATCACTGAAGGTGTATTTGGAATGGCTGGTGACCAAGGACGTTTGAAAGAAATTGCGGAATTAAAAAGAAAATTCTTTTTCCGCATGTTAGTAGACGACGCACATGGTTTTGGCACATTGGGCAAAACAGGTGCAGGTGCAGGAGAGGAGCAAGGTTGCCAAGACTGTATTGATTTATACTTTTCTACTTTTGCTAAGAGTATGGCATCCATTGGAGCTTTCATGGCTGGACCTAAAACAATTATAGATTTCATTCGTTATAATATTCGTTCGCAAATTTTTGCAAAAAGTTTACCCTTGCCATTTGTGGTAGGAAATTTAAAACGTCTTGAATTATTAAAAACACAACCAATTTTAAAGGATACTTTGTGGAAAAATGCATTGTCACTTCAGAAGGGGTTGAAGGAGCGCGGTTTTGATATAGGGAAAACGGATTCAGTAGTAACTCCTGTTTATATGAAAGGTGGGGTTGAAGAAGCAACTGCTATGGTGATGGACTTAAGAGAAAATTATAAAATATTTTGTTCCATTGTAGTATATCCTGTAATACCAAAAGGACATATAATTTATCGTTTAATTCCTACATCAGTGCACAATCAAGAAGAAATTGATTTAACATTAAAAGCATTCAGTGAGACGAAGGAAAAACTAGATGCAGGCGTATATAAAGTAAGCGAGATACCTGATATGGCTAACAAAATCTAGCGCTTAAAATTTAAGCAAGCCAAGGTTTTATATTATTTAAGAGCAAAATTGATCAGTCTTCTTCTGGTTGGTTTTGCTCTTTTTTTAGCATTTCTATACTCACATTTAACTCGAATCCAATTAATAAAATAATTGAGTTAATGTAAATTATTGTCATAACAATTAATACGGTGCCAATTGAACCGTATATTTTATTGTAACTACTAAAGTTATTTACCCAATAGGAAAAACCTAAAGTGGTAAGCAACATTAAAGCAGTTGATAGTAAGGAGCCTGGCGAAGCAAGTGCCCATTTTTCTTTCACATGCGGGGCATACTTATAAATAAAGGCATTGCCGTAAAACAATAACAATAGAATGGTTAATAAGCGGATAGTATTCCAATAAGGAAGTATAGCGCTTCGTTTAATATCGAATATTTCTCTTAACAAAACAGTTATTTGGTCTTGGCCTATTAATAATATTAAACTGGCAAAAACTAATAATATTAAAATAATAGTAAGGCGAAGTGCTCTTAACCTTTGGTGTAAGAAGAACGGTTTATTTTGCATGATGGACTTGTCAAAGCTTCGAATAATGCCAGTCATCGCATTAGACGCATAAAATAGCAATAAAATAAAACCGAAAGAAAAAATACCTACGTGCTGACTTAGCAGATCGTTTATAATATTAGTGATAAACCTATAAGTAGTAGAATTGGGTGCGATATCCTTAAAAACAGAGAGGATTTGTTTTTTTATTTTAAGGCTTTTAGGAAAATAGGGAATAATTGAAAACAAAAACAGGAAGGCGGCAGGTAATGCCATTATTAAGTTAAAAGAAATAGCAGCTGCCCTGTCATACAAGCCTAGTGTATTTAATTGCCTAATAAAAAAAGTAACCACCTGGTAAAGATTCACGTCTTGAAAACCAGGAATGTAAATTCGCTTCGATTCTCTCTTAATAATACGTTTTAAGGGATCGGTTATTTTTTTAATGGGTTGTAGCCAAGGATGTATTTTTCGTTTAGACGGCATTAAGTTTATTTATTTTCTTTAGCTTTTTTCTTTTGGTATTCGTCTAGCTTTTGCTGGTAATCGTCGGCATACTTGTTATGTTCTCCATAAGTACTGCTAAAATGGTGGTAACCACTAAAGTCCGACTTTGCAACAAAGTAAAGGTAGTTGGTGTTTGGCGCATTTAATACTAAATCTATGGTAGTAGGAGAAGGGGTACAAATTGGGCCAGGAGGCAATCCTTTTTTATTGTAAGTATTATAGGCAGAAGGGTGGGTTAAATACTTTTCGTAAATACGTGTGATGGTGAAATCCTGCATAGCGAATTTTATAGTTGGGCAAGCTTGTAATGGCATGCCTAATTTTAACCGGTTTAAGTAAACACTTGCTATTAAGGTTTTATCTGAATCGAAATTGCATTCTTCTTCCACGATCGAAGCAAGTGTATATACCTGATTTGGACTCATGCCCAACTTTTTAGCTTTATTAATTCTATTGTGTGAACTCCAAAAAGCTTCCTGTTGTGCTTTCATTTTCAGTAAAAACTTTGGTAAAGAAGTGGACCAGTAAAATTCATAAGTGTTTGGAATAAATAATGCAAGTAGCTGTGTTGTATCGGTATTAAAGGGTGCTAAGGAATCGTTATTATTAAAGAAGGCGGCGTACTCGGCACTGTCCCCCTCAAAAGTAGTTGCTACTAGCTTTGCTAAGTCGCCTTTTGTACGCACTTTATTTAAAATAAATTTCACCGTTGCTTGCTGATTGTTTCGCAGCATGCGTATTAAAGTTAGTAAGCTAGTGGACCTTTTAACAAGAAATTTCCCCGATTTAGCTTTGGGGGCTACTTCTAGTACTTTAGCCATTAAGGTGAAGCTTAGCTTTTCCCTGATTATTTTTTTTGCATACAATGTGTCAGCCAATTCATCCAATGACATGCTTTCTTTATTATACACAAAACTTGCTTGCGCTCCACTAAAATGAGTAGTGTTCACTAACACATTATATGCTTCGTAACAAATCAACAAAAAAAACAATACGCCTATAATTCTTCTCATATTTCAAAGTTCAATAAAAATCCCCACCTTGGAATAGGTGGGGACAAAATATTTTAGTTAAATAAAGTATCCACTTATAGTGGATTACTACTTATTTTTTATCAGTTGGTGCAGTAGTTGGAGCTGCTTGTGCTGGAGCTGCAGGTGCTTGTTGAACAGGAGCTGCTTGTGTAGGAGCTGTTGTTGTTGAAGTATTTACTTTATTCAATAACCCTTTGTCTGAGTCGCTACCAGTACCCCCTTTTAAGAATACAGTAGAAGTAATTGCTAAAATAGCTATTACCGCTGCAAATACCCAAGTACCTTTCTCAAGTACATCTGTAGTTTGCTTAACACCCATGAAATTGTTAGTTAAACCACCAACATTAGCATTTAAACCACCACCTTTAGGGTTTTGTATTAAAACCATAAATACTAGGCCAACACTTGCTATAATAATCAATATCAGGAAAAAAGTAATCATTTCTTTTGTTTTAGTTGTTCAATTCTTGACGCAAAATAAACGGATTTTTCAGGAAAAATAAAACTTAATTTTTGGTAAGTGGCAATTGCCCTTCTATTATTACCCTGTTTTTCCCATATTTCAGCCATAGATTCGGTAATTACGTCCTCAGTTTTGTTCGCTTTTTCAGCTATTGCAGTAATTGCTTTTTCCTGATCTTCGCCCATTTCAGCCAAATTTGGCGAAGCATCGGGGTGCTTGAGTACCTTAAGCCAGGCCGTAAAACTCCTCAACTGCTTGGTAAATTTGTCTTGCGGGATGGTAGATAAGTCAATTTCGATACCCTGAGCCGCAAAATAGTCCTTTTGAAGCTGGGTTAAAGCTTGTTCATGCATGAGCGGCTCCTGCCCGTCAGCGTCCTTGAATTGGGCAAATTGCTCAGATATAATATTCGTTAATTTTTCGTCCATTGGGGCAGAAAGTGAATCAACTTCTTTATTATTCAACCATTGGTGTAATTGTAAAGCGGAGGGGAAGAAGGAAGTCGTTTTTTGCAACTGACCCACAAATTCTGGTGCATTCGCTAATTCATACTTTTTGGTTAGCAGAAATTGCAAACTTGGGCTATAGGGATGTTTAGCAACCCATTGCTCCAATTCACTTGTTTCAATGCTTTCTAATGTACTTTGCCCAGTCCATTGGAATAAAATAGTATTAATAACAGAATGGGTCATATAATTTACCAGTTTGAAAAAATTTGATTAAAAATATCGTCTGTAATACTTCTTAGTATTTCATCCATTAGCTGGCTTTCGGCCTGGTTTAAAGATAGGTTAGCTGAGAAATCGAAATTTCGACTTACATCAAATTCTTGTTCCTTATTATCAAGTGTCTTTTTTAGTACTACGTGCACCGTTACGGTTAACCTATTGGTAGTTGCTTGTTGACTACTAACGCCTACGGTTTGTGAAGGATCGTAATTAGTGATTGTTGCAAAAATTTGGTAATGTGCATCATCGTTATTTGTCCTGATAAGTTTTGTTTGGCCAATAATTTTTTGCTGTAACTTATCGGTTAGCATTGGGGCTAACTGTGGGTTCACATACCTTGCTTTGTTTTCAATAAAACCAATTTTTACTGTTTTCACATTGTCAGGAATATTGGCATCTTTAAAACTATACACGCCACAACTAGTTGCGCTTATAAGCAGTAAGGTTGCCAATAATAAATAATTTGGCTTAGCTAAGAATGTAAATATATTTTTATTATTCTTCAATGTCGTACTCTTTTATTTTTCTGTATAAAGTTCGTTCACTAATACCTAAATCCGTTGAGGCGTCCTTTCGGCGACCCCTATGTTTTTTAAGTGCCTTTAAAATTAGTTCTTTTTCTTTATCCATTATGTTTAATGACTCTTCAACTTCATAATGATTTTGCGTTTCATTGTCAATAATAACAGGCTGCTGGTGCGCAAATTGAACAGCAGCAACTACAGGTGTATGTTGGCCAGTAGTTTGCGCTACAGGTAATAAGTCCTCTTTTAGTTCATTCATTAAGGCTTCTCTAGTAAAATTGGCGGCTTGACCAGTTAAGGAAGGGTTCTGTAAAATCTCTAAAAACATTTTCTTTAATTCGTTCACATCTTTTTTCATGTCAAAGAATAGCTTGTATAAAATTTCACGTTCGTTTGCAAACTCGCCAACAGGAGTGTTACTTGCTATCATGGGCATATTACTACTATTGTGTTGCGGTAAAAAGCCATCTAATATTTCAGCATTGATTTGGTCTGTCTTACTTAATACCGAAATTTGTTCTGCAATATTTTTAAGTTCTCGCACATTTCCAGGCCAGCTATATTTAGTTAATAATGCCCTTGCTGGCTCGTCTAAGAATATGGGCTTTGTTTTATACTTTTCTGCAAAATCAACTACGAACTTTCTAAATAGTAAGGGGATATCTTCTTTACGATCTCTTAAACTAGGAACTCGAATAGGTACTGTATTTAAACGATAATATAAGTCTTCTCTAAATTTACCCTTTTGTGTAAATTCTAATAATTCTCTGTTAGTTGCAGCAATTACACGTACATCTGTTTTTTGAACTTTGGAAGAACCCACACGAATGAATTCACCTGTTTCTAAAACACGTAATAATCTTGCTTGTGTGCCTAGTGGCATTTCACCAATTTCGTCCAAGAATATGGTACCCCCGCTTACTGTTTCAAAATATCCTTTTCGGCTATCTACGGCGCCCGTAAAAGAACCTTTTTCATGACCGAATAATTCAGAGTCAATAGTGCCTTCGGGAATTGCCCCACAGTTCACAGCAATAAAGGGATTGTGTTTCCTTGACGATAAGCTATGAATAATTTGGGAAAACACTTCTTTACCCACACCACTTTCACCTACAATAAGCACTGTTAAGTCGGTTGCAGCAACTTGCTCAGCAGTATTTAAGGCATGGTTTAAGGCAGGGGTGTTGCCAATAATACTAAACCTATTTTTTAATGATTGTAAATCCATCTTAATTGTTTTTAACAGCACCTAATAAAGTGCCTTTTGTAAAATCATTTACTGTTACTTGAACATAGTCACCTTTTTTAAGGGAGTGATTTGCTTTATCAAAGACAACTACTTTGCTTTGACTTGTTCTTCCCATCCATTGCTGGCTGCTTTTTTTACTATCTCCTTCTATTAACACTTCAAATGTTTTTCCTACATCTCTTTTGTTGCTTTCGTTTGAAAGGGTCCATTGTACATCCACAATTTCTTGCAGTCTTCTTTTTTTCACTTCTTCAGGAATGTCATCCTTATAACGTTTAGCAGCTAATGTGCCAGGCCTTTCTGAATAAAAATACATATAGCTTAAGTCATATTCAGCTGCTTGCATTAAGCTTATGGTGTCTTCATGGTCCTGTTCTGTTTCTGTACAGAATCCTGCAATAATATCGGTTGAAATACTACAATCAGGCATAATTTCTTTAATACGCGCAACTTTTGCTAAATACCATTCTCTTGTATAAGTACGATTCATTAATTGCAACATTCTAGTGCTACCACTTTGAACAGGTAGATGAATGTAATTGCAAATATTGTAGTACTTAGCCATGGTATGTAAAACTTCATCTGTAATATCTTTGGGATGTGAAGTACTAAAGCGTACACGCATTGAAATATCAATTAAAGCAACACTTTCTAATAATTGAGCGAAAGTAACCGACTGCTTTGTTTCTGGATTATTCCAATAATAACTATCTACGTTTTGTCCTAATAAAGTCACTTCTTTATAACCTCTTTCAAATAAATCACGACATTCCGCTACAATTGAAAATGCATCACGGCTACGTTCACGCCCTCTTGTAAATGGCACTACACAAAAACTACACATATTATTACAGCCACGCATAATTGAAACAAAGCCACTTATGCCATTACCATCTAAGCGCACAGGGGCAATATCGCCATATGTTTCATCCCTGCTTAATAAAACATTTACTGCTTTTTGACCTGTGCCTGCTTCTGTAATTAAATCAGGTAGGGTGCGATAAGCATCAGGTCCAACAACTATATCTACCAATTTTTCTTCTTCTAATAACTGCGATTTTAAACGTTCGGCCATACAGCCTAAAATACCTACTAGTAAACCTGGTTTTTGGTATTTTAATTTTCTAAATTCAGTTAAACGTTTACGTACGGTTTGTTCTGCTTTTTCTCTTACTGAACAAGTATTCACCAATATCAAATCAGCTCTTTCAATTTCACGAGTACTTCCAAATCCATTTTGTTCTAAAATAGAAGCCACTACTTCGCTGTCAGCAAAGTTCATTGCGCAACCATAACTTTCTACATAGAAGAATTTCTCAAAGCTTTGTTGCTTTGAATTAGAAGTAAAAGCTTCTCCTTGTCTTGCTTCATCATGTGCCTTCGTATCGGGCGAGTATAATTCCATTCAATATTATTTGAACAACGAAAATAGTTAAAAATAACAGTATATGCCAACTTGTCAGCCAAATTGAGTTAAATAATTGATTAACAAATGCTTAAAAATGAATTTATTATAAGGGATCATTAAAAATATAAAGTAGGTTTAGCATGTTTAGGTAAGCCTCCTTATATTTGACCAAACCTTTATAATATGAAGCATTTGCTTGTATGTATTGTATTCTTTTCCATTGTAAACAACGTAGTTTCCCAGGAATTGGTGGTCAATAAAATTAAATCTGAACTTTCCAGAAACGTAAAAAAGGATACAGACACTAGTAATTATAACTGGAAACAAGGAGGGTCTTATAACTTTAATTTATCTCAAAGTTCGCTTAGTAATTGGGCAGCTGGAGGTGATAATTTTAATATGTCCTTTAATAGTTACTTCAATTACTTTGCCTATTTTAAAAAACCACGCCACGGATGGGATAATAATTTGGACGTTAACCTAGGTTTTGTTCAATCTACAAGCCAGGGAGGCAGGAAAAATGACGACCGATTTGATCTTCTAAGTAAGTATGGATATAAAATTGATACTACTGGCAAATTATATCTGTCGGCTTTGTTTAACTTTCGTTCTCAGGTATTTGATGGGTATAATTATAGCGGGACCAATGCAACCTTCACTTCTTCATTGCTTTCACCTGCTTATTTGATTTTGTCGGCGGGGGTAGATTATAAACCAAATAAAGATTTATCTATTTTCTTTTCTCCACTTACTTCCCGTAATACCATAGTTTTAAATTCCAAACTTTCTGCTTTAGGTAAATATGGGGTAGAACCTGGGAAGCATGTTTATAAAGAAACTGGGTTATTTGTTACTGTAAATTATAGCAATACGATTGTACCTAATATTACTTATCGTGGTCGTGCCGATTTTTTCTCTAACTATTACGAAAAACCGGAAAATATTAATTTGTATATGACTAATTTTTTCAGTTTTAAAATAAATAAGCACTTCACAGCGTCCTATTCCTTAGACCTAATGTATGATGATAAAATTCGAATATTTGGCCCCTTAAAAAAATCGCCTGGTTTGCAGCTTAAAAGTATAATTGGAATTGGGTACTTTAAAAACTTGCAAATTAAAAAATCACTATTAAAACCAAAAGCTGTTTAGCATTTATTTTGCGATTGCTTTTAGGGTGTGTTTTATTTTATTTGCTTTGTGCGTTAAATCCTGATAATCACTGCTCATAATGGTTACGTGACCCATTTTACGGCCAGGCTTGGTTATTTTTTTTCCATATAAATGTACAAACACATTTTCCATACCTAAAACTTCGTCAAGGCCTTCGTAAAAAACATTGCCGTTATAACCTTCGCTGCCAATAATATTAACAATTGCCGACGGCAAAATTGGGTTTGTGTTTCCTAAAGGGTAATTCAATAATATACGTAATAACATATCGTATTGACTACTAAAGTTTGCTTCAATGGTATGGTGGCCACTATTATGCACACGAGGGGCAGTTTCATTCACCCAAATATCACCAGCTTTGTCAATAAATAATTCAATTGCAAATAAGCCAGGGCTCTTTAAACTAGTTACTACTTTTCTTGCAATTGCTTCGGCTTTCCATAATTGTTTCTGTTCTAACCTTGAAGGGCTTAATTGATAGTCCAATAAATTATACACAGGGTCAAATATCATTTCAGCTGGAGGATAAATGATTGTCTCACCTTTAGCATCCATGCCCACAATTAGGGCAATTTCTTTCGCTATACTTATTTTTTGCTCTAATACCGAAGGGCCATTGAAGCCTAATGCAATTTCATGTTCCGTATTTATTACTTGCACCCCTTTGCCATCATAACCGCCTTCGCCTAATTTATGCACTGCTGGGAAAAAGTTTACATGCTTAATTAAATCAGTTTGCATGTTTGTTATATGAAATGCAGAAGTGGGGATTTCGTTTGTTTGATAAAACTGTTTTTGAAGAATTTTATTTTTAATAATCTTAATTGCTGCGGGAGTAGGGTATACTTTTACCCCTTCTTTTTCAAGTTGTTCCAAAGCCTCCACATTAACGGCTTCAATTTCTATAGTTAATGCATCTAAGTTTTTACCAAATGCATAAACTGCATCATAGTCTTGAATATTACCCAACGTGAAATGATGACACAAATGTGCCGCAGGGCAGTTTGCATCATTTTCAAGCACATGTGTTGTAACATCATAATTGGCTGCAGCTTGTAAAAGCATTCTGCCTAGTTGCCCACCTCCTAATATTCCAATGTTCATGTGCTTTAAATTGATTTTGACAAAGATAAGGGACAAAGCCTTAAATTTGTTTTCATTCAACTCGAAAATATGTCT
This sequence comes from Bacteroidota bacterium, assembly GCA_947458915.1. Lineage (GTDB taxonomy): Bacteria > Bacteroidota > Bacteroidia > Chitinophagales > Chitinophagaceae > Sediminibacterium. The sequence continues at coordinate 12,104 of CANHAE010000007.1, forward strand.
CCAAAAACCATCATTAGCGTTAATGACTTACACAAGTCCTATGGCGATTTTAAAGCAGTACAAGGAATAAGCTTTGAAGTATTTGAGGGGGAAATATTCGGTTTATTAGGCCCAAATGGAGCAGGAAAATCTACGACGCTTGAAATTATAGAAACTTTAAGGGAGAAGACAAGTGGAGCAATATTGGTGGATGGAATTGATTTAGATAAATCGCCAGAAGCGATTAAAAAAATTATTGGGGTGCAGTTACAGTCCTCTGGTTTTTATCCTAACTTAAATTTAATTGAACTTATTCATTTATTTGTGGGGCTTTACCAAAATCAAGTGGATGCAATTGAATTGTTGAAGAAAGTAAATTTAGAAGATAAAGCAAAAGCTAAGTATAAAGAATTAAGTGGTGGGCAAAAACAACGATTTTCCATTGCAACTACTTTAATAAATAATCCTAAAATTATATTTTTAGACGAACCTACTACTGGCCTTGATCCTCAAGCTAGAAGGAACTTGTGGGAACTTATTAAAGAAATCAGGGACAATGGTACAACAGTAATTATTACAACACACTATATGGACGAAGCTGAGATTTTATGTGACAGGGTTGCTATTGTGGATAGTGGTAAAATTATTTCAATAAACACACCTAATGCACTCATTGACGAATTGGTGGCAACTGGATTTGAAAAAGTAAAAGAAGTGAAGAAGGCAAATTTAGAAGATGTGTTTATTCATTTGACTGGAAAAGAGTGGAGGGAAGATTAAAAAAATTTTGTAAGGCTAGCCTTGAAACAATTAAAACTTAAAATACCATACAACCGTTCAATTATTTAAATTTTCAAATATGACAGATCCTAAATATCCCATTGGCAAATATGAAATAGCCCCATTTTCGCAAGCTCAAAAAGCCAAATGGATTAATGATTTACGCTATTTGCCAAAGGACCTAGAAATGGCAGTTCAAAATTTAGATAAAGCACAACTTGATACGCCATACCGAGAAGGAGGCTGGATGATTCAACAATTGGTGCATCATATTGCTGATAGTCATATGAATGCTTTTGCTAGGTTTAAATTTGGTTTGACCGAAGAATTGCCCACTATTCAAACTTATGATGAAAGTGCTTGGGTTTCCATGGCAGATGCTTTAGACACACCAATTAATTATTCGACTACTTTATTACATGCATTGCATGAACGTTGGGCTAATTTGTTAGCAAGCCTGACAGACGACCAATGGCAAAGAAAAATTTTTCATCCGGGAAAAAACGCCGAAGTTAGTTTGTGGGATTTATTTGCCATTTATGCTTGGCATGGCAAGCACCATGTTGCACATATTACTACATTAAGGGAGCAGAAAGGTTGGTAAACTAAAAGTTGCTCCTATTTACTTCAGCGACTAAAAATACACTACCAATGACAAGGATCAAATCTTGTTGGGCCGCATTTTTTTTAGCAGCAGCTAATGCAATATTTACATTTTCGAAATAATCGCCATTTAAGTGTAATGCATTTCCTTTCTCGGCTAGTTCAATGGCTGGCAATGCCCTTGGTATATGTGATTGGGTAAAGTAGTATGTTGCATTCGTAGGTAATAATTTTAAAACGGCATCTATGTCTTTGTCTTTTACCATGCCTGTGACTATATGTAATTTAGTATAATGCAGGTGCTGCAATTGTTCTAATAAAGCGCGTATGCCATGTTCATTGTGTGCAACATCCAAAACAATTCTGGGGCTATCCTGTATACATTCCCACCGGCCCATTAGTCCGGTATTTTGTTTTATTTTGATTAGTGCAGCTAATACTTTATTAGTTTTTATTTTCCAACCCATGCTTGTAAGTAATTGCACAGCAACTAATACCCCCTTTAAGTTTTTGTACTGATATTGCCCTGGCAAATCACATTCAATGGTAAAGTTCTTTTGAAAAACAGGCGCATCTAATAAATGAATAAGTGGCTGTTCAAATTCAAACAAGGAAGTTGCCCAATTATTTTGGAATGATTTTAAGGTTAAAAATTCTTCAGCAAAATATATAGGTGCGCCCATTAATTTTGCTTTTTCAACAAATATGTTTTTGGATTCCGGGATAGTTTCATTAATCACAACGGGGACGTTGTTTTTTATAATACCTGCTTTTTCTGAAGCGATTTCTGATAAGCTATTTCCTAAAAGGGCCATATGGTCCAAGCCTATATTTGTAATGATACTTAATTCGGGGTTTATGATATTGGTACTGTCTAGCCTGCCGCCTAATCCAGTTTCAATAATGGCTATATCCACTTTTTCTTGTGCAAAATATTCGAAAGCCATACCTACTGTAATTTCGAAAAAGGAAGGTTCCACTTTTTCAATAAAACCTTTAATTCTTTCTGTAAAGGAAACAACAAAAGGTTTGGAACACATTGCGCCGTTTATTTTTATGCGTTCTCTAAAGTCATATAAGTGAGGGGAAGTGTATAAGCCCGTTTTATAACCAGCTTCCTGTAATATAGAGGCTAACATATGGCTAGTAGATCCTTTACCATTGGTTCCCGCTACATGAATTGTTTTGAATTTTTGTTGAGGGTTACCCAAGAAGTCACAAATTGCAATAGTATTATGCAAATCATTTTTAATCGCTGCTGCACCAATGCGACTATACATGGGTAGGCGACTATACAAATAGTCAATGGTGTCTTGATAGGACATATTTGTTTATTGAACTTCGAATTTAAACTTAACTGTTACAAATGAATTATGGTCGGCTGCGTTAAAACTAATTTTTGTAAGGTACTCAACAATTGCTCTTTTATATTTAGGATCATTGGAGGAAGACCCTTTTGCAATTTGTATAAAGCGACCAACACCTGCAGTATTCACTTCTATTTCAGCGTAAATGGTTGCCGGTTCAACATCACCATTGAAAGAATATACTTTAGTAATACGTCGGTCGCCTTTGGTTACTAAAGGGCCACCTACTCCTGTGTATGCTTTTCCATTTATACTTCCATTGGCCACCCCTTGGTCACCTTTGCCGCCAACAATTCCCTGGTCTTTCACATTATTATAGCTGTCCTGATAGTTGCCGCCAGTGCTATTACCACCTGCATATTTTCCTAATAAGGCTTTTGGTTTTGGAGTAGGAGGTACAGGTGCAATTTTATTTGTTGTTTTTGCTTTTCCAGTATTAACTGCTTCATCATTTGGGTCACTTGAATTGGCATTAATTTTAATTGCATCGCTTGTATTTGCTTTTACTTGTTTTGAAGCGCCTACTTCTGGTGCTGGCGCATCTTTACTCATTGGAGGTATTGTGCCAGCTCCGGTTTCGCTATTGCCCAAATTCACTTCCATATAAGTAGGCTCGGGAGGAACAATAGTTGGTGGAGCCTGTTGCCATTGTAACACAAAAAACAATAAAGAAAGTACTATACATATTAATAAAGTATAAACACTTGCTTTTATATTTTTTTGTTGTTCGAAGTTCAATTGCATGTTTATAAAATTAACGTAAAAATACATCATAACCCAATCTGCATAGGGTACCTATAATTACTAATAAAAACAAGGTTCGAATAAATTTGTTGCCTTTATTAATAGCCATTTTTGAGCCTAGCATACCACCAAGTGCATTGCAAAAAGCCATAGGGATGGCTATTGACCATAGAATGGAACCTTTTAGGATAAACAGAAATATAGAACCAAGGTTAGTGGCTAAATTAACCACTTTCGCATGTGCGTTTGCTTGTAAAAAGTCAAAACCAAGTGAACTTATGAATGCTAAAACTAATAATGCACCTGCGCCTGGCCCAATAAAACCATCATAAAATCCTAGTCCAACACAAATGGCAACACCTTTATACCAAGGGAAACTTACTTCAGTAAAGGCGGCTTTTAAGCCTAAATCTTTTTTAAAATAGGTATATAAGGCAATTATTAGCAGTACAACAATTAATACCGGTTTCATGAATTGGCTGCTCATTTTTGTTAAGCAAAATGAACCTGCAAAGGCAGCAATAAAAGCAACGGAAGTAAAAAGAAGTAAGCGGGGAAGGGGTATTTTTACTAGTTTCAAGTAATTCCTAGCCGCAAAAAAAGTACCAGTAAAAGCAGGTACTTTAAGGGAACCAATTACTCGAGCAACAGGTTCGTTAGGCAGTAATATTAATCCCGCAGGTGTTTGTATTAGTCCGCCTCCGCCCACAATCGCATCAACAAAGCCGGCAAAAAAAGCAACTATGCATAATATGATAAGTGTACTATCCATGTTGTTTCTTTGATGGCCAAGTATTCACTACAATCCCTGTAATAATTATTAACCCGCTTATCACTTGTAAAAAATTAAATTGCTCGTTTAATATCCAAACTGCTTCTAACGCACTTAGCAAAGGAATTAATGTCCCAAATAATGAAGATTTTGCGGCTCCCAATTTATGTATTGCGCTATTCCATAAAAAATACGCAATAGTTGAGTTTCCAATACCTATATATAAAACACAAAATAAAAGCTCATTATTGTAAACAACCGGTTGCACATAAATCATTTCATAAATAGAAAAAGGGAAAAGTCCAATTGCGCCAATTGCAAATAAAACGAGTAAAAAACTATTATTAGATATGCCTACTGGTTTACGTTTTACGAATACATTATAACCTCCAAAACAAAAACCAGCAGCTACCATCCATAAATCGCCAACCGAAAATTGCAAGTGAAATATATTATTAATTTCACCTTTGGTAATTAGTAATAATATACCAATAATGCCTAACACAATTCCAGTAACACTTCTCCAGTTTAGTTTTTCATTCACAAACACCGCAGCTAATACAGTGGCTACTATTGGATGAATAATGGAACCAATTAATGCCATATTTATAGCAGTTGTATAATGCCCTGCTGTATAAATAAGTGTGTTATAAACCGCAAATCCCACTATGCCCATCCAAAAAAAGTAAATAGCGTTTTGTTTGAAAATTTCTTTTTCTTTTATAAAATTTTTATACGCGAAAGGGATGATGGTTAATGTCGCAATTGACCACCTAAAAAATGCTAAACTGATTGGCCCTGCTAAATGTATTGCATACCTGGATATAATAAAATTGCCAGACCAAATGATACAGGCTATTATGGCTAATACCGCTCCAATTTGATGCTCTCTATTATAATGACTTTGTTTCAATTATAAATATTAATGATGAGCGAATTGTGAAGAAAAATCGCCCTTAATTCTTTCAATTGGAGGGTTGTAATAACCAAATTTTACATTCGGAAATTCTTCATGGATCAAGTCCATCATTTGTTTTATACCCATTATTTCTCCAATCTCTGTAACCCCAATTTTACCTAAATACCAGTCAGGGTCAATATTAAAATTTCTCCATTGAATCATCTTCAAATCGGTATCAATAATCAATTGTCTTAATGCTTCGTATTCTTCTACACTATCGGTCATACCAGGGAATACAAAATAGTTGATACTCGTCCATTTTCCAGCTGCTGACATTACACGTAAGCTTTCTTTTATATCTGCGAAAACATAATTGTTAGGACGGTAATATGCAGTGTAAACAGATTCGCGAGCCGAATTTAAACTTACTCTTAAACTGTCCAGTCCCACTGCTGCTAACTCGGCAACTGCAATGGGGTTTGAACCGTTTGAGTTAATATTTATACTTCCTTTATTGGTATGTTTCCTTATTTCAATAATCGCTTCTTTAATGGTCTCCCACATCAATAAGGGTTCTCCTTCGCAACCTTGACCAAAACTTACAATAGGGAAAGGTGCCGTCATTAAGTGAGGAACTGTATATTCAACTACTTCTGCGGCAGTTGGTTTAAAACTAAGTCGTTCTTGGTTACTAACTATTTCTTCCTCTATTGGCTGGAAAGAAATACACCCAATACAATTTGCATTACATGCTGGAGAAATTGGAATTGGACATTCCCAACGTCCCATGGCAAAATTTCTTGCGGCAGGGCAATGGTAGGTCATACAACAGTTTTCCATTAAATGTTGAACCAATCTGTTTTGAGGATAAGCACTTAATAGTTGTTCAGCACCTTTGTCAATAGTAGGTTGGTCATAGCCTTCACAATCCTGTCTAATGTCTTTTTCAATTCGTACTGCAGGCACATAATTTTTGCCGTCTTGCCAACCCACAGCAGTGTAACAAAATAAGGGCAGAAGGGGCGCGTCTGGCAATGTTTCATAAGCTGCTACATACAAACCAGTATGAGCTGGTGGTATAAAAGCTGCAACAGCCCAACCTTTTTCACATACGCGCATTACACCTGTTTCCACATCAATGCCAATACCTCTGCGTCCGGGTAATTCATATAAATTACCCCCTTCAGGAAGTTCTATCCAATCTTCCTCAGGAATAGGGAATGCATCCCAGCCAGCACGGCCAGTTACGTATAAACTAGTATCTTCAAATATTTGGCCTTCGCCATCAGAATACAATATAAAAGGGGAGTCAAGTAATGCCATTGGTCAAAGGTATCAATTAATTAGTAAGGTTGTAACTAGTTATCGAAATGTTAAACTTGAAGGGAACTTAAAGTTATCTGTTCCTTGCAAAATGCGTTAAATTCTTGCGTAATTGAAGCAGAAACTGGTTCATTTATATCTTTTTGAAGCAGCTTATTATTCTTAAAGTCAATAGTGATAACATCATCCTTTATAATTACATTTTGGATCGCATTCCAAGGATAATGTTTTTTTGGGAATGTATTAATTACAATTCCAGCTGGGTCGAAGGCAATCTCGTAGGGAAATTTTACTTGACGCTCAAATAATGCAGCAATTAGGTAAATACCCGCTACAACCAAGGCATTGGGGATTAAGAACCAACCCCAGGAAGCAAATAAAAGGCCTAAACGGTAATAGGGAACACCCCCTTTTTGTTTTTGATAGGTGCAAAAAACCATCCAACTTATAACAGAAGTCATTATTGCAATTATTAGGGCTGGTTTAGGGAAAACCCCGTTGTAAATACAATATATATATGCTAAAACGGACAACCCTAACATAAACTGGCTAATGCGATCCACATTTTTAAAATCGGGCGTTTTACAAACAATTATATAGTCAAAAAGGCGCATAAAAGTGATTTATGATTTTGGTAAAATTTAATGCAATTTAAGGCCATTTGGTTAACTTTGGTGCATGAAGAAATCACATATCGTTTTATTAGTACTTATTGCAGCGGCAATAGTTATTTTAGTGAGTTACACTGGAGATTTAAGTAGTTACGAAACGGTAAACTCGGCAAAGCAAAAAGAAGGCAAGTTTGTTAACTTAATAGTGAAAATGGATAAAGCGGTGCCGGTAGAATATGATCCCATTAAAAATCCAAATTATTTAAAGTTTGCTGTACAAGATAGTTTAGGAGGTAAAATTGCTGTTGTTTACCACAATACAATGCCAACTGATATGGAAAAATCAGAAAGGTTGGTTTTGAAAGGGAAAGTACAAGGCGATGTTTTTGAATGCTCGGCTATCGTGCTTAAATGTCCTTCAAAATACAAGGACAATGCCAACGCGACGCAAGGTGCGCAAACAGCAATGGCGAATTAATCATTTACAAATTTATCAATGAATAACATACAATTTATCGGCGAAAGTTTATTCGCTGGGCAGCTAGGCTATTTTTTAACATTGCTTTCTTTAGTAGCATCATTAGTAGCCACTTTCGCATTTGCTAAATCATTTTATGCAAAAGAATTAACAATAGCAAATCAATGGAAAAAATTAGCACGTATCGCTTTTTACATTGAAACAGTTGCGGTTATTTCCTGCTTTGTGGTTTTATTTTATATTATTACGAATCACTTATTTGAATATAAGTATGCTTACATGCATAGTGACAAAAATATGCCATTCGAATATTTGTTGAGTTGTTTTTGGGAAGGACAGGAAGGTAGTTTCTTGTTATGGAGTTTTTGGCATTGTATTTTAGGATTGATTGTTATGGCGCGTGTTAAAGAAAGAGAAAGCGGGGTAATGATGGTATTAAGCTTTGTACAATTTTGTTTAGCGACCATGGTTATTGGCATTTATATTTTTGATTATAAAATTGGAAGTAGCCCTTTTATCCTTTTAAGGCAAGAAATGAATTGGCCTATTTTATCACGTCCCGATTATTTACAATTAGTGAAGGACGGCACAGGACTAAATACATTATTACAGAACTATTGGATGGTGATTCACCCGCCCGTATTATTTTTAGGATTTGCATCTACTACTATTCCATTTGGCTTTGTAGTTGCGGGTTTATTAAAAAAGGATAATGATTGGGCCGAAGTTTGTTCCCCTTGGGCTGCGTTTTCGGCGGGCATTTTAGGATTAGGGATTATGATGGGCGCTGCATGGGCTTACGAGAGTTTAAATTTTGGAGGCTATTGGGCATGGGATCCTGTAGAAAATGCTTCCTTAGTACCATGGCTTACTTTAGTTGCGGCAATTCATACTAGCATTGTTTATAAAAGAACAGGAACGAGTTTAAAAGCAAGCTATTTATTCTACGGACTTAGTTTTTTATTGGTTATTTATTCAACTTTCTTAACAAGAAGTGGGGTTCTAGGTGATACATCTGTCCATGCTTTTACCGATTTAGGGATGAATGGGCAGTTGCTTTCTTTCCTATTAATATTCGTAATTCCTTATTTCATTTTATACTTCATTCGTTTTAATACAATGAAAGAACCAGTGAAGGATGATGTGGTAGATAGCAGAGAATTTTGGATGCTAGTGGGTTCATTAGTGCTTTTACTTTCGGCAATTGTCATATCTGCTATTACTTCAATCCCTGTATTTAATAAACTTTTTGGCACTAAAATTGCACCTCCAGAAGATATTTTATTCGCGCACAATCAAGTACAAGTTTTTGTTGCTATTATTATTGGGGTGTTAACAGCTGTCGGTCAATTTTTAAAATACAAAGCAACTACCAAGGCACAATTCTTCAAACAAATTAAATGGCCATTAATTATTACCATTGTTTTAAGTGCTATTTGCATCACTTTTATAGGTATTTTATTTAAAGAAAAAGGAGCGGGATTTTTAGGCGCATTGTATGTGGCTGTTGTAACTTCTATATTTTCTATTGTAGCAAATACTTATTATTTAATAAGTATCATTAAAGGTAAAATGAAGTCAGCGGGTGCTTCTATTTCACATATTGGTTTCGGGCTTATGCTATTGGGTATTTTAATCTCAGCATCAAACAAAACAGTATTAAGTTGGAATACCACAGGCTTCAGTCCTTTACAAGTTGAAAAAGACAATAAAACTCCTATTGGCAACCCAATGGAGAATATTACATTAATTGAAGGGATTGATACAGATATGGGTAAATATATGGTTACCTATTTGCGTGACACTTTCGACACTTTTGAAAACAGACATTTTGAGCTAAAATTTAAAGCGAAAAAAACAGACGAAGTGTTTTTTCTTTATCCAGATGTGATGAAGAATAATAAAATGGAAGGATTTTCGGCCAACCCTGCAGCTAAACATTATTTACATAAGGATATATTTTCTTACGTAACTTCTTTCCAGGATAATAATGAAGAAGACACGACTCGTTTTACCCCAAATCAAATAGCCATTGGGGATTCTATTTTTTATAGTAATGGTTATATTAAATTAAATAAAGTAGTAGTTAATCCAAATACGGAAAGACCTGAAGGAAGTAATGAATTGGCTTTGGAATTAATAGTTACCTCAAAAGAAGGCATTGAATACTTAGCTAATCCAAGTATTATTATTAAAGAAATGACCATGGAGAGTGTACTTGATACTATTAAAGCGCAAAACCTTATACTAAGTTTTAATAAAGTAATTGATCAAAAAAAGGGCACTTTGGAGATAGGCGTTAAGGAAGCTAAAACGCTTTCTAAATTAATTACGATAAAAGTGTATGAATTTCCTTTCATCAATGTTTTATGGCTAGGTGTTATAGTAATGACAATTGGCTTCTTTATTGCAACTTGGGCTAGGGTGAAGCAGTCAAAAAAGCCATAGTAGGTAATTAAAAGGCTTTGTGGTATAAAGGTTACTTTTTGTACATTAGTGTATTAATATTCAAATGGCTAAAAGGGAACATATCATATAATGGCACAACTATTAAAATATTGTATATTGGTTTGTTTATTGGGCATTGCTCATATAGGTGCTTTCGCGCAAACGCAAACAGGGGACACTATAAGAGTTGAAGCTTTTATAACCCCTGAAGGAGACACAATTGGCCAATCATGGCTACCCGATGTTGCAGTTATTACTAAACAAACCAGGGCTGGACGAAATTATTGGGACAACTGGACACGTTTAAGAAACGCAGTTTATGTCACTTATCCCTATGCTAAGACTGCAGGAAAAATTATCACTGAAGTAAATGCACAGTTGGTAAATGTTTCTGACGAAAAATTACGCCGACAAATAATAAAGTCTAGGGAAAAAGAGATGAAACGCGATTTTGCAGATAAGGTCACGAAATTGTCGGTTTACCAAGGTAAAGTTTTAATGAAATTAATTAATCGAGAAACCGGTAGTAACTGTTACGATATTGTAAAAGAATTTAAAGGCGGTTTTAATGCAGGATTATGGCAAACTATTGCTTTTGTGTTTGGGGGCAATTTAAAGCAACCTTATGACCCTAAGGGGGACGACCGCGAAATAGAGAAAATTGTTAAAGACGTGAGCATAATGTATGGTTACAAGGGTTAATACAGCCTATAATTTGGGGTAGGTTTTTGGGGTAGGTTTTTGTACCTTTATCCGAATAGATTGTACAAAATGAGCGAAGAAAAAAGTCTGAATTTTATTGAAGAAATTATATCCCAAGATTTAGCCTCTGGGAAGTATGAAAATATTTTAACAAGGTTCCCTCCTGAACCCAATGGATATTTACATATTGGTCATGCAAAAAGTATTTGTTTAAATTTTGGTTTAGCAAAACGTTTTGGTGGAGCTACTAACTTAAGATTTGATGATACAAATCCAACTAAAGAAGAAACCGAGTATGTTGATAGTATTAAAGCCGATGTAAAATGGCTAGGTTTTGAATGGGTTAAAGAATGTTATGCTTCCGACTATTTTGACCAACTATATGAATTTGCTGTCCAATTAATTGAAAAAGGGCTTGCCTATGTTGATGACAGTACTGCCGAACAAATTGCATTGCAGAAAGGTACACCAACTGTGCCAGGAACTGGTAATGAATACCGCGATAGAACCGTTGCTGAAAATTTATCCTTATTTGCTGCAATGAAAGAAGGAAAGTATAATGATGGTGAAAAAGTGTTGCGTGCTAAAATTGATTTAGCGAGTCCGAATATGCACATGCGTGACCCTTTACTTTACAGAATTAAAAAAGCACATCACCATAGAACAGGGGATGCGTGGTGCATTTATCCAATGTACGATTTCGCACATGGTCAAAGTGATTCCATTGAAAAAATCACACATTCTATATGTACCTTGGAATTTATTCCTCACCGTGCTTTGTATGATTGGTGTATTGAACAATTAGCCATTTTCCCTTCTAAACAATATGAATTTGCCCGTTTAAACATGAATTACACAGTCATGAGTAAACGCAAATTATTGCAATTGGTTACCGAAGGGCATGTGTCAAGCTGGGACGACCCTCGCATGCCAACCATTAGCGGTATGCGTCGCAGGGGCTATACGCCAGAGAGCATTAGAGATTTTTGTGATCGCATAGGTATTGCAAAAAGAGAAAATATTATTGATTTCAGTTTATTAGAATTTTGTGTGCGAGAGCATTTGAATAAAATTGCTCAAAGAAGAATGGTGGTATCTAACCCTGTAAAATTGGTAATTACTAATTATGACAAGGGGGAAGAAATGTTAAGTTCAGAAAACAATCCCGAAGATCCTACAGGCGGGGTGCGTGATGTTCCATTTAGTAATACATTATGGATTGAACGAAGTGATTTTATGGAAGAACCAACAAAGAAGTATTTTAGGTTAGGCCCAGATTTAATGGTGCGCTTAAAAAGCGCATACATTATTAAGTGTGATAGTTTTGAAAAAGATGCAGCAGGAAATATAGAAACCATTTTTGCAAGTTATTTCCCAGAAAGCAAAAGCGGCAGCGACACGTCGGGTTTGCATGTAAAAGGTACGCTGCATTGGGTGAGTGCAAAACACGCTATTCCAGTTGTCTTAAACGAATATGACCGTCTTTTTAGCGTTGAAGATGTTGCTGGTGCAGAAGGCGACTTTAAAGAATATATTAACCCTAACTCGTTGACTACTGATACCAATGCGTGGGGTGAACCTGCTTTATTGAATGACACACAAGACACTCGTTTTCAATTTTTAAGAAAAGGCTATTTTTATCAGGATACAAAAAGTACAAAGGAAAAATTGGTATTTAACCGAACGGTGACATTAAAAGATGCTTGGGCAAAAGAACAAAAAAAATAGTTGCACATGCTAAGTTTTGAAAACTTTAAACAAGTTTGGGGAAAGCAGTTTCCAGAAACTAATTTTAGGAATAATCATTTCTTAATTGCGGTAAGTGGGGGTATAGATAGCATTGTACTTGCTTATTTAATGCATCAAATTGGTTCAAAATGCACTATTGCACATGTTAATTTCCAATTGCGTGGATCAGAGAGTGAAAGAGATGAAAATTTCGTCCGTTCCTTTGCAAGCAGGTTGGATATTCCCTTGTTTGTTCATAAATCCGATACGGCACAATATGCACAAGACAACAAAATGGGGATTCAGGAAGCTGCCCGTGAAATTAGATATACTTGGTTTGATACTTTAATGAAGGAAATAACTGTTACAACCGGTAAGCCTACTTTTTTACTAACTGCACATCATGCCGATGACCAAGTAGAAACGGTTTTAATGCATTTATTTCGCGGTACTGGTTTGCACGGACTAACAGGTATACCAGCAAGGCGCAATGACAGTATGGCTATTATAAGGCCATTGCTTAGCTTTACAAAGGAGCAGTTAGCTACATTCGCACAGGCAAATAATATTCAAAACATTGAAGACAGTTCGAACTCTAAGAATGATTATACAAGGAATTTAATTCGAAATAAATTAATTCCTGAAATTGAAGCTGTATATCCAAATGTTACACAAAATATTATTACCACTGTTGAAAGGCTAAAAGAATCGGAGGAAATTGTAAATACAACGGTAGCGGCTTTTTGGAAGAAGGGGCTGCGGACTTCAAAAGGTATTTTAAGTATTCCAATTAAAAATTGGGAAAAAGTAATTACAAACAAAACGTATACTTGGGGGCTAATTAAAAATTATGGATTTAAGGCTACTCAAATTGAAGAAGTTGTTAAGTTATTACAAGCTTCAGACGGGGCTTATATAGAAACTAGTTCACACCGATTTATTAAGTGGAAAGCACAAATTCAAATTGTTGCAAATGACGCTTCAACTGAACATATTATAATAAATAGAGAGGACATAAATGTTCAAGGAAAATGGGAAAATTTACATTTTGAAATAAAGCAAATTACCGAGGTGGTAATTAATCCTAGTCCAAAATACGCTTATTTGGATGCCGATTTAGTTCAATGGCCTTTGCTTTTAAGAACTTGGCAGTCTTCCGATTATTTCTATCCATTAGGATTTAGGAAAAAGAAAAAGCTGAATCACTTTTTAGGGGGTCTGAAACTAAGCCCAACCCTAAAAGCGCGTATTACATTGCTAATCATGGGTGATAAAATTTTGTGGGTTACGGGCAAAAGAATCGACGATCGCTTCAAAGTGACCAATTCAACCAAATTGGTATTGGTTATTACTTATATAGATAAGCCATAATACTTTCTTCCTTAGTCAGGTTTACTATTTTCAAGAGGTAGGGTAAAACAGTTATAAAAATGAAAGGTTTAAAAAAACTGGTTCAGTAGTATTATTAAGGTAGCTGCATTTTTTTAAACACCTAAGTACATGCGCACTTGGTCAATAAAACTTGCTACAACATTAATTCCAGCCATAAAATAAGCACTCATTATTAGAAATATAATTCCATATAAGGAACCCCATAAATGAGCACTGTGGTTAATGCCTCCATGACCTTGCTTAGATAAGTAGGCAGTAATGCCAAGGTAGATTGGGCCAAAAATAAAGCCAGGTATAATGGGAGGAATAATAAAGAAACCAATTTGCATAGTGGGTTGTAAAAAAATACCGGCAAAAACAATAGCCGATACTGCACCAGATGCCCCCAAGCTTCTATAATTATATTGATGTTTATGTTGATAGTAGGTAGGTACAAGACAAACTATTAGTGCTGAAAAATACATTAATAGGTAGAAGAAACTACCGGATTCCCCAAATAGCATAGTAAAATATTGTTCAACTAAGTCCCCGAACATATAAAAAGAGAACATATTAAATGCAAGATGCATAAAATCGGCATGAATAAAACCCGAAGTAATATACTGGTATAATTTGTTATTCCTTGAAACTGAATAGGGATGAAATATTAATTTGTCCATTAAGGATTCATAATTCATAGCTAATAGTGAAATAGCAACTGTGGCAATGGTTATATAAAGTGTTATACTCATAATTATTCGTGATGATATTTTTCGTTAGCCAAAATACTACAAGCTCGGTAAATTTGTTCAGCTAATATTAGCCTTACTAGCATATGCGGAAATACTAGTTCCGATAGTGACCATGTGAATTGGGCCCTTTCTTTAATTTCTTCAGCAACACCATAGGCGCCGCCAATTAAGAAAACAATTTTTTGAGCACTTTGATTTGCTTTTTGTTGAATTAATTTAGCAAGCCCTGGGGAGGTTAGCATTTTTCCTTTTTCGTCCAATAGAATTAATACGTCTGTGGGGGTTAATGCTTTTAAAATACTTGCGGCTTCTGCTTTTTTTATTTGGCTAGGATCAGTCAATTTAGAAGGCATTATTAATTGCCATTCCAAAGAGTAGTAATGGCCAATTCTTTTAGTGAATTGGTCGACACCCTCTTTAATATAGGCTTCGTTTGCTTTGCCGACAGACCAGATAGCTATTTTCAATTTTATTAAAATTCAGTATATTTCAAAAATACACTAATTTTTTATCTTAACATTTAAAGGGATAGGCACGAAAAAGCCCACACTGTTCGTGTGGGCTTTGTGACCGCGTCAGGATTCAAACCTGAAACCCCCTCATCCGTAGTGAGGTACTCTATTCAGTTGAGCTACGCAGCCATTCCTATTTCTAACCTAAGTCAGAAAGGGTTGCAAATATACCTCAAAATCCTATTCTTCCAAAGGTTTTGCCTATTTTATTAACGCTTTATAGCTAAATAATTAGTAATGCCAACGTACAAATGCCTCAATAGCAGCGTATTTGGTTAAACCAAGCTTAGCATATAAATCGGCGGTGTTGGCGTTACGAATTTCAGCTCTTTGCCAAAATTCACGTGCGTCCGTTCCTTGGAAGGGTACACTGTCTTTTTGAGATTGGTGAATAAATATACCAAAGCGTTTTTTCATTACTTGGTCAGGGCTCATTGGGACAGCCATTTCAATTTCTGAAATATCCCATTCTTGCCAAGCGCCTTTATATAACCAAACCCAACAATCCTTAACCCATGTTTCTCCACTGTCTTTTAAACGGCGTAAGCTTTCGAATATAATTTCTAAACAAACTTTATGAGTGCCATGTGGGTCGGCTAAATCGCCTGCACAATAAACTTGGTGTGGTTTTAATTTTTTCAATAAATCCATTGTGATCTGAATGTCTTCTTCACCCATTGGTTTTTTGTCAATAGCACCAGTCTCGTAAAAAGGTAAATTTAAGAAATGATAATTTTCATCCTTAATACCCACGTAACGGCATGTAGCTTTAGCTTCACATCTTCTTATTAACCCTTTAATTGCTCTAATTTCAGATGTGTCTAATTGGTCACTTTTCTTATCCGCTAAAAATGTACGGGCTTCTGCTAATATTTCTTGGCTCTTTTTATTATCCATTCCAAACATATCTTCAAAGCCTACTGCGAAATCTAAGAAACGTGTTACAAATTCATCAGTTACTGCAATATTTCCACTTGTTTGATAACCAACATGCACATCATGTCCTTGGTCATGCAAACGCATAAAAGTACCACCCATACTAATAATGTCATCGTCCGGGTGAGGGGAGAAGATCAATACTTTTTTTGGATGAGGGGCACTTCGTTCTGGGTGTGCGGGAATGACTGCATTTGGTTTTCCACCTGGCCATCCTGTAATGGAATCCCTAAGCATATAAAACACTTGTAGGTTTATATCATATACAGAATCCTTCAGTACTAATAAGTCGGATAAACTATTTTCTGTATAATCGTTTGCGGTTAAACTTAAAATAGTCTTATCTAATTTAATGGCTAAACCAATTACCGCTTTTTTTATCATCGCTGGTGTCCAATCAGTTTCTCCTGTCAACCAAGACGACTTATTTCTAGTTAATTCTGCAGCGGCTAATTCGTCTATTACAAAAGTACAGTCGTCATGGTTTTGCAATACACTTGCTGGTAATTGCTCAGTGACATCAGCTTCAATAGCTTTAGCAACAATGTCCGCTTTATTGCCCCATGCCAATAATACAATTTTCTTTGCTTTCATGATACTGCTAATACCCACAGTAATAGCCAGTTTAGGCACTTTGTTCAAATCCTGAAATTCATACGTGTTTGCAATCCTAGTTTGTTGGTCTAAATGAATGACTCTTGTTTTTGAATGAAAGCTAGAACCGGGTTCATTGAAACCAATATGTCCATTTTTCCCAATTCCTAAAATTTGGAAATCAATACCACCTACTTTTTCAATTGTTTGTTCGTAAGCAAGACAACTTTCTTTTAAGGTATCCTTTGTCCATTCGCCATTTGGCAAATGAATATTAGCATGATCAATATCAATTAAGTCAAATAAATGACGATGCATAAAACTCCAATAGCTTTGGTAAGCGTCCCTTGAGATAGGATAGTACTCGTCTAAATTAATGGTAATGACGTTTTTAAAACTAAGTCCTTCTTCTTTGTGCATGCGCACTAATTCCTTATACAAATAAATTGGAGTGCTACCAGTAGCCATCCCTAAAACGCAGGGTAGGTTTTTAGCTTGTTTTTCCCTAATTAAACTTGCAATTTGAGCTGCAACGGCATTAGACCCTTCTACTGGGGTTTTATAAATTTGTACAGGTACTTTTTCAAATGATTCTAACATAAACTATTGTGTTAATTATACATTATAAAATTATCAAAAAAGGCTCCCATGGTTAAACAGGAGCCTTTTAATATTATTATTCAACTTTACTTATCTTAATCATATTGGTAGGTAAATGCGCTTTTATAGGCGTACTACCCGTGTTTACAACAATATCGTCTTTATGCACGAATCCTTCGTTTTTCAACATTTGAATTTGATCGTTAATGATTGCATCCAAACTTTCTTCTTTATTGTAGTATAATGCTTTTACACCCCAGCTCAAACTTAATTGATTCACTAAACTCATTTCTTTAGTAAATATAAACAATGGTGACTTAGGACGGAAGCTACTTAACATAAATGCGGTATAACCACTTTGTGTCATACCAATTAATGCTTGTGCATTACTGTCTTCTGCTAATTGACAACCTGCATAACAAACAGCGTCACTTAAGAATGAAGGAGAATGGGGTTGTGGTTTTAAGTCAGCAGAGCGGTTGTAATTGTAACCGTATAGTTCTACTTCCGAAATAATTTTTCGCATAGTTTCAATAACTAATACTGGGAATTGTCCCGTTGCAGTTTCGCCACTTAACATAACCGCATCAGCACCTTCAATTACCGCATTGGCCACGTCTGTAATTTCAGAACGGTTTGGTTTAACTCTGTCAATCATGGACTCCATCATTTGAGTAGCTACAATAACTGGCTTTGCTCTATGAATACATTTCTTAATAATCTCTTTTTGAATTAATGGTATTTTCTCTACTGGCAATTCAACTCCTAAATCACCTCTTGCAACCATGATTCCATCACTTGCAATAATAATGTCACGAAGATTTACGATTGCTTCGGGCATTTCTATTTTTGCAATAATTTTAGACTTACTTTTATTTTTGTCTAAAATTTCTCTTAACATTTCAATATCAGCAACTCTTTTAACAAAGCTTAAGGCGACCCAGTCAAGTTCTTCCTTCATTATAAATGCTGCATCTTCTAAATCTTTTTCTGTTAATGCCGGTAATGATATTTTTGTGTCAGGTAAGTTAAGCCCTTTTTTAGAAGAAATTATTCCACCCAAAGTCACTGTAACTTTTACATCACCGTTGGCTTCTATACTTAGTACTTTAACTTCAATCTTACCATCATCAATCATAATAGTATTGCCTACTAATACATCACCTGCAAGGTTAGGATAGGAAACATATATCTTTTCAATGGTACCAATACATTTCTCGTTTGTTAAAGTGAGTATATCGCCAGCTTTAACATCTAAACGATTGTTTTCAATTTCGCCAACCCTTAACTTAGGACCTTGCAAATCACCAAGAATAGCAACAGAACATCCAAGCTCCTCATTAATACCTCTGATATTATCAATAATTTTCTTTTTGTCTTCATGACTTCCATGAGAAAAATTTAAACGAAATACATTTACACCTGCGATTACTAAAGCCTTTAATTGATCATATGAATCACAAGCAGGGCCAACAGTTGCAACAATTTTGGTCTTGTGATGTATATTTTTAAAATTTTGTTTGTTCATTCTATTTTATGGGGTTATTATCTATTTATTATTTTAGCTAGCTAAGATTTTTACAATCTTTAACCATTCTTCCGAAATATTTTGTTTTGCTTTAATAGCAAGGTCAAGTGGAGTAAGCTTCATTTTGTTATCCTCAATTCCTACCATTACATTAAAGTCGCCATTTATTAAACATTCCACCGCGTGGTATCCCATTCTGCTTGCAATTAATCGGTCAAGGCAACTTGGAGAACCTCCTCTTTGTATATGACCTAAAATACACACACGAATGTCTGCATCGGGTAAACGTTCTTTTAAGATAGCACCTACTTTATTTCCACCGCCATATTCATCACCTTCAGCGACCACAACTAAGTTCACTAATTTTTTCCTTTTCCCTTTTTCAGTTAAAGAAGCAATCATAGCTTCCATATCTGTTTTTGATTCTGGAATTAGAATATTTTCAGCACCTGTTGCAATACCACTGTGTAAAGCAATATAACCAGCGTCACGTCCCATTACCTCAACAACAAATAAGCGGTCATGCGCATCAGCAGTATCTCGGATCTTATCAATCGCTTCAACAGCCGTGTTTACTGCAGTGTCAAATCCAATAGTGAAATCACTTCCTGCTATATCCTTGTCAATTGTTCCAGGTATACCAATGCACGGAATGTCAAATTCATTGCTAAATTTTTGTGCCCCTTTAAAACTTCCGTCGCCACCTATTACTACTATTCCATTAATTCCTCTTTTACTTAAATTTTCGTAAGCAATTTTTCGACCAGCTGGTTCAAAAAATTCCATACATCTCGCGGTTTTCAAAATGGTTCCTCCACGTTGAATAATATTACCAACCGATTTTGAGTCCATTGGGACAATATCGTCATCAATCATACCACTATAGCCTCTAGCTACTCCAAAAACTTCTAATCCATGGTAAATACTAGTTCTAACGACAGCTCTAATAGCGGCATTCATGCCTGGTGCATCACCACCAGAGGTTAAAACAGCGATTTTGTTGACTTTTTTAGCGGACATATTCTAATCAATTGTACTTTAATGTATTGATTTACAAAGGTAAATCAGGGGGTTAGCGACAAAAGGGAGCCCCAAAATTAAACAATTAAATTAATATTCAATTCATTCTAGCTATTTGTGGGTATTTTATTGTCAATAAGCGACCAATTGTTAGTTCTGGTAGCTTAAATTACTTAATACTTAACTGAATTATTTCTATTTACTTTCTAGTAACAGTAAATCTCCAAAGGCAATTTCATATTCTTTATTCATGGCCCTAATTAATGCGTTTTTATCATGGTAGCTTTTTTCAACTACTTGATATTTTTGCGGGTCAGCATAAATACTAGGATCCGCCATTTGCAGTTCTATATCAGTCTTCTCCTTATTTAGCACTTCAATATTATGTTCTAGTTGAGCGATTGCTTTTTGTAATTTTTGAATTTGCTTTTGTAAATCCTTATCAATTGGTGCATTATTCATCACAGGAGTAGGGCTAACTATTTCTTGTTTTGTTACCTTTTTTTCTTCTTTTGGTACATTTTTAACGGTTTCAGGATTTAATGCTTTTTGTTTCGCCATCCTTTCCTTCCACTCTAGCCATTCTTGATAAGTGCCTTTGAATTCGATAATTTTTTCGTCTTCAATTTCCCAAATCTTATTAGCAGTTTTAGAGATAAAGAATCGGTCGTGACTTACTAATATAATAGAACCATCATACTTAGTTAATGCATCTGCTAAAAGTTCCACGGTCACCATATCCAAGTGATTCGTAGGCTCATCCAACATTAAAAAATTGGCTTTGCTAATGATAGTTTTAGTTAAGGCAACTCTTGCTTTTTCTCCTCCACTTAATACTTTTATTCTTTTGTCAACTTCATCTCCTCCAAACAAGAAACAACCTAATAAGGCACGCAGTTCTAAATCTGTTTTTTTAGTACCACATTCTTGTACTTCTTGTAAAATTGTGTTGTTTAAGTTCAACGATTCTAATTGGTGCTGAGCGTAAAAACTTTCGTCCACATTATGTCCCCAAACCCTTTCTCCCTCGAAGGTTTCCATGCCTGCAACTATTCTTAATAAAGTTGATTTACCTTTTCCGTTAGCTCCAATTAAGGCAATTTTGTCTCCTCTTTCTATTTCTGCAAATGCATTTTCCAAAATAGTCAGGGTAGGATATTTTTTACCCACGCCTTTTAAATCAACTAGTACTTTACCTGGTGTTTTGTCTACTGCAAAATTGATCCTTATGTTTGGCCTTTCAATTTTAACGTCTTCAATTACATCCATTCTGTCCAAACGCTTTTGAATACTTTGTGCAGCCGCTGCCTTTGAAGCCTTGGCTTTAAATCGTTCTATGAATTTTTCCTGTTGCCTAATATAATCCTGTTGATTCTCAAACGCACGTTGTTGTATATCAACTCTCTGTTCTTTTTCTACTTCATAGTAAGCATAATCCCCGGTGTAAAAATGTAATTGTTGTTGGTATACTTCAACTACTTTATTCACCATTTTATTCAAGAAGAATTTATCGTGACTTACAATTACCACACTTCCTTGATAATGCAATAAATACTTTTCTAGCCATTCAATACTAGGCAAATCCAAGTGATTGGTTGGTTCATCTAGTAATAACACATCGGGCTGTTGTAAAATCATTTTTGCTAACAAAACACGCATTCTCCAACCACCACTAAATTCTTTATAGGGGCGTGCTAAATCTGTGGTACTAAATCCTAATCCATGTAATACTTCTTCTGCCTTGTGGTTAATATTATAGCCATCTAATACATCAATCTCGTGTAAGGCGTCGGTGTATTTTATTAAAATATCATTGTCTTCGGGATTCGCTTCTAGTTCAATACCTAATTGCTCAATTTCTTTTTCTAATTCCCTTATGCGTTCAAAAGCCCCTAATGCAACTTCTGTGATAGTTTCGCTTGTATCAAAACTTAGTAAATCCTGGTGTAAATAGCCAATTGTTGTATCTCGTCCTTTTTCAACGGTTCCTTTTGAAGGGGTAAGTTGACCTACTAAAACCTTAAGTAGTGTTGACTTTCCAGTACCATTATAACCAATTAAACCAATACGTTCACCGGGCTGTATATGCCATGTAGCCTCACTAACTATCACTCTAGCACCAAATTCAAATGTCACATTTTGTAATCCTATTAGCATATTTTTTCAATTCAGACCGCAAAGTTAGCAAGTTGAACACTCTAATTATGCATATTTTTATAAAAATATTTTATGACAAAGGTTTTTATCTTTTTTTTAGGTTTGTTTTTGGTAGGTTGTTCAGCTCCCCAAACGGCTAATTTTAATACCCCTAAAGTTGCCTTTTCTCCTGAATTTAGCAACGAAAAATTCAATGATGTATATGATCCTATCATAGCGAAATATCAAGAGATGTTAAAAGGGATGTTAGCAAAGGACACTAGCTACCTTTTTATGGAAACCCGAGCATTAATACAACTTACAGATTCTGTTGCTCAACTTAAAATAGGGATAGACAGTATTGCGCAACAACGATTTAGTACAGGGCTAATTAATGTAAATGCTGAATTACGTGGTTTGCTAGCCTCAGGATCGGATAATGAGCTTCCTATGTCAATGCATATGACAAGTATACAACTGCTAATAGCACTGGGGGAAATAGGGTATAAGGGTAAAACAATTTACATATTTACAGTATCTGATACTAAAGTTGAGGATGGCTTACTTTGGTTAAGCCCCATTAAAAATATGCGTGATCCTTACCACAGTGAAAATAAAACAATCCTTACTGCTGACCAGGTTTTGCAGGAGTTGAAGTAGGTATATATTGTATTAATAATTTCGCATTCATTTTATCGGTTGAAGTGATAAAGTATTCCTGACGTTTATTTCCGTCTTTAAAAACAAGTAAAGCTGTATTGGGTGGAACAGTTCCCATATTATGTGCTACAATAATTACTTCATGTTCTTGATTTGCCTCACTAAATTCGAATTCGACATGAATTGCTTTATAACTTAATCGTTTTTTGTCCACAATTAAATCATAATTGTCAAATATCATGATCGTATCATTGTCGATGGTGCCGTTGTCGTATAAATCAAAACTAATTTTAGTATTATTGGTACTAATAGTTTTAACTAATTTATTTTCTCTTCCAACCAATACCCAAGGCAATAGTTTTAATTTATTCTTCTTAATTTTTTCTACCTCTTCGGCTGTCACTACATGTTTTTCCGCTGCTTTATTTTTTAATACAGCAATAACTGTGTCTTGCTTATTTTCTGTCGTTGTGGCATTCATTGCTAAAGTTGCAACAGCTACTTTTTTATTCTTTTTTATTGAATCTATTTTTACGGAAAGCTTTGGAGGCTTTATCATTACGGCAGTAATTTTATTTTCAACTTTATCTTCTGCCTTATTACTAATTTTAATTGCGGATTTGCCAGGCTCCTGTTTTTTATCTGCATATTTTTTTGATTCCACCCACGCTTGTCGGGGTTTAATTTTTTCTAAATACACTTTTCCTCCACCGCAGTCAGCACTAGTTTTTATATTAGTGGAAATATAGGTGCCTTGCAACATTTCATTTTCTCTTAAACTTGAATATTCTAAAAAATTCGTCATTAGACAAGCCTGAAAATTATTGCCTAATTTTAAATTATCAAAGCTTTCTTCTTTAACACTTACCAAATTTGTAGCTGTAGAATGTATCCCAGATGCAAAAGCGCGAGCGGTAATATTATTAGGAAGTTGTGTGAGCGTGGTTGCTTCAAGTTGGTGGGCTGCATTTTCCTTAATTTCAATTTCATAGGAAAAAAAACGGCCATTTGCGTCATTATTGGGAATAAAATACCCCCTCCAATTGCCGGTCAAATCTTGGCCTTGTCCGGGCACCATAATGAAAATGGAAATTACTATTGAAATTAAGCGATACATGGCACTATTCTTTCCATAAATCTAAGTATAAAAAAGCATCCGATTTTTTGTTATCTTCGCAAATATATTTATTAAAAGAATTATGGTTCAAATTCAATTTCCAGACGGTGCGGTTCGTTCTTACGAAAAAGGAATAACTGCTTTAGGTATTGCCAAATCAATTAGTGAGGGATTGGCTAAAAAAGTGTTAGCAGCTTCAGTAAATGGTGAAGTGTATGACGCCACGCGCCCTATTCATACCGATTCAGCGCTTAAATTATTAACCTGGGACGACGCCGATGGCAAAAATACTTTTTGGCATTCATCTGCCCATTTATTAGCAGAAGCGGTAGAAATGCAGTTTCCAGGTGCTAAATTTTGGGTTGGCCCAGCTTTGGAAAAAGGCTTCTATTATGACATCGATTTAGGAGGTAAAACAATCAGAGAAGAAGATGTCCTTATTTTAGAAAATAAAATGAATGAGTTAGCTAAACAAGCTAACAATTATATCCGCAAAGAAATGTCTAAGGCGGACGCCATTGCTTACTTCACGGAAAAGAACGATGAATATAAGTTGGATTTATTGTCGGGTCTTGAGGACGGCACTATCACTTTTTATACCCAAGGTGCATTCACCGATTTATGTCGTGGGCCACATATCCCTAATACTGGTGCAATTAAGGCAATTAAAATAACTAATATTGCAGGTGCTTTTTGGAAAGGAGACGAAAAAAATAAAATGTTGACAAGGGTATATGGTATCACGTTCCCAAATCAAAAAGAATTAGACGAATACTTGTTATTATTAGAAGAAGCAAAAAAAAGAGATCACCGTAAACTAGGGAAGGAATTAGGTATTTATACAATGGATGATGATATTGGACCAGGTCTTCCTTTGTGGATGCCGAATGGTACTATTATTATTGAGGAGTTGGAGCGTTTAGCTAAAGAAACAGAAGAAGCGGCAGGCTATAAGCGTGTCGTAACGCCACATATAGCAAAAGAAAATCTTTATATTACTAGTGGTCACTTGCCCTATTACCAGGATAGTATGTTCCCTCCAATGGAATTGGATGGCACTAAATATTATTTAAAAGCAATGAACTGTCCACATCACCATAAAATATTTGATGCGGAGCCAAAGAGTTATAAGGACATGCCACTTCGCTTGGCTGAGTATGGAACTTGTTACCGCTATGAGCAAAGTGGGGAGTTATTTGGTTTAATGCGTGTGCGTTGTTTGCATATGAATGATGCGCACATTTATTGTACTAAAGAACAATTTGCTGCTGAATTTCGTGCCGTGAACGAAATGTATTTAAAGTATTTCAAGATTTTTGGAATTGATAAATATGTAATGCGACTAAGTTTACACGATCCGGCTAAGTTGGGTCAGAAGTATATAAATGAACCTGAACTGTGGTTAGAAACCGAAGCAATGGTGCGTGAAGTGTTAATTGAAACCGGAACTCCGTTTGTGGAAGTACAGGATGAAGGCGCTTTTTATGGCCCAAAAATTGACGTTCAAATTTGGAGTATCATTGGTCGTGAATTTACTTTGGCAACAAACCAAGTGGATTTTGCACAAGGGAAACGCTTCAAATTAAGTTTCACTAATAAGGACAACGAGCCAGAAACGCCTTTAATTATACATCGCGCACCATTAGGTACACATGAGCGTTTTATTGGATTTTTATTGGAACACTATGCAGGTAAGTTTCCTGTTTGGATTGCCCCATTACAAGCCAAAATTTTACCAATTAGCGACAAATTCATGCCTTATGCCGAGGAGGTATTGGCTGAACTGAAAAAAGCAGGGGTACGTGTCGAAATTGACGACCGACCTGAAAAAATTGGTAAAAAAATTCGCGATACAGAATTAATGAAAGTCCCTTATATGTTAGTTATTGGCGAAAAAGAAGCAACTGAAAATCAATTATCTATTCGTAGACAAGGTAAAGGAGATTTAGGAATGATGGATAAGGCAGCTTTCATTGCTCAAATAGTAGAAGAAATTATAGAAAGAAAAGCACCAGAAGCCTAAACTATCAAATCAATAAGAAAAAAGCGCAATGTCATAACATTGCCTATCTTTACTGAACTAATAAACGTTTTAATAATTAATGGCATTACCGAACAGAGGACCCAGATTTAACCCAAGGTTTCAAAGACAACAAGAACCAGAACACCGTATAAATGATCGTATTAGAGTACCGGAG
>CANHAE010000008.1 GCA_947458915.1 Bacteroidota bacterium
GAAAATGCATTAAAGCAAATTGACGAATCGTATGTAAATGGAAATCCAGCTCACCGTTTACCACATGTAAGCAATATTTCCTTTAAATATGTTGAAGGAGAAGGTTTAATGATGGGCTTTAATAAAGACATCGCTTTATCTTCTGGTTCAGCTTGTACTTCAGCATCACTTGAGCCTAGCTATGTATTAAAAGCATTAGGCTTAGGAGATGATTTAGCACATAGTTCATTACGTTTTGGTTTGGGGAGATATACCACTGAGGAACAAATTGATTTCACTATCAAAGCAGTAACTGACACTGTATTGAAATTGAGAGAAATGAGTCCTTTATGGGAAATGTTTAAAGAAGGAGTGGACATTGATGCAATTCAATGGGCACATCATTAAACATTACAAGAGTAGGAAAAAAGTTTCAAGGGTTTATAATTTAAAAATAATTTAAAAATAAAATCATGGCATATTCAGATAAAGTAATCGACCATTATTCTAATCCTAAAAATGTAGGAACATTAGATAAAGGTGCTAAAAACGTAGGTACAGGCTTAGTAGGCGCGCCAGAATGTGGTGACGTAATGCGTTTGCAAATACAAGTAGACGAAGCAACTGGTATTATTACCGATGCTAAGTTTAAAACCTTTGGTTGCGGTTCTGCAATTGCATCTTCTTCATTAGCTACTGAGTTGTTAAAAGGAAAATCTGTTGATGAGGCTGTAAAAATTGACAACATGGATTTAGTAGAGGAATTAAATTTACCTCCAGTTAAAATTCACTGTTCAGTTTTAGCTGAAGACGCTATCAAGTCAGCAATTAATGATTACCGTGTAAAAAATGGTTTAGAGGAGTTGGTGTTTGAAGAGAGGATACATTAATTAATAATGAGTGCCGGGTGCTAATATTTTGACAAAAATGAGTGAAGTAGCAGAAAATACAATTTACGTAAGCGAAAAAGCAAAAGCTAAAGTTAAACAGCTAATGCTTGACGCCGGCGTTGAAAACGACCCTAGCTACTTTCTAAGAGTGGGTGTGGTTGGAGGCGGTTGTTCGGGACTTAGCTATAAATTAGACTTTGATAATGAGGTTAAACCAATGGATCAGGTTTTTGAGGATAATGGTGTAAAATTGGTAACCGATTTAAAGAGTTTTTTATACCTAGTAAACACCGAATTGGACTTTTCGGATGGGTTAAACGGCAAAGGATTTTACTTTAACAATCCCAATGCGAGTAGAAGTTGTGGTTGCGGAGAGAGTTTTGCTGTTTAAGTCACCTAATTCATTAATAAGCTATCTTATTTAATAGTAAACGCCCCGATAACTCGGGGCGTTTTTTTTGTAGCTTTGACGCATGTGGGCAATATGTAAAAAAGAATGGACGCACTATTTTAGTGGTTTAACGGGGTACTTAATCATTGGATTTTATTTAGTGGTTAATGGCTTGTTTTTGTTTGTGTTACCAAATTATAATATACTAAATTTTGGATACGCCTCCTTGCAAGTATATTTCGACATAGCCCCTTGGTTTTTATTAGTGCTAATACCGGCTATTACTATGCGTAGTTTTTCGGAGGAGTACAAGCAAGGGACCTATGAAATTTTAAAAAGCCTTCCAGTAAGCCCATTGTCATTAGTGACGGCTAAATTTTTGGGAGCAATTTTTATTGTCTTAACTGCACTATTGCCAACCATTTTTTATGCGGTAGCTATTGATGCATTAAGTAGTGTTGGGGGATTAGACTGGGGCGCAACGCTTGGGGCCTATTTGGGTCTAGTGCTATTAGCTGCAACCTATACTGCTATTGGAATTTTTTCAAGTACATTCACCAAGAATAGTTTAATTGCTTTACTTGTATCCATTGTGCTATCCCTCCTTATTTACAAAGGGTTTGATTTACTAAGCACGATTACAGTTTTTAAAAATGGCATGGATTTTTATGTTAGTCAATTAGGCTTATCGGCCCATTATGCTAGTGTGAGTAAGGGTGTTTTAGAATTGCGAGATATTATATATTTTGGCTCCATTATTATTTTATTTGGGCTAGGTAGCTTAGAAAAAGTTGCAGGGAAAATTAAGTTTGTATTTGTGTTGGTAATATTAATTGCATTAAATTATGCAAGTGTAATTATTCCTTTACAATTAGATTTAACAAAGGAGCAACGCTATACTTTAAGCAATAGTTCAAAGGAAATTATTAAGGAACTGCAAGCGCCTGTAAAAATACATGTATACTTGGCGGGTGATTTGCCTCCTTATTATAAAAAAATTGCTGCTTCAACTGAGGGCTTATTATCGAAATTGCATAAAATAAATCCTGTTAATATTGAATGGTCCTTCGAAGTGCCAAGCGAAATGTATAAGGATACTGCTTTATATCAATTTTATGATAGTTTATCAAAGCTAGGCTTGCCAATTGAAAGGCTACAAGACCAAAACGCGCAAACCGATAAGCGTGTTGACCAATTGCTAATCCCAGGTGCATTAGTGGAAGTGCAAGGACAAGTACCTTTTCCTATTGATTTAAGAAGTAGTAAAAAATATTTCAAGCCATATAATATTGTAAAAGATATCCCAATGGAGGACTTAGAGGCTAGTGCTAACGCAGCAGAAGCCTTGCTAGAATATAAATTCATACAAGCAATTTATTTATTGAATAGAACAAAAGTGCCCACAATTGCTTATGCCATTGGTAATGGTCAACCCATTGATTTAACGGTGAATGATATTGGGGAAACTTTAAAAAACCAATACAATTTAACGGTCTTTGATTTAAAGAAAGGATACCCAGATGCTAAAAAAATTAAAACTTTACTCATTGTAAAACCTACATTGCCTTTTACCGAATTGGATAAATTAAAATTAGACCAATATGTAATGAATGGTGGTAATATTATATGGGCAATTGACAAATTACACGCTGAATACGACAGCCTTCAAAAAACAAGTGGATCCTATGTTGCATTTGATAGAGGGCTAGGTTTGGACGATATGCTTTTTAAATATGGGGTGCGTATTAACCCCAATTTGATACAGGATTTGAATTGTGCAAAATTGCCTTTAGTGGTAGGTGTTCAACCCGATCGTTCTCCGCTTATTCAAAGAATGCCTTGGCCTTATTACCCCTTTTTAAATGGCAATGAGACGCATCCAATTACACAAAATATGGAAAGGATTTTGTCAATGTTCCCTTCGAGTATTGATACCATAGCAAATCCTACAATTCGTAAAACTATTTTGTTAACTACGGATACCAACAGCCGATTCATTGCTTCGCCTACACTTGTCACCTTAAATAGTGTGAAGGACGAGGCCGATATGTATAGTTTTAATAAGCACAACGTAACCATTGCTGCATTACTTGAAGGCAAGTTTAACTCCTCGTTTGCTAATCGAATTTCAAAGGCTACTATGGATAGTGTATTTAATTTAACCGGAGTTCCTTTTCAAGCGAAAGCATTAGCGGCTTCAAAACAAATTGTATTATCGGACGCCGATATTATTACTAATAAAATTGCACGCAACGAGGATGGAAGCCCTAATCCACTTCCCATGGGAATGATCCCCTATGAGGACTACCAGTTTGGAAATAAAACCTTTTTTTTAAATGCAATTGAGTATTTAAATGAGCCTTCCAGCCTACTAGAAAGCAGGAGTAAGCAAGTCGTATTGCGCTTGTTAAATAAGGAGAAAGTGGAGGAACGAAGGTTGTTTTGGCAAATCATTTTAGTAATGGGACCAATTGTGATTTTATTATTAATATTCTTTGTATGGACGAAATATAGAAGCACACAATTTGCTGACTAGGGAATCATTACTTAACTTTAACACATGACAACAGATCAATTAGTTTATCTCGTATTCGGGTGTGTGATTGCAATCGCATTAGTATTAGATTTAGGCTTCCTAAGTAAAAAAAATGCAATCATTACAATACGACAAGCTTTAAGACAAACTTTTTTTTGGGTATTATTAGCGCTCGGTTTTTTTATATTTATGTGGGTGGAAGAAGGCCAAAAATTAGCATTAGAATTTTTAAGTGGCTATTTAATGGAGTGGAGTTTAAGTATTGATAATATTTTTGTATTTATTCTTATATTCAGTTCTTTCAACGTGAAAGAAAAATACATACCAAGGGTGTTATTAATCGGGATTTTAACGGCAATAATATTACGTGTATTATTTATTACAGTAGGAGTTGCCTTAGTAGCTAAATTCTCATGGGTGTTATATATATTCGGCGTATTCTTGGTATATACTGGTTATCATATGTTTACTGCCAAGGACGACGAAGCCTTTGACCCACATGACTCAAAAGTGTACAAATTTTTAAAACGTTTCTTGCCTATTGGCAATACCGATGGAGATGGGAAATTTGTAATTAAAGAAAACGGAAGGCCTTTATATACTAGCTTATTTGTTGTGGTTGTATTACTAGCTGCTATTGATATTGTGTTTGCCTTGGACTCTATTCCTGCGGTAATGGGAATTTCTAAAAGTAGCTTAGTCATTTACACTTCTAATATTTTTGCAATCCTTGGCTTACGTTCTTTATTCTTTTTACTAAGAGGTGCAGTGAATGAATTCGAGCATTTACAAAAAGGCATTGCTATTGTACTTGTGTTTATTGGTGTTAAAATGTTAGGCGAGCACTATATTAACATGTGGATGGATAAAAATACGCAAGTGTTATTATCCTTAATTGTGATTTTATTTTGTATTTCAGGATCTATTTTTTACTCCATTTTTTCGAAAAGGCAAAAACTGCCAAAGGATTTGAATGACAAGTCTATTTAATTTTCTTAATTGTCAACAAGTATTGAAAATATAGCAAGTATTGTAGCGACCGAATCAAAATTGGTTAAGCAAGCAAGTATTGCCTATTTATTAATGGATAGTAGAAAGCTAGCGTTTCCAAGCGCTACTTTGTTTTTTGCAATCACAACTGCCAATCAGGATGGGCATGTGTATATAAAAGAATTAGTGCAAAAAGGGGTTTACAATTTTGTAGTGCAGGACCATTTTGATACAAGCAGCTATTCACAAGTTAACTTTATAGTAGTAAGTGATGTAGTGGAAGCGCTTCAAAAAATTGCCGCAATGCATCGCGCACAATTTCACTCACCAGTGGTTGGTATAACAGGAAGTAATGGTAAAACAATTGTAAAGGAATGGTTAGCACAGTTACTCGCGCCACATTTTAATATTGTTAGGAGTCCGAGAAGTTATAATTCTCAAATTGGTGTTCCCCTTAGTGTATGGGAAATGTCTACACAACATAATTTTGCAATCTTTGAAGCCGGTATTTCTCAAAAAGGAGAAATGGAGGCACTGGCAAATGTAATACAGCCAACAATTGGCATCCTTACAAATATTGGGACGGCGCATGAAGCCGGTTTTGTTTCGGCTAAAGAAAAGCTTTCCGAAAAATGTATATTATTTCAAAAGGCATCAACAATTATTGTCCCTCATAACCTAATGCAGGATGTGCCTAATGTTACAGGTCAGAAAATGATTACATGGGGGTATGACCCATTAGCAACCTTATTTATGGAGCAGGTGATAATCAATAATGGTCAGGTTGAATTAACGGGCATTTTCAATAAAGGCACAAAAAAATTAATTGCTCCATTTGTTGATAAAATAGCAATTGAAAATATAATTATTTGCTGGGCAGTACTATTGCATTTAGGTATTGACGAAGTGGCCATTCAAGATGGCGTCCTTCAATTACGTCATTTGGAAATGCGTATGCAAATAAGAAAGGCGCAAAATAGTTGCTATTTACTAAACGACAGTTATAGTAACGACCTTTCTTCCTTGGCGCTTGCATTAGATTATGCAAAACAGCAAGCGGGTAATTTGCCCATTACTTTAATTTTATCTGATTTCACAAATAGTCCCGCTGCTAGTTTAGTTAAAGTGGTTGAACTTTTAGTTGCATATCCTATTGGCAAGCTTATTACTATTGGGCCTAATTTGTCGGGATTATTTGTACAAGAAAATCCGATGCGTGAACAAGGTTGTGCAATTTACTGTTATAATAGTACTAAGGAATATTTATCATCTTTTGAAGTAGCTGATTTTAAAGATGAATTTATAGTACTGAAAGGAGCAAGGAAATTTGAGTTTGAAAAAATAAACGCCTTATTACAATTGCAAGTGCATCAAACCCGGCTAGAAGTGAATTTAACTTCGTTGGTTAATAATTTTAAATACATCAGGCAATTAACTGGACCGCAAGTAAAGTTAATGGCAATGGTTAAGGCCTTTGGCTATGGAAGTGGAAGTATTGAAGTGGCAAGGGTGCTGCAATTTCATCACGCCGATTATTTGGCGGTTGCCTATGCCGACGAAGGCATCGAGTTACGCAAGGCGGGAATTCGCTTGCCCATTATGGTTATGAATGTGGATGCTGCTGCTTTTGATGCAATTGTGCAATTTCACCTTGAGCCGGAAATATTTTCGGTAGGGTTATTAAACGAGTTCCAGAAATTTATTCAATCACAAGCCTTGCATAATTTCCCAATTCATTTAAAATTAAACACGGGAATGAATCGACTAGGGTTTGACATGGATCAAATTAACATTGTTCGCGACCTATTAAAGCAACAAAGCGATTTAAAAGTACAATCTATTTTTAGTCACTTAAGTGCTAGTGGGCAAACTAATTTTGCCTCATTTACTAACGAACAGTTGACTATTTTTAAGCAAGCCGCTGAGCGGATAGAACAAGGATTAGGCTACCCTGTTATTAAACATATTGCTAATTCTGGTGCCATTTCAATGGAAAAAAAGTTCCATTTAAGTATGGTTCGATTAGGGATAGGCCTGTACGGAATAGGGGAAGGTAAATTAGAAACAGTAGTCCAATTTTATACTACTATAGCTCAAATACGAAAAGTGGCAGCAACTGAAACCGTGGGTTATAATAGGTCAGGTAAACTGAATAGGGATAGTATAATAGCAACTGTAAGGCTTGGGTACGCCGATGGCTATAGTAGAAAGCTAGGTCGCAGCAAAGGCAGTATGTGGGTTAAAGGCAAGCTAGCCCCTGTTGTTGGAGACATATGCATGGATATGACCATGATTGACATTACAGACATTGCAGGTGTACAAGAAGGGGATGATGTGGAGGTATTTGGCAGTCATTTGACAATTGAACAAGTGGCCAATTGGGCCGAAACCATTCCTTATGAAATTTTAACATCAATTGGGCAAAGAGTAAAGCGTGTGTATATCCAAGACTAACTTATCTTTGTGTTCCATTTTAATAATAAGTATGAACGGGAAAAAAGTAGCAGCATTTATTTTATTGATCATTTTTTTAGACCAAGCCATTAAGTTTTATATTAAACTTAATTATTTTATTGGGGAAGAACATATGCTGTTTGGAACCTGGGGTCGACTACACTTTGTAGAAAATGAAGGAATGGCCTGGGGATTAAAATTTGGCGGAGGTTTAGGTAAAATTGCTTTAACCTTATTTCGCTTAATTGCTGTTATTTGGGGAACCTTCTTAATAAAAGGGTTTATTGAAAAGAAATACCATAATGGTTTTATTATGTGCGCTGCTTTAATTTATGCAGGGGCAATTGGAAATTTAATTGACAGTATATTTTACGGGGTAATTTTTGACGCTAGTGTTCCATACACTACTATGGTTGCAAGTTTATTACCAGCAGAGGGAGGCTATTCCAGTTTATTACATGGAAAAGTGGTTGACATGTTTTATTTCCCTATTATTACCAATGCCCATTTTCCTAGTTGGGTACCTTATTGGGGTGGGGAAGAATTTGAGTTCTTTCGCCCAGTTTTTAATTTTGCCGATATGGCAATTAGTACAGGGGTGATTGCGCTTTTTGTATTTCAGAACAAGTTTTTCAGCGATTCTAATGAAAAAACGGCCGAAAAGGTCGAAAATACAAATATATAAGCCCTTATTCGTACCTTCGTGCCCTAAAAATCAGCTAGGATAAGCGTTTTATGAGCAATCAATACCCCGAATTTAATGGACTACATCTGCCTACTATTGAGGCAGAAATATTAGCCGCTTGGAAAAAAGAACAAGCATTTGAACAATCAGTGAGTTTACGTGAAGGCAAAAAGCCATTTGTGTTTTTTGAAGGTCCGCCAAGTGCTAATGGGATGCCTGGTATACACCATGTTATTTCAAGAACATTAAAGGATATGGTGTGCCGATATAAAACAATGCAAGGTTTTCAGGTTAAAAGAAAAGGTGGATGGGATACCCATGGCTTGCCAGTTGAGTTGGGTGTTGAAAAAGAATTAGGTATCACAAAAGAGGACATCGGGAAAAAAATTAGTGTAGAAGAATATAATAAGAAATGTAGAGAAGCGGTATTGCGTTATAAAAAAGAATGGGATGATATTACCAATAAGATGGGATACTGGGTTGATTTAAATAACCCTTACATCACCTTCGAAAATAATTACATTGAAACACTTTGGTGGATATTAAGTACGCTTTATAAAAAAGGGTATTTGTATCAAAGTGTTAGTATACAACCTTATTCTCCAGCTGCAGGAACGGGATTAAGTTCACACGAATTAAATCAGCCGGGCACTTACAAGGATGTAAAAGACACTTCGGTAGTTGCCATGTTTAAGGCGATTCATTCTCCAGAAAGTCAATTTATTTTTGATGCAGCTGCTGCAAATGAAAAAAGCAAAGAAGTGTATTATATGGCGTGGACAACCACTCCATGGACTTTGCCTTCTAACCTTGGGTTAACAGTAGGCCCCAATATTGAGTATGCTTTAGTAGCAACATATAACCCTTACACAGCATTGCCGGTAAATGTAATTATAGCAAATGCCTTAATAGCTAAATATTTTAAAGAAGAAGGACAAGGCTTGGATAGTTTTGCAGAAGGGGATAAATTAATTCCTTGGAAAATAATCGGATCATTTAAGGGTGCTGAATTAAACGGGTTACGTTACGAACAGCTAATGCCTTTTGAGTCGAATGATCCTAAAAATATTGAAGGCGATCCTTTTAAAATAATTCTTGGCGATTTTGTTACTACTGAAGACGGTACTGGTATAGTGCATACCTCGCCAGCCTTTGGCGCAGATGACTATAAGGTAGGACAAAAAAATAATTTAGGAATTATAACATTAGTGGACCGTGAAGGAAAATTTGTGGAAGGTGTTGGAGAATTTAGCGGTCGCTATGTAAAAAATTATAAGGACGAGCAAGATTTTCAAGACGTGAACGTTGATATTTCAGTGAAATTGAAAAAAGAAAATCGCGCATTTAAGGTGGAGAAATATGAACATAATTATCCGCATTGTTGGAGAACAGATAAGCCAATATTATATTATCCATTAGACGCTTGGTTTATAAAAACTACAGCAGTGAAGGATCGAATGGTAGCATTAAACAAAACTATTAACTGGAAACCTAAGAGTACTGGGGAAGGACGTTTTGGCAATTGGTTGGAAAATATGGTGGATTGGAATTTGTCGAGAAGCAGGTATTGGGGAACCCCATTGCCAATATGGAGAACAATCGATGGAACAGAAGAAGTTTGTATTGGTTCTATTGAAGAATTAACGCAAGGTTTTTTAGCAGCAAAAGAAAAAGGGTTTAACAAGGAAGTTTCATTAACAATAAAGGACGGGAAGTTAGATGTTGATTTGCACAAACCATTTGTGGATCAAATTGAATTATTAAGTGCGACTGGTAAACCTATGTATCGTGTTTCAGATTTGGTGGATGTGTGGTTTGATTCAGGTGCAATGCCATATGCGCAATGGCATTATCCATTTGAGCATAAAGATTTTATTGATAAAGGACAAGCCTTTCCTGCAGATTTTATTTGCGAGGGCGTGGACCAGACTCGCGGATGGTTTTATACTTTACATACTTTGGGTGTTATGCTATTTGATAGTGTAGCCTATAAAGCAGTAATGAGCAATGGTTTAGTATTAGACAAGAACGGCAATAAAATGAGTAAGCGTTTGGGGAATGTAGTGAATCCATTTGAAACGCTACAAACTTATGGAGCCGACGCAACACGTTGGTATTTGGTTACGAATGCTTCGCCTTGGGATAATTTAAAATTTGATTTATCGGGTATACAAGAAGTGCAAAGAAAATTCTTTGGCACCTTATATAATACGTATCAGTTTTTTGTATTGTATTCAAATGTAGATGGATTTAAATTTGAACAAACTTATATTCCAGTTAATCAAAGACCAGAAATTGATCGTTGGATTATTTCTTCTTTAAATAGTTTAACACAAACTGTTACAACAGCAATGGACGACTTCGAACCCACTGTTGCTGGAAGGGCTATTGAAACTTTTGTGGACGAGCATTTAAGTAATTGGTATGTGCGTTTATGTCGTAGGCGTTTTTGGAAAGGAACGTATACCGATGATAAAATTAGCGCCTATCAAACTTTGTATGAGTGTTTAGAAACAATCACAAGGCTAATGGCGCCAATTGCACCGTTCTTTTGTGATCAAGTGTATCGTAATTTAAATGGAGTGACAAATCGTTTTAACGCAACTTCAATACATCATTTAGATTTTCCAATTGCAGATGCATCAAAAATGGATGTTGCTTTGGAGGCGCGCATGCAAATGGCGCAAGACATTTGTTCCTTAGTTTTATCTATACGAAAAAAAGTAAATATTAAGGTCCGTCAACCATTACAAAAAATATTAATACCCGTTTTAGATCCTGCTACTAAATCAGCCATTGAATTAATGGAAGAATTAATTTTGGCAGAAGTTAATGTTAAAGAAATTAATTATATAACCGAAACGGAAGGGGTCATTAGTAAAAAGCTAAAACCAAATTTCAAATTATTAGGAGCTAAGCTTGGCACTAAGATGAAAGAAGCCTCTGCCGCTATTGCAGCGCTTAATCAAGCACAAATTAGTCAGTTAGAAAAAGAAGGCGTATTAGATTTAGTGATTGAAGGTTTATCTATTCCATTGTTAATCAGTGAAGTAGATATTATTGCTGAAGATATCCCAGGTTGGAGTGTAGCTGTGAAGAACGGCTTAACCGTTGCCTTAGACATTAGTTTAAGCCCTGCCTTATTACAAGAGGGAAATGCAAGAGAATTGGTAAATAGGGTCCAAAACATCCGAAAAGAGGCCAATTTTGAGCTTACAGACAAGATTTTACTCCGAATTGTGGATAACACCGAACTGAAGGACTCCATTAATAAATTTTCAGACTATATTTGCCGCGAAATACTGGCATTGGAGATTGACTGGGTTTCTTCCCTAGAGGAAGGGGTGGATGTCGAAATTAATGACCAAAAATTAAGGATTTCAGTTTTACAAAAAGGATAATTTTATTATGGCTACAAAAAAAACAGCTCCTAAAAAAGCCGCACCTGCAAAAAAGGCAGCTCCTGCAAAAAAAGCAGCGCCTGCAAAAAAAGCAGCGCCTGCAAAAAAGGCGGCACCAGCTAAAAAAGCAGTTCCTGTAAAAAAAGCAGCACCAGCTAAAAAAGCGGCACCTGTAAAAAAAGCAGCACCAGCTAAAAAAGCGGCACCAGCAAAAAAAGCAGTTCCTACAAAAAAACCAGTACCAGCTCCTAAAAAAGTGGTTCCTGTAAAAAAAGCTGCACCAGCTAAAAAAGCGGCACCAGCTAAAAAAGTAGTGACACCTGCAAAAGCTGTTCCTGCAAAAAAAGCATCAGTGCCTGTTAAAAAAAATGTAGCCCCAACAAAACCTGTTGCAAAAACAGCTCCTGTTAAAGCAGCTCCAGCTAAAAAAACAGTTACTCCAGCAAAGCCTGTCTTAAAGACATTGCCAAGTAAGCCTGTTCCAGTTGTGAAGCCTGTTGAAAAATATGTGCCTCCTGCTAAGCCTGTACCAAAAATACCTACGCCTCCAGTAAAGCCAGTGCGTAAAATAGCAGAACCAATTAAAGATGTAAAAGTTCCTAAAATCAATAGTAAAAGCAGCGTACCTTATCAACCAGGGTATGTGCCAATGGAAAAAAGAAAAGAAGTAGAAAGGTCTACTGAAACTTTGGTTAAATATTCTGACGCCGAATTAACCGAGTTTAGAGATTTAATTGCTAAGAAATTAGATGCTGCTAAAAAGGAATTGGTATACTTACAAGGATTAATAACGCGCAAAGACGAAATGGGTGGTGATAACGATGACGCCCGCTACATGACAATGGAGGATGGTAGCGTGAGTATGGAAAGAGAGCAATTAGGCCAAATGGCTAGTCGTCAAATTACTTTCATTGACCATTTAGAAAAAGCCTTAATGCGTATTGAAAATAAAACTTATGGTATTTGTAGAGTAACGGGCCGTTTAATAGACAAAGCACGTTTACGCGCTGTTCCACATGCCACTTTAAGCCTAGAAGCAAAATTAGGATATGTAAAGAATAGCAGTGAGCAATAGTCGCTACAATTGAATAAAGAAAAAACCTGATAAGTACTTATCAGGTTTTTTTATGCAACTTTAAATGCAGCACTTATTTTAGCAGTAAAGCAATTTACTTCACTTCTTGCATTTCAATTAATTTTTTATAGTATCCTTCTTGAGCAACTAATGAATCGTGATTGCCTCTTTCAACAATCGCCCCTTTTTGTAATACAATAATTTCGTCGGCATGACGAATGGTAGATAACCTATGTGCAATTACTATAGAAGTTCTATTTTGCATCATATTATTAATAGCGTCCTGCACTAATTTTTCACTTTCAGTATCTAAAGCCGAAGTAGCTTCATCTAAAATTAAAATTGGTGGATTTTTCAAAACAGCACGAGCAATTGTTAAGCGTTGACGTTCGCCTCCACTTAGTTTACTGCCACGATCACCAATGACTGTTTGAAATCCATTTTCTTTTTTCATGATAAAATCATAAGCATTTGCAATTTTTGCAGCCTCAATGATTTCCGCTTCAGTTGCAGTTGGTTTACCAAGTGCAATATTAGCAGCAATGGTATCATTAAACAATATTGGTTCCTGTGTCACCACACTAATTTGTTTCCTTAAACTTGATAAACTGTATTCCTTAATATTAACGCCATCAATTAACAAGCTGCCGTTACTTACGTCATGAAAGCGAGGCACTAAATCAGCAAGCGTACTTTTCCCTGCACCCGACGCACCCACCAATGCGATAGATTTGCCTTTTTGAATAGTTAAATTAATATTACTTAATATATTGGTGTCTTGATAGGAGAATTGTACGTTTTCAAAATGAATCACATCGTTAAAGCCATTTAAAGTAATGGGATGTGTATTTTCTACAACCATAACAGGGGCTTCTAGTATTTCATTTAAGCGATCTAAAGTAGCGTTGCCTCTGGTGACATTGTACGCCGATTGTGAAAGGGCTTTTGCAGGATTAATGATTTGTGAAAACAAGGCTATATATACAATAAACTGGCTACCCGATAAAATTTCTCCTTTTAACACCAGGTTTCCTCCAAACCACAATACACAACATAAAATAATAACGCCCAAAGTTTCTGAAACTGGGGAAGCTAAATCACGACGGTTTAAAAGACGGTTTTTAATTTGAAACACTTCGTCTACTAGACCATAAAATTGCTTCTTTACTTTTTCTTCTGCTGTAAAGGCTTTAATAATTCTAAGCCCAGTTAAAGTTTCTTCCATTTGGCTCATAATCTCACCCCATTTTACTTGGGCTTTATTGGTATGTTTTTTTAAACTCCTACCAATGCGACCTACTATTAATCCAGCTAGGGGCAATAAAATAAATACAAATAAAGTGAGCTTGGCACTTATCAGAAATAAGAAAATTAAAATACCAATAATATTCAAAGGTTCTTTAATTAATCCTTCCAACGCGCCAATTACTGAACTCTCTAGTTCAGCAATATCATTAGACGACCTACTTAGAATATCGCCTTTCCTTTGTTCGGTGAAATAGCCAATGGGCAATTTTAGAATTTTGTCGTATAATAATTTTGAATACTTTTTTGTTACCGCATTTCGGATAGGTGCTAAAAAGTAAAAAGCCAGGTATAAGAAAATATTTTTCAATAATACCGTCGTCACAAATCCTAGACAAATCCAGCCAAGTGCATTGGTCTTGCCGTATTGAAGAATGTTTTTTTGCAAGAAGCTATAAAGTACTTCTTTAATATTCCCAGAGTCGGGGGTTGCAACTACCGCAGTGCTTGAAAATTCATTAATGCCAAAAATGAGGTCCATGAATGGCATTAGCATACCCAATGAGAATAAGCTAAACACAATTGACAAGGAAATAAAAAGGGTATACAAGCCCATATAGGCTTTGTATTCTCTGATATAACTAATGATGCGAATAAATTTCTTCATATTCAAACTATTCTTCGGAATAATGAGCAAAGTAACTAATTTTACAGCGAATCAACGATTTTGATTATGGAAGAAGGTAAAAGACAAAAACAAGTAGCGGGTGCAATCCAAAGTACCTTAAACGATATATTTCTTAAATTGGGACTTAATAATTTACAAGGGGGAATGGTTTCCATATCTACCGTAAAAGTGACCCCCGACTTATTGGAAGCCCGTATTTACTTAAGTTTGTTTCAAGTTAAGGATCCAGCTGCATGTTTTAAGCAAATTGAAACACGTGCATGGGATATTAAAAAGCATTTGCAAGAGGCGATGAAACAGCAGTTAAGGCGTATTCCTGTATTACATTTTTATTTAGATGACACATTAGACTATGTGTTTAAAATGGAAGAGATCCTAAAAAAATTATAAGTGCATTTTTTATTTGCATGGCGTTATTTTAGAGGCAAGTATGCTTTTCAGGCAATTCAAATAATTGCCTGGGTTAGTGTTTTTGCCATTGCTATTGGCACGGCTGCTTTAATCACTATATTAAGTGTATCTAATGGTTTTACAGAAGTAGTTAAGGGATTATATGCCGATTTTTATGCAGATATACGTGTTACGCCAAAGCAAGGAAAATTTTTCACTATTCAGGACAGTACAACATTTAAGCTACAAGCTATTCAAGGGGTAAAGTGGGTTAGTAAGACAGTTGAAAACCGAGCATTAATAGTTAAAGAAGGTTTGCAATCGGTTGTGCAAGTAAAAGGAGTAGAAGACACTTATAGCCATATTAATAAAGTAAGTAATTATTTAAAGCGAGGCAGTTTTGATTTAGGTACTATTTCGAATCCCAAATTGGTAGTAGGTATTGGAGTAGAACAAAAGCTTGGGTTATTTCAAGAAATACTAGGCGACACTTTGCAACTATACGCTGTAAATAGGTCTGGGAAGGCTTTCACAGCAGTAGGGCAGCTGAATTCTTTACAAGCTACGCAGTCGGGTGCTTTTTCTGTTCAACAAGAATTTGACGAACAATATGTTTTTACGAATGCTGCTTTTGCACAATATTTATTTGATTTAGATACGAACCAATATACTGCTATTGAATTTGCGGTACATGTGAATCAAGAAAGTGAAGTTGTAGAGGCCATTCAAGCAGTTATGGGGGACGGTTTTGTTGTTAAAAACAAATACCAACAAAATAGCGACTTGTATAAAATAATGCAGCTGGAAAAGTGGGTTATTTTTGCCATACTTGCATTAATTATGGTGGTGGCTTCTTTTAATTTAGTTGGCGCTTTAACAATGTTGGTATTAGAAAAACAAAAAGACATTCATGTTTTACATGCGTTAGGAGCAACACCTTGGGATATTCAAAAAATATTTTTATTACTATCAGGCATTATGGCATTTGCGGGTGCTTTTATTGGAGGGCTACTTGCAAGTATTTTTTGTTGGCTGCAGTATAAATTCCATTTTATAAAATTGGCGGGTAATTCTTTTGTAATTGATTATTATCCAATTAAGCCAATGTTAATGGACTATGTAGCTATTACCACACTAGTAATATTGATTGCTAGTGTAGCTGGGTGGATCCCCGCTAGAAAAGCCGCATCACGCTTATTTGAAAAAATTGTTTAGGCAATTACTTGCAGGGATAATGCTCAATAAAAAAGCCTAAATCAATTAAGATTCAGGCTTTTTTATTAATAGTATTGTAAAGGATTAATAGTCTCCTAATGTTTCTTCTAATTGGCCTAATGCTTTTGCCAATTGGTCGTCGCTTGGAGCAATGCCATGCCACTCGTGGCTTCCTTCCATAAAATCAACTCCTTTGCCCATCTCGGTTTTCATTAAAATACAAATTGGCTTGCCTTGTCCTGTTAAGCCTTTTGCTTTTTCTAAAGTAGCAACGATATTGTCCATATCGTGACCGTCCATATGTAACACCGTCCAATGGAAGGCTTTAAATTTATCTTCTAAACTATCCAAAGACAATACAGCACTCAAAGGACCATCAATTTGTTGTCCGTTTACATCAATAGTTGCTATATAATTGTCAACTTTATTGTGAGCGGCAAACATAATTGCCTCCCAGTTTTGACCTTCTTGTAATTCCCCATCACCATGCAATGAGTATATAATGCGATCGTCGTTATTAAACTTTTTAGTTAATGCAGCACCAATTGCCACACTCATTCCTTGGCCTAAAGAACCGCTTGCAATACGAATGCCAGGAAGGTGTTCGTGCGTAGTTGGATGTCCTTGTAAACGAGAATTTATTTTTCGGAAAGTAGCTAATTCTTTAATGTCAAAATAACCAGCCCTTGCTAACACTGAGTAAAACAAAGGAGAAATGTGGCCGTTAGATAAGAAAAATAAATCTTCATTTTTCCCGTCCATAGAGAAGTTGGTATCTATTTTCATCACTTTAAAATAAAGTGCTGTTAAGAAGTCGGTGCAACCTAACGAGCCACCTGGGTGACCACTTTGTTGGGCGTGTACCATTCTTACAATGTCTCTTCTAACTTGGGAAGCAATTTTTGTTAATTCAGTTGTTGGCATAATATAGAATACTTGTGTGCGCAAAGATAGAATTCATAAGCTAAAAAGCATTGAATTATTTAATAAAGGCCTAAAAAAAGGCCTATGTAGAATACGATCATTTGCGTAGCTTTGTAGCCTCAAATTATCCGTGTATGTCAGAGGAACTAAAAAAAATCACAAGTGAAGCAGAATTAGCCATGAAAAAGGCGATTAATCACTTGGAAATCGAGATTGCTAAAATAAGGGCTGGGAAAGCGACTCCTTCTATCTTAGAAGGGATCAATGTGGATTATTATGGAACCCCAACTCCAATAAGCCAAGTGGCAAACGTGCAAGTATTAGACTCAAGAACTATAAGTATTCAACCTTGGGAGAAAAACATGCTTGCGCCTATTGAAAGGTCAATAATGGCAGCGAATATTGGCATTACACCCCAAAATGACGGTATAAATATCCGATTATTCATGCCTCCATTAACGGAAGAGCGTCGTAAGGAGTTATTCAAAAAAGCGAGTGCGGAGGGAGAACAAAGCAAGGTAGCTATTCGTAATATTAGACGTGATCATATCGAACAAGTGAAGAAGCTACAAAAGGACGGCGCAAGTGAAGATATTTGTAAAGGAGCAGAAGACGAAATCCAAACAATTACGGACAAGCATATTGCACTTGTTGAAAAGCACCTAGAGGCAAAGGAAAAAGAAATAATGACAGTTTAATTTCTATTAAAAAATTTAAAGGCACTCAATAAAAAATGC
The DNA here is from genome assembly GCA_947458915.1 of Bacteroidota bacterium. GTDB lineage: Bacteria > Bacteroidota > Bacteroidia > Chitinophagales > Chitinophagaceae > Sediminibacterium. Next base: position 17,601 of record CANHAE010000008.1, read on the forward strand.
CCCCAAAAGTTAGGCACTTAATGGGGGCATTTTTTGGTTATATCTATTTGTAAGTATTTACTATCTTTTTTTTCGTAGAAAAGGAAGGAAATTAAAATCACCTCGGTTCACAATAAGTACTCCCAATAATATAATTCCTAAGCAAGCAATTTGCATTAAACTTAAGGACTCTCCGTCTAAAACACCCCATACCACCGCAATTACAGGAATACCATAGGTTACAAGAGATCCAAATACAATGCCTGCGCGTTTTACTAAAAAATAAAATAAGATAGTAGCAATAGAAGTACCCACAATGCCAAGTATACTACTCGCCATTAAAGAACGAATTACTAGGGGATCACTAAAATTGTTTTTAAAATAACCGGTAAAATATAAAACGCAAATGCTTGGAATAATTAAAAATGCAAATGCAACAGAAACTACATTAAGTGAGCCTAGTTGTTGCATATACCTTCCAACTATATTAACGTTGATACCATAAAATAAAGTGGCTAGTAAAACCAGTCCTGCAAAGGATAAATTGTGCAAGCTAACATCCTTGCCAGCTGCCAATAAAAAGCTTAATCCTACAAATCCAATAATCATTCCAATTACTTTTATCATACTTGTTTTAACGTTAAAGAAAAGTACGCCTACAATAATGGTAAACATGGGGGTTAATGAATTTAATATACCCGCAAGCGAGCTATCAATTTGTGTTTCCGCAATGCAAAAAAGGTAGGCAGGAATAAAATTGCCAAGGATACCAGATAAAATTACCAAGCCCATTTTTTTACTTGGAATTATTTTAAGGGCTTTATAGGCAAATGGAAGCAATATCACACCTGCCGACAACATTCTAAGCGATGCTACCTGGTAAGGTGTAAAAGCTTTTAAGCCCTCCTTCATTAGTATAAAGGAACTGCCCCATACAACAGAAAGCAGCGCAAAAACGAGCCAATTAGTCCACTTATCTTGCATTCAATTATAATTTGATCAAAGATGCTCCATTTTTACCTAAAAGTGGATAAATAATCACCTATTTACGGGGAATTTAAGGAGGTTTGCTTTTCTTTGTAGCCTATGAGTCAGCATGCTAATTATTCGATTAAAGTGGACCAGTTTGAGGGGCCTTTTGATCTTTTACTTTTCTTCATTGAAAGGGACGAGATGGATATTTATAATATTCAGATCACAAAAATCATTAAAGATTTCTTGGACTTTATTCACGGCCAAGACAAATTAAATATTGAATTAAGTAGCGAATTTATACTTTTCGTATCTACGTTAATGCGTATTAAAGCAAAATTATTATTGCCGAGAAAAGAAATTGATTCTTCTGGAAATGAAATTGATCCAAGGCAAGAATTAATAGATAAAATATTAGAATACAAAAAGTATAAGGAAGCCGCAGTGCAGATGGCCGACCTTGAGTCACTTAGGATGTTAATGATGAAGCGTGGCAATATTCAAAAAGAAATGTCATTGGTTGGGGAAGAAGCAGCGGAAGGTACAGAACTACAAACAGTTACTTTGTTCAAATTAATGAAGTCTTTTGAGAAAGTTATGACTCGTTTGCAGGATCGTCAAAATAAGCCAGTACACACTGTGGTTAGGTATAATTATACCATGGAAGGAAGTAGGGAATATTTATTAAAGTCGGTGCAAGAAGAAAAAACGGTAGCTTTTGAAAAAGTATTTGATATTTGTGAGGACCGCGTGCATGCTTTATTTCTTTTCTTATCAATACTAGAATTAGCGCAACAAAAATACATGCGCTTGTCTGTTGGGGAAGGTCGAAATAATTTCATAATCGAATGGAATGAGAACAGGGAGGACGATTTAGAACCTGGCTATATTGAGCCTGTTGACGCATACGAAACACCTAATTTGGACGCCTTTAAGGATGAACCAAATGATACAGCAACATTAACAGGAGAAGGAGATTTTGACCCTAGTTTGAATTAGTTGGTCATTTAAATGTTAGTAGTTACTAGGCTTCAACTAGTGCCAATTTTCCAAGCATTGTTTTAACCGCATCGCCAATGGCAGCAGCGTCGTAATGACATTCATGGTGTAATTCTTTTATACTACCATGTTCCACAATTGCATCAGGAATACCTAAAATACTTATTTGACTATTGTAGCCATGCGCGTTCATAAATTCCAATACAGCAGTTCCTAAACCACCTACAACCGTACCGTCTTCCACGGTTACTATTTTAGTATAGTTTTGAAACACTTCGTGTAATAAATTTTCGTCTAATGGTTTTACAAAACGCATATCATAATGTGCAGGATCGATATCGTCTGTTCTTAAATTTCTAATAGCAGTTTGAGCAAAATTACCAGGGTGACCAATCGTAAGAATGGCAATATCCTTGCCGTCTTTTAACTTTCTGCCCTTTCCAATTTCTATTTTTTCAAATGGTTTCTTCCAATCTACCATCACCCCTTCACCCCTAGGATATCGTATTACAAAAGGTAATTTAATTTCTGGCAATTGTGCAGTGTACATGAGATTGCGCAACTCCTGTTCGTTCATAGGAGCTGAAATAATCATATTTGGAATGCATCTGAAAAAAGCTAAATCATAACATCCGTGGTGTGTTGGTCCGTCTTCTCCCACAAGTCCAGCACGGTCAAGGCAAAATACGACAGGTAGTTTTTGTATAGCTACATCGTGAATTACTTGGTCGTATGCACGTTGCATAAAGGAAGAATAAATATTACAAAACACTTTTAGCCCTTGTGTTGCCAATCCGGCGCTTAATGTTACGGCGTGTTGTTCGCAAATACCAACGTCAAATGCGCGGTCCGGCATAACATCCATCATGAATTTCAAAGAACATCCACTAGGCATTGCAGGTGTTACGCCCATGATGTCTAAATTTTGTGTCGCTAACTCAACTAAGGTATTTCCAAATACATCCTGGTATTTTGGAGGCTGAGGCGTGTCAATTGTTTTCTTTATAATCTCGCCAGTTAACTTATCAAAAAGTCCTGGAGCATGCCATTTAGTTTGATTTTGTTCTGCCAACTCGTATCCTTTTCCTTTAACAGTTAGGATATGTAATATTTTAGGGCCAGGAATATCACGTAAATCCTTCAAGGTGTCAACTAGGTTTGTGATATTATGCCCGTCAATAGGACCGAAATAACGCAGGTTCAATGCTTCAAATAAATTACTGCTTTTTGAAACTACTCCTTTTAAACCCGCTTCCACCTTTGAGGCCATCTCCCTAGTGAATGTTTTTCCAATAGGTAGCTTCCCCATTAACTGCCAAAGTTCGTCTCTAAATTTATTGTAAGTTGGAGAGGTACTTATATCCGTTAAATATTCTTTTAATGCACCAACATTAGGGTCAATGCTCATGTTATTATCATTCAAAATAATTAACACATCACTATCAGCAACACCCGCGTGGTTCATAGCTTCGAAAGCCATGCCGGCAGTTAGAGAACCATCGCCAATAATAGCAACCGATTTTCTATTCTCCTTCTTATATTTTGCAGCCATGGACATACCTAAGGCAGCTGAAATAGAAGTAGAAGAGTGACCTACACCAAAAGTGTCATATACGCTTTCAGAACGTTTAGGGAAACCACTTAGTCCCTTATATTTTCTATTTGAAATAAACTGGTCTCTTCTTCCAGTTAAAATTTTATGGCCATAAGCTTGGTGCCCCACGTCCCAGACTAGCTGATCGTAAGGAGTATTGTAAACATAATGCAATGCAACACTTAATTCAACAACACCAAGGCTAGATGCGAAATGTCCGCCATGCACACTCACTACATCAATAATGTATTGACGCAATTCGTCACAAACTTGATTTAACTTCTCCCTAGAGATTTTCTTCAAATCATCGGGGGAATCGATTGTTTTCAATAAAGGACCTGCTTCGAAATGCATTATTAAGTTTTGGTATGTAAAAGTAAGTTAATAACATAAATATAGGTTAAAAGTTCAAAGATAAATAGCCCATACCGTATACCTACTTAATTTGCCACTAGTCCTAAATTAGCGAGCTCGAAGCCGTATTTTGAAGTAAATTTGAGTAGATGAAAAAACTGCACTCCTCTTTTTATTGGACATGCCAGCTGGCAGGGTGGTTTAGCTATGGCCTAACCATCATATTTTTCTCCTATATTCTTGATAAGCAGTTAAGTCCTATTTTTTATCCTAGAATGGCTATTAATATTATTCTTGGGTTACTAATCACGCATTTATTAAGGACCGCAATGTTGCGTTTTGGAATGCGCCCGCCAATGACATCGAATAAGTGGTGGAAGTTATTTTTCCTATTTATCGTATCCGCAATTTTGTATAGCGCAGTTGCCAGTTTTATTTTTGAAATTTTTAAGTTGTATGATGCTGGCAAATCAATGACAAACTATTCGTTGCCCGATTTATCTATTCAACAAATTACGCAAGACTGGCGTTCTGCAAGAGTAGTAAAAAGGTTTTTAATAAGCTTAATATTTGATACGCCAATTTTATTAATATGGATGTCTGTTTATATTCTTTGGCATTATATTGAATTTTCAAATGCAGAAGAAATACAAAAAATTAAACTAGAAAGTACGATTAAGGAACTGCAACTTAAAACCATTAAGTCACAAATTAATCCTCACTTTATATTTAATGCACTAAATAGCATACGAGCATTGGTGGACGAAAATCCAATACGTTCAAGACAAGCCATAACCGAGTTAAGTAATATTTTACGTAGCAGTATATTAGTGGATAAAGTAGAAATTGCACCTTTCGAAAAAGAATTAAATATTGTAAAAGATTATTTAGCACTCGAATACATTCGTTTTGAAGACCGGCTTAAAATAGAATATGATATTGACGCGAATACACTTGTCAATCAAATGCCTCCCATGATGCTACAAACCCTTGTAGAAAATGCTATAAAACATGGACTAGGAAAGCATGCGGGAGACTGCACAATAAAAATCAGTTCTAAATACGAAGCTCAAAAACATGTGCTAGTAGTTGAAAATACAGGCCATTTGGCAGCGCAAGAACAGGGAGGGTTTGGACTGAAAAGCACAAGAGACAGATTAAATATTTTGTACAGAGGCAATGCTCAATTTGATATTTACCAAGGCCTTCCTAATTTAGTGACTGCAAAATTAGTCATCCCAATTTCAAATTTTAAAAACTAAGCTATGTCCATAAAAGCAATTATTATAGACGATGAAAGGTTGGCAAGAAATGAGCTAAAAAAATTATTGGAATTGCATCCCGAAATACAAGTGATAGAAGAAGCAAGTGGCGTAGATGAAGGCATAGAAAAAATTGATTTAACCAGGCCAGACTTAATTTTTTTAGATATACAAATGCCAGGAAAAACAGGGTTTGATTTATTAGCTGAATTAGAAAAAGCACCAAAAGTAATTTTCACAACAGCATACGATGAGTTTGCATTAAGGGCATTTGAGGTAAACGCGTTAGATTATTTATTAAAGCCAATAGACCCTAAAAGACTTGCGGATGCAATTCAAAAACTACAAGCAGAAATACAACTAGAACAGGCGAGCTTGTCGGGCAATCATAGAGGTCCATTAACTGAACTTGACCAAGTATTTGTTAAGGATGGGGAACGTTGTTGGTTTGTGAAACTAGCCGAGATAAGGTTATTCGAAAGTGTAGGTAATTATGCAAAAGTTTATTTCTCAACGCATAAACCGCTTATTTTAAAGTCATTAAATTCATTAGAAGATAGGCTTGACGATCGTGTCTTTTTCAGAGCCAACAGAAAGCATATTATAAACTTGCATTGGATAGAAAAGATAGAACCGTATTTTAATGGCGGGTTGCTAGTTGAATTAAAAGGAGGAGAGAAAATAGAAATCAGCCGCCGTCAAACAGTTAAGTTCAAGGAAATGATGAGTTTCTAAAGCCAGCTAATTGCATTATTTATTCAAGCCATGTATCGCATTTGCAATAGCCTTAATTAAGGACGGGTCTTTTTCAATAGCATTTCCTACTACAATAATATCAGCTCCAGCCACACAGTTTGCAATTGCTTTTTCTGGGGTAGTAATACCACCGCCAACTACTAGTGGAATTTGAATGTTTTTAGCTACTTGTTGGATCATTTCTGTAGGGATGGCATGTTGAGCACCACTACCCGCGTCCATATAAATCAGTTTCAATCCAAGCATTTCTCCCGCCATAGCTGTGCATGCGGCAATATCGTTTTTGTTTGCCGGGATTGGATTTGTATTTGATATATAAGATACAGTAGTTGGGGTGCCGCCATTAATTAGCATGTAGCCCACAGGGATAATTTCAAGCCCACTTTGTTTAACAAATGGCGCGCTAATTACGTGCTGCCCAATTAATAGCTCGGGGTTCCTTCCGGAAATCAAGGATAGGTACAATAAGGCGTCTGCTTTTGGCGTAATTTGGTCCGGTGAACCAGGAAACAGAATAACGGGAATCGTGCAGTGTTTTTTAATTACTGACACAATATGGTCTAAGGTATTGGTAACCACCAAACTTCCCCCAACAAAAAAGAAGTCCACTTTAGCTTCTAATGCAATAGCAATGGTTTTTAATAATAAGGTATCGTCAATCTTGTCAGGATCGATTAATACGGCAAACGCTTTATTCAACTGGACCTTGCTCTTCACAATTTTATCGTATGTTTCTTGCTTCATTTCGTATATGCTTGTAGGGTACTACATTTCTTTAGATCCCCAAAAATATTGATTTTTAATGCTAATATGGGTGCCTTCTTCATTTATTACAAAAAAAACGTATAATAAAACATATTATTTCCTCAGAAACTAACATTGCATGGGGATAATTCATGCAAATCAATAGGGTCGTGGTGTTTGTATTAATCCACTATCCTTATCCACAACCTGTTGATATTTCAGTTAAGGAAGTTTGGATTCAGAAGGATATTTTCGTATACCCAATAAGGTTTTTAAAATCCTATTGAAATTTTACGACCAACCCTATAAATAGAATTATATCATGGCTAATCCAAAAGCAAAAAAAGGCTTGCAGTTTCAACGCCTTTTTACAAAAGAAAATCTAACTCCATTTGAACAATTTGAGTATGACTACCGAGACAGTGTCATTAAAAATCCAAACGGCGAGAAAGTTTTTGAAATGACAAATGTAGAAGTACCAAAGCAATGGAGTCAAATTGCTACGGATATTCTAGCCCAAAAATATTTTAGAAAAGCAGGTGTTCCTCAACCCGATGGTTCATTAGGAAGAGAAACGAGTGTTAAACAAGTTGCACATCGTATGGCCAATTGTTGGCGCGTATGGGGTGAGCGTTCTGGTTATTTCGCAACTGCGAAGGACGCGCAAGTTTTCTACGAGGAATTAGTATATAGTATTTTAAACCAAGCTTGTGTGCCTAACTCTCCACAATGGTTTAATACAGGGTTGCATGAAAGCTATGGTATCACAGGTGGTGCACAGGGGCACTATTATGTTGATCCGAAGGATAAACAATTAAAGCGTTCAACAAGTGCGTATGAGCGTCCTCAGCCGCATGCATGTTTTATTTTAAGCGTGAGTGATGATTTAGTGAACGAAGGGGGTATCATGGATTTGTGGACAAGAGAGGCAAGAATTTTCAAATATGGTTCTGGTGTTGGTACAAACTTCTCACAAATTAGAGGAGCAAACGAAAAATTATCTGGTGGTGGTTCTTCAAGCGGTTTAATGAGCTTCTTGAAAATTGGTGATCGTGCTGCTGGTGCAATCAAATCAGGTGGAACAACACGTCGTGCTGCCAAAATGGTTTGCTTGGATTTAGACCATCCAGAAATTTTAGAATTCATTAACTGGAAAGTACAAGAAGAAGATAAAGTGGCTGCATTAGTAGCTGCTGGTTATGACAATAGTTATGAAGGAGAAGCGTATGCAACTGTTTCAGGCCAAAACTCAAATAACTCGGTGCGTATTCCAAATAGCTTTTTTAAAGCATTGTCAGAAGATGGTAATTGGGAATTAAAAGCACGTACCGATGGTCGTGTGATGAAATCAATTCCTGCAAGAGAAGTATGGGATCAAATTGCGAATGCTGCATGGCGTTGCGCAGATCCAGGAACTCAATATGATACGACGATTAACGAATGGCACACTTGTCCTCAAGGTGGACGCATTAATGCATCCAACCCTTGTTCAGAGTATATGTTCTTAGACAATACTGCTTGTAACTTGGCTTCAATTAACTTGCGCAAATTCTTTAACGAAGACGACAATAGTTTCGATGTATCAGGATTTGAATATACTTCACGTTTATGGACCACTGTATTAGAGGTTTCTGTTTTGATGGCACAATTCCCATCTAAAGAAGTGGCTCAATTGTCATATGATTACAGAACATTAGGCTTAGGTTTTGCCAACTTAGGTTCTATGCTAATGGTAAGCGGTATTCCTTACGACAGTGAGGAAGCACGAGGTATTGCAGGATCTATCAGTGCGATTATGACTGGTATTGCATACAAAACGTCTGCTGAAATGGCTTCGTTCTTAGGCACTTTTGATAAGTACCAAGAAAACAAAGAAGACATGTTACGTGTAATGCGTAACCACCGTGCTGCAGCATATGATGCAGAAGATGCTTATGTAGGTTTAGAAATAAAGCCACAAGGGATTAAAGCTCAATTTACTCCTGACTATTTATTAACTGCTGCTACAAAAGCTTGGGATGATGCAGTTCAATTAGGAGAAAAATATGGTTATAGAAATGCACAAACAACAGTAATTGCTCCAACAGGAACAATTGGCTTGGTAATGGATTGTGATACTACAGGTGTTGAACCAGATTTCGCTTTAGTGAAATTCAAGAAATTATCTGGTGGTGGTTATTTCAAAATTATTAACCAATCAGTGCCACAGGCAATGAAGAACTTAAAGTACACTGCTCAACAACAAGACGATATTGTTAAGTATGCAGTAGGTGCGGCAAGTTTTGAAGGTGCTCCATTTGTGAACCCTGCAGCTTTATTGGCGAAAGGATTTACACAGGAAGAAATAGAGAAATTAAATGGTGCTGCGAAATCAGCATTTGAAATCGGATTTATATTCAACCGTTTCACATTGGGCGATGCATGTTTAACGCGTTTAGGATTCAAAGAAGCAGAATTTGCTGATTGGAATTTTAACTTGTTAGAAGAATTAGGATTCACTGATGACCAAATTGATGCTGCAAACGATTACGTATGTGGAACAATGACAGTAGAAGGTGCACCTCATTTGAAAGACGAACATTTAGCAATATTTGATTGTGCAAACAAATGCGGTAAAAAAGGAGAGCGTTTTATTCATGCGCATGGTCATATTAGAATGATGGCTGCTTGTCAACCATTCTTATCTGGTGCTATTTCTAAAACAATCAACTTGCCACATGAAGCAACAGTAGAAGAAATTGCTGATTGTTATTTAATGAGCTGGTCTTTAGGTTTAAAAGCAAATGCATTATACCGTGATGGTTCTAAATTAAGCCAACCATTAAGCAACAAGTCTGATAAGAAAAAGAAGACTGAAGGTGCTGAAGAAGAAACTGCAGAAGTAGCTTCTCAAATGGTAGACTTAGGAAACTTAACAGTAGACGAGTTATTAGAAGAAGTGCAAAAGCGTATGGCTGCTTCAACTGATACTACATTCAAGCAACAACTAGCACGTATTGTTGAACGTAAATCTTTGCCTGCAAAACGTAGAGGCTTCACTCAAAAAGCAAGAATTGGCGGACAAGTATTATTCTTAAGAACTGGCGAATACAACGATGGTAAATTAGGAGAGGTATTTATTGATTTAGCAAAAGAAGGATCTACGCTTAGAAGCTTAATGAACTGTTTTGCAATTTCTATCTCTGTAGGTTTACAGTATGGTGTGCCATTGGAAGAATTTGTAGATAAATTTGTATTCACGAAATTCGAACCATCAGGAATGGTGGATCATCCAAATATTAAAACAACTACTTCAATTGTTGACTTTATATTCAGAGCACTTGCTTATGAGTACTTAGGAAGAACTGATTTAGTACATGTATTAGACAAGCCAACAGTTGAAAACTTAGGGGAGGAGGGCGACATTACCCTTGTGGGAAAGCCTGAGTTGAGTAGCATTCGCGTAACTGCGCCAGCTGCTACTCCAGTGGCTGCAAAAGCAATTGTTGCTGCTGTTGCTGAAACTGCAGGAGGTTCAATGGACCAAGTAAATGCAGCTGCAAAAAGCATGCAAAGCGATGCGCCAGCATGTAGTACTTGTGGACATATTACTATCCGCAGCGGTACTTGTTATAAATGCTTAAACTGCGGAACTAGCATGGGCTGTTCGTAAGTATTAAATGCATCCGCCCTTTCTGAAAGGTAGGGTCATATAAGTTTCAAAAGGGCCCCATATAAGGGCCCTTTTGTATTTCTGCAGCTGTTCATAAAATCGCCTAAACAAAAACACTTTTCATTCATTTTTTTGATTAAATTTATTCTTTAATTCACCATGCTAAAACGATTGACGTATGTCTGATTTTCAAGTTAAGGTAGCTCCTAAAAATTATGATGCAGTAATAGTTGGTTCAGGTGCAGGCGGTGGTATGGCAGCTTATGTACTTTCAAAAGCAGGTCTTAAGGTTTGCTTATTAGAAGCTGGTGCCGATTTTGATCCTGCAAAAAATTCTGCTCAATTGAAAAACCCTTGGGACTCACCACGTCGTGGAGCGAGTTCTAAATTCCGACCATTTGGTGAGTTTGACGGTTGTTATTGGGGATGGGATATTGACGGCGAACCTTATACACAAACAAAAGGCAGTGATAAATTTGAATGGTGGAGAGCTAGAATGGTAGGTGGTAGAACTAATCATTGGGGCCGTATCTCATTACGTTTTGGGCCGCGTGATTTTAAAAGAAAAAGTATTGATGGCTTAGGGGATGATTGGCCAATAGGGTATGAGGATATTAAACCTTATTATGATAAAATTGATCGCTTAATTGGAGTATACGGCACGAATGAAGGTTTAGAAAATGACCCAGATGGTATTTTCTTGCCTCCTCCAAAACCGCGTTTACATGAACTAATGTTTAAGAAAGCAGCAGGGGGTATAAATATTCCTGTGATCCCTTCCCGTCTTTCTATCTTAACAAAAAAAATTAATGACGAACGTGGTGCTTGTTTTTATTGTGGTCAATGTAATCGTTCTTGTAAAGTGTATGGCGATTTTTCTTCTTCTTCTGTATTAGTTATGCCTGCTGTGTTAACGGGGAATGTGGATTTAATAACACATGCAATGGCAAGAGAAGTTATTACAGACAAGGAAGGGAAAGCAGTAGGTATTTCTTATGTTAATACATTAGACAAGCAAGAATATCAAGTAAACGCAAAAGTGGTAATACTAGGTGCAAGTACTTGTGAAACCGCACGTTTACTATTAAACTCTAAATCGACAAAGCACCCTAATGGGCTTGCAAATAGTTCTGGTATTATTGGTCGTTATTTACACGATTCAACAGGTGCTGCTTTAGGTGGTGTGATACCTTCTTTGTTTGGTCGTAAAAGATACAACGAGGATGGTGTTGGTGGAATGCACGTTTATACACCTTGGTGGTTGGATAATAAAAAATTAGATTTCCCTCGCGGATACCATATTGAATATTGGGGAGGTATGAGCCAACCTAGTTACGGATTTGGAATGGGTCAGCAAGGCTTAAACGGTCAATTTAAAGTGAATGGCAAAACAAAAGAAGCTGGTGGTTATGGAGAGTCGTTAAAAGAAGACGTCCGCTTTTTCTATGGAGCTAGTGTTGGGATGGGTGGCCGAGGGGAAGCTGTTCCGAGGTATGACAACTACTGTGAAATTGATAATAATGTGGTGGACAAATATGGTATTCCTGTTTTGAAATTCAATGTGAAAAATTCCGAGTACGAAATTAATCAGGCAAAACACATGAAGGAAACCTTTAAAGAAATCATGCATGAAATGGGGGCTGTAATTACTTGGGGTGGAGAAGACGATGCAAGTAATAATTATGGATTATCCAATCCAGGAAACATCATTCATGAAGCAGGCACTGTGCGTATGGGTAAAGATAAAAAAACTGCGCCGTTGAATGAATGGGGTCAAGCACATGATTGTAAAAATTTATTCTGTGTAGATGGTTCTGTATTCACTTCACAAGCAGACAAGAACATCACTTGGACTATTTTAGCATTATCAATGCGTACATCGGAGTATATTTTAGATCAACTCCAAAAACAAAATCTTAAATAAATTTTATGGACAGAAGAAATTCCATCAAAGCATTATTGTTAGGTACTGTTTCAGCAGCAGTTGTTTTAGATGCTTGTAAGAGCGCAGAAACTACAGTTGCCGCAGTTAGCCAAGATGATTTAATGCAAGAAGAAAAGGATTATTTAGTGAAGGTAAACGCAATGCCGAAATTCTTTGACGCCCATGAAATGGCTACCATCACAGTATTAGCGGATATTATAATGCCAAAGGATGCAATTAGTGGTTCTGCTACTGATGCTAAGGTTCCTGACTTTATTGAATTTATTGTAAAGGATATGCCTGACCACCAAGTGCCAATGGCAGGTGGCCTAAAATGGTTAGACTTGCATAGTTATAAAAAGCATACAAAATCTTTTATAGCATGCACTAAGGAACAACAAATTGAGATTGTTGATGAAATTGCATATCCAGCAAAAGCAAAGCCGGAAGTAGCGCAAGGTGTAAGTTTCTTTAACAAAATTCGTGACTTAGTAACAACTGGTTTTTATACTTCTGAAATTGGGGTAAAAGACTTGGGGTATATGGGTAACGTGCCTAACCAATGGACAGGTGTGCCAGACGACGTGTTAAAGCAATACGGCTTAGCTTACACGGATAAAGAATTAAAAGAGTGTATTTAAAATTATATACTTCTCCCAAAAACAAAGGTCCTCAATTTGAGGACCTTTGTTTTATAAAAAATCGTTTTAATTTATATATCATAAGCTAAACTATTCCTCGCTCTCACTGCGCATGCTCGAATGTTCGCTGCGGAATTATTTAGCTTATTTATTTACTTATTAGGTTAAGCAATAGTACTACCCGCTGCGATTGCTTCGCTTGGGCTTACAAAGTATAATTTTCCAGCAGCATCTTCTGCCATTAGTATCATTCCTTTGCTTTCAATACCGCGCATTTTTCTTGGCGCAAGGTTCGCAACAATTGTCACTTGTTTGCCCACTATATCTTCGGGTTTAAAATGCATTGCAATGCCAGACAGTATGGTCCTTTGCTCAAACCCTAAGTCTACTAATAGTTCAAGTAGTTTATCCGCTTTCTCTACTTTCTTCGCTTCTATAATGGTGCCAACTCGTAAATCAATTTTCCCAAAATCATCAAATACGATTTCAGGTTTTAATTCATTTTTTGTTCCTTCTTTATCGGCTCCAGTTGGAGTTGTTACAGGGGTGGTTTCCATGTTTATTTTTTTTGCAGCAGCGTTTGCGCTTAGCTGTGTTAATTCCGCTTCAATTTCTGCGTCTTCAATTTTTCTAAATAGTAATTCAGGAGGGCGTAAGGTATAGCCTACTTTTAATAAGTTAAACTCGCCTGCATTTTCCCACTCTAACATCTTAGGCACCACTTTCATAAGGTGACACATTTTTTGAGCGGTAAATGGCAAGAATGGGTTAATTAAAATAGCAAGGTTTGCAGATAGTTGCAAACAGCCATGCATACAATTATCAATCTTAGCTTGCGCCGTAGGGTCGGTATCAATATTTTTTGCTAAAATCCAAGGCTCTTTCTTTTGCATGTACTGGTTACCAATACGCGCTAAATTAATGACTTCAAATTGAGCTTCTCTAAATTTATACAACTCCAGTAACCCAGTAATTTTCTCTTTCGCATCTTTCACTGTTAGCAACAAAGCGTGGTCCTCGTCATCTAAATATTCAGGATGAATTTTAGGTACTTTGCTATTGCATAATTTATGCATCAACACCCAAGTTCTGTTTACAAAGTTGGCGAATATGCTTACTAATTCACCATTCACCGATTCTTGAAAACCTTTCCAAGTAAATTCACTATCCTTTGATTCAGGGGCAATAGCAGTTAAATAAAAACGTAAACTATCTGCTAGTCCGGTTCCTCCATTCTCTGGTTTAATCCATTTATTGATGTAGTCATCCATTTCGATACTCCAACCTCTTGAAGTACTCATCTTGTCTCCCTCTAAATTCATAAACTCATTGGCAGGCACATTTTCTGGTAAAATATTCCCATGCAATTTTAACATCACAGGAAAAATAATACAATGAAAAACAATATTGTCTTTTCCAATAAAGTGCACCAGCTTAGTTTCAGGATCGTTCCAATAAGGTTTCCAGTCCTTATTGTTATTAATAGCCCATTGTTTAGTTGCACTAATATATCCAATAGGTGCATCAAACCAAACATATAAAACCTTGCCGTCTCCTCCTGCCACAGGTACTTTAACGCCCCAGTCTAAATCACGTGTAACTGCTCTAGGCTGCAAACCACCTTCAATCCAGCTTTTACACTGACCTATTACAGCCGGTCTCCAATCGTTTGCGTGTTCTGCTAAAATCCATTTGCGTAAAAAATCTTCATGTCTATTTAATGGAAGGTACCAATGCGTGGTCTCCTTTTTAATAGGAGCATTGCCACTTAAGGTACTTACCGGATTTATTAATTCCTCAGGGCTCAAACTCTTGCCACATTTTTCACATTGGTCTCCGTAGGCTTCTGAATGTCCACAGTTAGGACAAGTGCCCTTAATATAACGGTCGGCTAAAAAAGTATTAGCGGCTTCGTCAAAGTATTGTTCCGATGTTTTAGTTTCCAAATCACCTTTCGCTTCTAGGTCCTTAAAAAATTCGCTTGCAGTTTCGTGGTGTAAAGGATCGCTTGTGCGATGATAAATATCAAATCCGATTCCAAGGTCCTTAAAATTCTGTTCTATAATTGGATGGTACTTGTCAATAATAGCTTGTGCAGTAGTGCCTTCCTTTGTTGCTTGAATTGGAATGGCAGTGCCATGCTCGTCACTACCGCAAACAAATACCACGTCTCTTTTTTGAGCCTTTAAATAACGTGCATATATGTCGGCAGGTAAATAAGCGCCTGCTAGGTGACCAATATGTTTAAGCCCATTAGCATAAGGAAGGGCTGCAGTAATCAAATATCTTTTTGGCGTGTTCATTCCTGCAAAAGTACTTAATATTGTGGTATGATTCAACCTCCAAACCTGAAGCCCGGAGACACTATTGGGATAGTTTGCCCCGCCGGCGCAATTGATATAAAAATTGTCCAAAATTGTATGAAAACACTCCAGCAATGGGGGTACAAAGTGCTTTTAGGAGCTACGGTGGAAGCAAAACATCATTCCTTTGCGGGAACGGATAGCGAAAGGGCGGCAGACTTGCAAAAAATGCTCAACGACCCTTCCATAAATGCCATTTTATGCGGCAGGGGTGGATACGGGGTAAGTAGAATTATTAATGAATTGGACTTTAGCTTATTCAATAAGCATCCTAAATGGGTTGTAGGCTTTAGTGATATAACCGTATTACATGCGGCAATTCAAAAGCAAAATTGTATGAGTATTCACGGCCCCATGGCAGCCGCATTTGGCAAAGGGTTAGAAGGAGAAATTTTCACTGATTCCTTAAAAGCCTTGTTGGAAGGGCGAAATATGGAATTAGCGGCTAAACCACATGCGTTAAATACGCAAGGTAAGGCGGTTGGTATTTTAATTGGAGGGAACCTTTGTTTAGTGGCCCATTTAGTAGGTTCAAAATATGCATTTGACACTAAAGGGAAAATATTGTTCCTAGAAGACGTAGGTGAATACCACTACAATTTAGACAGGTTAATGATACAAATAAAAAATGCAGGCTTGCTGGAGGACTTGACAGGGCTAGTTGTTGGAGGTTTTACCGACATGAAGGACAATTCAACCGATTTTGGAGCGACTGCATTTGAAATTATAGCGGCGCACACTGCGGAATATGCTTATCCAATTTGTTTCAATTTTCCTATAAGCCATGGATTGAATAATTTTGCTGTAAAAGAAGGAGGCATGTGTGAGTTGAAAATTAATAATGACTTAGTTACTTTAAAAGAAGTTTAAACATCCGTTAATGTTAAGCCCGACTGATTTTTAACCTAATTATTGTATTAAATTTGAATATAAATCCGAATCATATGCAAAAGTCTTTTTTTAGTACCCTGATGGCATTACTACTTAGCATGCAGTTTTCTATGGCCCAATCCTATGTGGTTTCTGGGATTGAGAAAACCGACAAAGAGGGTATGCAGTATGAAGTTTTAGGAAAAGTTGCAAACCATTATTGGATTTTTAAAAAGAATGGTGCCAACGCCACTATAGCACAGTATAATGAGCAAATGCAACTTGTAAAACAAAACGACCTTTCTTTTTTACCTGCCTCAATGAGTAGTATTGAATTTGTGGCTTATCCAAACAAAGTAATTGCTTTGTTTCAATATCAAATTAAATCAACTGTTTACGCAGCATTCGCTGAATTGAATAGGGAAGGGCAATTAGTAGCTGAGCCAAGAATAATTGACACCGTTGAAAAAATTCGTCCTGGCAGTGCCGCAAAAGTTTTTAATTTACTAATAAGCGAGGACCATCAAAAAATTTCTTTATTTACAGTAAATACAACGCAAGCGTCAGCTATTAAGGTAAAAGTGATTTCGCTAAATTCGAATTTTGAAAATATTAATGAGGCGTCAATTAGTATTAACTCGAATAATAAAAAAAGCAACTTATCTGATTTTGCAATTGACAATACTGGGAACTTGTTGTGTTTAAGAAATACAAAACAAGAAGGTTCAGCGCCTGCTGTGAGTTTATTGTACTTGTCAGCTAATGGAACTGAGGTGATAGAATCCCAAATTATAAATAATACTTTGTTATTAGATGACATAAGGTTAAAAATTGACAATAAGTTGGGACACGTAATTCTTAATTCCTTTTATGCTACTTCTAAAAAAGGCAATGTAGAAGGCCTGTATTCTTATGTTTGGGACTTAGGTGCGAAAAAAGAATTGGCAACTACTGCTAATCGATTTACGGACGCAATAAAAGCTGCAGTATCTAGCAAAAGAAATTTAAAAGATGCGTTTGACGAATTTTACTTTGATAAAATTATTACCCAAGCAGATGGTAGTTTTGTAGTGGTTGCAGAAGCTGCTTCTTCTTTTTCAAACAGAACCGCTTTTTCAAGATGGGATTATTTTTGGGGAGGGCCATTTTATAATCCTTTTATGTTTAATTATTGGAATAGGCCTTTTGGTTTTTACCCTTGGACTAGATTTGGTTTTGGATTTGGCATGAGTCCTTGGTCATTTGGTTGGGGCGCTTGGATGAACCCTTATGCGTCATTTGGCTACCCTTCTATAACCTATAAAGCGAATAAAGTAGCGCTAATAGCTATGGATGTGAAAGGCAATGTTACTGGTATAAAAACAATTGATAAAGTGCAGTCCGATGAAAATGTAGATGAGTTTATTGGATATGGCACCATTGATAATACTAAAGGAACTAGTTTTGTTTATTATAAAAAACAATCGGGTATCCGTCAATTGGTATTGAATACTTTAACAAAAGAAGGAACCTTGGCTAAAGGAAGCGCCATTATTTTACAGGAAAAGAGATATGAGTGGATGCCTCGTATGTTAAAGCAAGTTGGAGAAAATGAAGCCATATTGCCTTATCAATACAAAGACAAAATTGGCTTTGCAAAAATTAAAATAAATAATTAAGCGTGGTTTTTTTATTCAGAGACAGGTCGGACATTAATTTGTTTTTTTTAGTCCTATTAAGTGTTTTATTGCATTTTCATTTTTGGATGGAGCCGCCAATGGTGGTTGCTAACGCAACTGATGGACTATTGGCACAATTTATATTGAATTACATAAAACCACTGCCATCTATAACGTTGGTTATTATTTTTCATATTATTATTCTGAGCCAAGCCATTCAGCTTAATTTATTGTTAAGCAAGTTGAAAATGTTTCAACAAACAAGTTATTTACCAGCTTTCTCTTATATATTATTAACTGCATTATTTCCTTACTGGGATGTAATTAGCACCGGTTTAATTGCCAATAGCTTATCCCTTTGGATTTTAGTGAAACTATTGCGCTTGTACGATCAATCACAGCCCAAAACCTTGGAGTTTAATATTGGGCTTATTGTAGGCGCTTCAATACTATTATATGAACCAATTGCGATATTAATCCCTGTAGTTTTATTTGCTTTAACTATTATACGACCGTTTAGGATAACGGAGTGGCTTGTTTTAATAATGGGTATTACTTTGCCTTTTTATTTTATTTTCACTTTTGTTTTTATAACAAATAACACAGCCAATTTTTCTCAATTTCTTCCAAAATTAGATTGGAAAAACCCATTAGTACAACCCGAATGGAATGTAATTTTAGCAATTGCGGTATTGACCATCCAGTTTATAGTGGGTATATATTATTGGCAACAGCAGCAGTCAAGGTTTATTATTCAAGTAAGAAAATACTGGGGTGTTATGTTGTTAATGTTAGCACTTACCTTTTTTCAGCCAATTATTTTTTCTGCACAAGGTTTATACGCTTCTGCGGTAATTATTACGCCTTTGGCCTGTTTTATTAGTTTTGGTTATGCTACCCCAAAGGGGCTTTTTATACCTAATTTGTTATTTTGGGCTGGCGCCTTGGTTATTGTGTATAACCACCTTGTTTAGGTGAAGAATTCGGTATGAATTTAACCGCCTATTTTGGTAACTTTGTAGTTCTTTAATATTACCCTTTTACGTAAAAATAGTAGTTTATGAAATTTGGCGTTGTGGTTTTCCCAGGCTCGAACTGTGACAGAGATATGCAAGATGCTTTAGAAAAAGACCTTGGCTTTAAAGTTGAAATGCTTTGGCATAAGGATAGCGACTTGTCGCATTTTACAACAGACGACTGTATTGTACTTCCTGGAGGATTTTCATACGGCGATTATTTACGTTGCGGCGCCATTGCAAAGTTTAGCCCAATGATGCAATCTGTAATAGCATTTGCTAATAAAGGAGGCAAGGTATTAGGGGTTTGTAACGGGTTCCAAATTTTATGTGAAAGTGGTTTATTGCCAGGTGCTTTATTACAAAACGCAAATCAGCAGTTTATTTGCAAAAATGTTTTTATAAAATCCGAAAATAGCAAAGCATTGCAAATACCTATTGCACATGGGGAAGGCAGGTATTATGCCGACAAAGCTACTTTGGAACATTTAGAAAATAACAATCAAATTCTATTTCGTTATTGCGATGAGCAAGGTGCAATAGGCGGAGCAGCTAATCCAAATGGTGCAACAATGGATATTGCTGGCATTTGTAATGATAAACGTAATGTTTTTGGTATGATGCCACATCCCGAGCGTGCGACGTCGGAAGCACTTAGCAATATTGACGGCAAGGAAATATTTAAAATACTCGGGTTGTTAAATTAGTATATTCCATAAATTAAGGTGTATGAAAAAAGCAGTTTTATTTTCTTATTTATTAGTACTTGCATTTTCAGTACAAGCACAAAGGTTAAATCCTGTGAAGTGGTCATACAATGCTATTAAAACAGCAACTAATCAGTACGATATTGTATTAACAGCCACTATTGATGCGCCTTGGCATATGTATTCTCAATTCGCCACTAAGGGCCCAATACCTACCACTATTACTTTTAAAGCAAACCCATTAGTAAAATTAAATGGTAAAACAAAAGAGATAGGTAAGTTGGAGAAGAATTATGATAAAAATTTTGGAGCTATTATAGGTACTTTTACAGGCAAGGTGGATTTTAAACAGGCTATTATATTAAAGGCTGTAAGTAAAACAAAAGTAAGCGGTACCATTGAGTATACGGTTTGTAATGACGAAAAGTGCTTACCACCTGTTACCA
>CANHAE010000009.1 GCA_947458915.1 Bacteroidota bacterium
AATTAGAAAAAACGTGTAATAAATGTTCTTCGTCTGCGTGTATTAAGTGATTCTTTGCTTCGAAATAAGTTTCTATATTTGACGGCTTAGCTTCCAATTGTAATTTGAAACTATCCATTACCCCTAAAAGCAAATCTTGCAAATTTAAAGGCTGTTTATTTATTTCGTATTCCTTTCGTTCTAATTGTCCAATTTGCAAAATTGATTCAACATGTTTATTCATGCGCACATTCTCTTCTTTAATAATACTACTAAAATACTCGACCGACTTGGGATCGGATTGTACTTTAGCGCTCTTTAGTGCGTCAACCGCTAAAGAGATTGTCGATAAAGGTGTTTTTAATTCATGCGTCATATTATTGATGAAATCCTTTTTTATTTCATTCAATTTTTTTTGGGTAAACAAGGAACGAACAGTGATAAAAAAAGCCGCCAATACTACTATAATAAACAATACCGCCCCAATTACAACCCATTGTAGCGTATGAAGTAAGTAGCCTCGCACATTAGGCACTACAATAATAATTGTCTCAAATGGTCCTGCTGGCTCCATTACATCTTGCGGTATAACGGGCACCCTGCACTGCAGACTGTTTAACTCGTCCGTAAAAGCATCTTCGAAACGTTTAGTTCTTATTTCAATATTTCCTTTCTTGTCTGCAATAGCAAATTCATAATCAACCTCCTTAACTCCGTATTTATCCAACGCAGTTCTTATCTTATTATTAATATCCTTATAATCAAATATGTCAGAAATGGTTGTTTCATTAAACTTATGTAAATGATAATCTTGGTTTAGCCCCAATCCTCTTTTTGGGAAACGAAACGACAAACCGCTATTCATTTTTTTACTAATGTCATTTGCAACCAAAACGCCCGACTGGTTCAACTTGTCGGCAAGTTGATTTTTTTGTAATAGAAATAATCCCTGGAGCCAAGTAACCTGAATAAATAGAATGCCTAATATAGATAAGGCAATCAATGTAAAAATGATTGGGAATGTTTTCTTCATGGGTGCTATTGACTTCTTAAAGATAAAAAAAATCCCTTGGCTTTTACCAAGGGACTAATATAATTCTTTATAATGTTTTGTTATTATAAAACGCCTTCCACTAGCACGGTTGCTTTGTTGTTGATTACTTCAACAAACCCACCTTGAATTTCGTAGGATTCCGAAGCGCTTCCTTTATGCAATACTTTAACTTTTCCTACACCAAGAGCACTTACTAACGGAGCATGTTTATCTAATACTTCAAATAAACCGTCTATGCCTGGTAATTGAACACCTTGCACTTCTCCGCTATATAGTTTTTTCTCCGGTGTTAATATTTCTAATAACATGAACGCTGTTTTTTATTAATTAAGCCATCATTTTCTTTCCTTTCTCAATCGCATCTTCTAAAGTACCTACTAAGTTAAATGCAGCTTCTGGATATTGATCCACTTCTCCATTCATAATTGAATTGAAACCGCGAATAGTATCTTCAATAGAAACATATACCCCTTTCAATCCTGTAAACTGCTCTGCAACGTGGAAAGGTTGAGATAAGAAACGTTGTACACGACGTGCACGAGAAACTGTTAATTTATCTTCATCACTTAATTCATCCATACCCAAAATTGCAATGATATCTTGTAGCTCCTTGTAACGTTGTAAAATCATTTTAACTTTTTGTGCAGTATCGTAGTGAGCATCTCCTACAATTGCTGGCGTTAAAATCCTTGAAGTAGAATCTAATGGATCAACCGCAGGGTAAATACCTAAATCGGCAATCTTACGACTCAATACAGTTGTCGCATCCAAATGCGCAAATGTAGTGGCTGGTGCTGGATCCGTTAAATCATCCGCAGGCACATACACCGCTTGAACAGATGTAATTGAACCATTTTTAGTAGAAGTAATACGCTCTTGCATTAAACCCATTTCAGTTGCCAATGTTGGTTGGTAACCAACCGCCGATGGCATACGACCCAATAAGGCAGATACCTCAGAACCAGCTTGTGTAAAACGGAAGATATTGTCTACGAAAAATAAGATATCCTTTCCTTTTCCTGTACCATCACCATCACGGAAATATTCTGCAATAGTTAAACCACTTAAGGCAACACGCGCACGTGCTCCTGGAGGTTCATTCATTTGACCAAATACGAAAGTAGCTTTTGATTCTTTTAATTCTTCTAGGTTTACTTTACTTAAATCCCATCCACCTTCTTCCATGCTATGTTGGAAAGCTTCTCCGTATTTCATGATACCAGCTTCGATCATCTCACGCAATAAGTCATTACCCTCACGTGTTCTCTCTCCCACACCAGCAAATACTGATAAACCACCGTGACCTTTAGCGATATTATTAATTAACTCTTGAATCAATACTGTTTTACCAACACCCGCACCACCAAACAATCCAATCTTACCACCCTTTGCGTATGGCTCAATTAAGTCGATTACTTTAATACCCGTAAACAACACTTCTGTTGCAGTACTTAAGTTTTCAAACTTTGGAGGCGTTGCGTGAATTGCGCGACCGTTTGATTTATCTAATTGTGGCAACCCGTCAATAGCATCTCCTGTTACATTAAACAAACGACCATTGATTCCTTCACCCACTGGCATTAAAATTGGTCTGCCTGTATCAATAACTTCCATGCCTCTTACTAATCCTTCGGTACCGTCCATTGCAATAGCACGCACACTATCTTCACCTAAATGTTGTTGTACTTCAAGAATTAATTTTTCACCGCCTGGTTTTTGAATTTCAATCGCATTGTAAATTTCTGGAAGTGCATTCTGATTAGGGAATTGCACGTCTACAACTGCACCAATAATTTGTTTGATTTTACCTGTTGTTGCCATAATATTGATTGTTTTAACAATCCCCAATTTTCTTGAGGAAAGGAATAGTATCTATTTCGGCTGCAAAGGTAGGGTTTTGCTACATTATTGCAAAAATTGTGCGTATATAATAGCAGCTAATATTCCCCCCACCAAAGGACCAAATACAGGAACTGCCGCATAACCCCAATCACTAGGCCCTTTCCCCTTCATTGGGAGGATAAAATGCATAATTCTAGGCCCTAAATCCCTGGCAGGATTAATGGCAAAACCAGTTGGACCACCTAGTCCAAAACCAATTGCTGCAACTAAAAAGGCAACTGGAAGGGCCGATAGAGACCCCATTTCCACTGCTGCAGGCTTTAAATAGAAAACTCCAAGCATGAAAACAAAGGTTGCGAGGGTCTCGACTATGAAATTTTGAGGAAGGTTCCTTATAGAAGGGGCTGTTGAAAAACAAGCTAATTGAGCGGCTGCGTCTTCGCTTTCGTTAAAATGATCCTTGTAAACCATCCACACAACAAAAGCTCCTAACATAGCGCCAAGTAATTGTGCTAATATATAAAGTGGGACAAGTGCCCAGCTAAATTTTCCAGCAGTGGCTAAAGCAATTGTAACTGCCGGATTTAAGTGCCCACCACTAATACCTGAAGTCATATACACCGCTACGAAAACTGCGAAAGTCCAACCTAAAATAATAGAAGCTAAGCCTCCATTATTTCCCTTGGTATTGGGTAATACAACATTTGCAACCACACCATTACCAATTATGATTACTATAGCTGTTCCTATTACTTCTGCTAAAAAGGGAGTCATGTGCATTTAATTTAGAATAAACCGATTCGTTAAATTAAGAAAAATTGTATTCAATAAATAGATAATTAAATATTTGTTGCCTTAATTGCTTTCTGCCATCCCTTGATACCTTCAGCTCTATCAGTCGCATTCATGACTGGCTGGAAAGTAGCATCCACCTGCCAATTGGAGCGTAACACTTCCATGTCCTTCCAAAATCCAACAGCTAGTCCCGCTAAATAAGCAGCACCCAATGCAGTTGTTTCCACAATCACTGGCCTAATTACTAAGGTGTTTAAAATGTCAGATTGAAACTGCATTAATAAATTATTATTGGTCGCTCCTCCATCAACTCTTAATTCTGTAATTGGAATTCCTGCATCTGCTTCCATTGCCTTTAGTACATCATAGGTTTGGTAGGCAATACCTTCTAAAGCCGCTCTGGCGATATGTCCCGAGTTGGTTCCTCTGGTAATGCCGACAATGGAACCTCTTGCATGTTGGTTCCAATAAGGAGCACCTAGCCCTGCAAATGCAGGCACTAAATAAACACCCTCAGTATGTTCAACCTGCCTTGCTAGTGCCTCCACTTCCGATGAATTTCTAATTAAATGTAGTCCATCTCTTAACCATTGTACCACCGCGCCACCAATAAATACACTCCCCTCTAATGCATAATAAGTATGTCCATTTATTTGTAAAGCAATAGTAGTTAATAAATTATTTTTTGATGTCACTGCTTTATCTCCAGTATGCATTAACATAAAACAGCCGGTACCATAAGTGTTTTTTACCATGCCGGGTGCCGTGCACATTTGCCCAAACAATGCAGCCTGCTGATCCCCGGCAATACCTGCAATGGGCAGTTCCTTATTAGTAAATAAATGATTGGTGTACCCATATACTTCGCTACTACTTTTTACTTCTGGTAATATCGAATCAGGGATATCAAATAAGGTAAGTAATTCCTTATCCCATGCCAAATTGTGAATATTGTATAACATAGTCCGGGAAGCATTGGTAGCATCAGTTACATGCACTTTCCCATTTGTCAATTTCCATACTAGCCAAGTATCCATAGTTCCAAAACACAATTCCCCACTAGCCGCTAATGCGCGAGCACCTTGTACATTATCTAAAATCCATTTTATTTTAGAAGCAGAAAAATAGGCATCAATTATTAAACCAGTTTTTTCTTGAATTACTTGCGCTTTGCCTAATTTTTTTAAGGTGTCACAAAAATCAGCTGTGCGGCGGTCTTGCCAAACAATTGCATTGTAAATTGGCAATCCTGTTTGTTTATTCCAAACTACCGTTGTTTCTCTTTGATTCGTAATACCAATGGCAGCAATGTCGTTTAAGGATAAGTTTTTTTTACTGATAGCTTCAGAAGCGACCCCTATTTGTGTACTCCAAATTTCCATTGCATCATGTTCTACCCAACCTGGTTGAGGAAAATATTGCGTAAACTCTTTCTGTGCAATTCCTTGGATTTGGCCCTTTTGATCAACCAATATAGCACGACTACTTGTCGTACCCTGATCAAAGGATAAAATGTATTTTGACATGGCAGCAAAAAATTAGAAAGTAAATATAACGAAACTATCTTCTGTTTTTTAACCAACTTTCAGGATCAAAATAAACAGCCTTTTCATTATTAATAGAAAACAACAATGTTCCTTCTCCATCTAAATTTACGCCTGAGCGCCCTAATACAGTCCCAGCTCTCACCTCTTGGCCAACATTAACATTTATGCCGCTTAAGTAGGTATACATTGAAAAGTATTTACCATGTTGAACAAATACCGTCAAGTCTCCATTTATATCCCCTGTATATTTAACAACCCCATTTGCAACGCTCTTAACAGCCGTTCCCTTGGGAACAGCTAATTCAATACCATCACTTTTTTGATTCAATTTAGTACCTGGGATGTTTTGAATACCGAAACGAACATACACATTACCTCTATCTACTGGCCAAGGTAAATTGCCTTTATTTGTCTCAAAAGAAACAGAAGCTTCTCTGCCTTCCTCCGTTGTTTCAAATGCTGAATAAGGACGAGAACTTGTTGTGCTAGTTAAACCCCCTTCCACATTGCTTACTTTCGAATTTGTTGGTTTACCGTTTGTTTTAGCAGGTACACTATTTACAACAGTATTATTAGCTTTTACTTTTGCTGCATCAGCTGCTTTTAGTTTTGCAATTCTATCCTTTTCTTTCTTTTCAGCCTCTAAAGCTTCCCTTCGTATAATTGCCAAAACAGCTTGTTGCATTTTTTTTCTTTGCGCTTCCTTTTGTCTTACTTGTACCGTAATCTCTTGTTCTTTACTTTTTAGCTGCTTGATTATTTTATCTTGTTCCTTTCTATCGTCCACTAGCACTTTTAATTGTTCATTCTGAACATTCAATGTTTTAAGCCTATCTTTTTTATTAAAATTTAATACGCTTATTTTAGCGTTTAAGTCCTGCTCTGACAAGTCAATAGCACGTGCTTGCGCTTCTCTGTTTTGTCTATAGCTTTTCAAATAAGTAATACGCTTTACTGCATCGTTAAAGCTGTTGGCAGAAAACAAAAAGTTTAAATATTCGTAAGCACTTCTACTTTTATAAGCAAAAATAATACTCTTAGCATACCTGACTTTTAAAGTATCGAGGTCCTTATTCAGTTTTTGAACATCTAATTGATTTGTGAAAATAGCATCATCTAAAATTTTAACCTGCTTAGTAATACCGTTTACCAATGCTTCCCTTTTTGCTATCTTGCTACGGATAGCAGCTAATTGCCCTAACGAGTTTTTCTTATTTTTCTTGGTTTGCTCAAGCAATCGGTTAAGATCTTCTAATTCTCTTCGAATAGACTGTTCTTGTTTTTGTAATTCCTCACGGGATAAATTGGCTTGCGCTGAAACATTCATTAAGCTGCTTCCCATTACAATTACCATTATTATTAGCGTAACCCTTTTTATCATAGATACTATTATTTGAATAAATTAAAACTACCTGCGTTTACCCGGCCTAGGTATAGCAAACCTATATTTCAATTGTTCATTAAAACTAAATTCTTTTACTTCCATATGCACTTCCAACCTTGACTGAGCAGCAATGGCAATATCCCTGTATAAAGGAAACTGATATATACCCACTAAAGTATGATCACTATAACTTATGTCACAAGTGCGGTGTTGGTTCAAGTCAATATCGTCTAATTTTAAGTGAATAATTTTTGAATTATCCTCACTCAAACTAATTAAATTTTTAAATAAAACACCTAATAAACTTACTTGTAATTTTTTTTCATCCATTTTATAAGAAACTACATTGGTGCTATCCATAAATATAGGATTGCCAATTAAAAAATCCTGAATTGTTGAAAAAGTAAACGGAATTTTAATAATCTCCTGCAGGTAACTAATTGGCCTTATCACTGTCTTTTTATCAAGTGGATAAATTAACACCACTGTATCTTTATTAATCAAAGCTTTCAATCCAATCACACCCATCGCCCCCCTTATTGTTACAAATATGGCGCTATCCTTCTTTATACTAATATTCGCAATATAGGTGTCCGCATTTTTTATAGTTTCATAATCGACCTTTAAGCGCGCATTCATAGTGGTGAAATCTAGTTTAGTCGATGTAATTTTATCAACGATTTCTTTCACAATAACGGCTGAATCTACCACCGATTTTTCAGACAACAATTGATATTGTGCAGTATCACTTTTTGATAAGGCATCTTTTATCACTTGCACTTTTTTTAAATTAGAACAAGATGCAAAAATAATTATAGTAAATAGTAAGAGGACCGATTGCTTCATATTATTATTATTGTTTACCCGTATGACCAAATCCTCCTTCCCCTCTTTCCGTTTCCTCAAGTTCCTCGGCTAATTCCCATTCTACTTTTTCAACAGCCTGAAAAACAATTTGAGCAATACGATCCCCGTTGTTTATGATTTGAGTTTCATTGGACAAGTTAATCAATATGACTTTTAGTTCCCCTCTATAATCAGCGTCAATTGTGCCTGGCGTGTTTAAGCAAGTAATACCTTGTTTAATAGCCAAACCACTTCTTGGTCTAATTTGCGCTTCCCAATTATAAGGGATGGCTAAGAAAAGGCCCGTAGGGACCAAAATGCGACTAAGTGGTGCTAATGAAATTGGTTCGGTAATAAAGGCCCTTAAATCCATACCAGATGAACCCGAGGTAGCATAGGCTGGCAAAGGATGGTGACTTTTATTTACGATTTTAATAATTGCTGACATGGTCAACAAAAATAGGCAAAAAGAAAGTTAGAAATTGAAAACAGTTCCGAATCTTAGGGTATTAGAGAGTGGATTTTTAGTTATACCTCCTCCAGAAGGAACCAAGTAGGAAATATGAAACCTTGAATTTTCATATTGAAAGCTTGTGCCTAAGGTGAAATATTGCATATTACCCAGGTTTTTATTATTGTCAATATAGTAACCAGCCCTAATGAAAAAACGGTCAGTATAATTATATTCTGCCCCAGCTGACAACTTCAATGACTCGCCAATTGGCATTCCGTATTTACTAGAAAACGAATTAAACCAGCTACTTACCACCGATTGCGAATAATATTGTCTAACCACTTCACTTTCCCTGTCTTGACCTATAGGTGTTTTGGGCACCATTAACCTATTTACATCCAAACCAAATTCAATTGAATTATCGCTATCAAACCTGTTCATATAACCAATACCCAAACCAATATTTGCAGGTATAAAGGACTTGTCTCTTGAATCATTGGTATAACTTATTTTACCTCCTAAGTTAGAAAGTAACAAGCCGCCATGAAAACCTTGCATGTCTTCATTTTGTTTGTAGTATACACTAACGTCACCAGCTAATGTATTGCCCGCACGGTAATTAGTAAGGTTGGGCCCTAAAGCGCCTTGCACCAATTTAGAATGAATAAACCTTAATGTCACACCCACACTAAACTGGTCTGAGAGTAAAACACTGTACCCAAAATCAAGACTATACTCTGATGGCCTTTGTGAAGCAAGTGGATTATTGTCCTGATCGGTAAAATCAATATTGCCTAAACTAAAAAATCTTAATGAAGCATTAATGCTATTATTATCATTTAATTTTTGATAAAAACCAGCACTCGCTAAATACACATCATTCAGCCCTAAATCTTTCAGCCAAGGCGTATAATTTATTAAAAAAGCCCTCGATTCTTTTAAGTGCGGGAGCTTTGCTGTGTTCCCAAATAAATCATTAGTTTCCGGGGCCATAGCCAAAGACAAATTACCCATTCCACCTGAACGTGCGTCTGGCGATATGAGTAAAAAGGGAACTGCTGTGCTTTGAATATTAATAGAATCGGCTTGCGCCATTAATCCTATTGAAGAAAAAGCAGCTAGCACCAACAGGACTAAAAGGCGTAATTTATTTTGAATCATCTAATTGAATATTTATGAATAACGCAATAAAGATAAATAATTGATGCTACAATTCGCTAATATTTGACAAACTTACTCGGTAAAGAAATAGTTGTTTTATTATATGTAGCAAGAATTCTACAATAATAGAACCCTGGCAACAGTTTTGCTCCATTAGTCCCACTAGCATCCCAATTAATAACCACTAGGTTGCTGTTATAGGACTCCTCCAGCTGTTTTAAAAATACCCTAGTACCTTTAATATCAAAAATTTCAAGTTGAAGTTTTAGTGGGGTATTTGGCAGATTATGTTCAAAACTGAATTTCGCACTAGCACCAACAGGATTGGGAGAAATAGAAAAATTTCTAAGCATTGCATTTTCAGTGGGGGGAACTACAAAAAATAGCGTGTCCGTATTTGAGTTACCTAGTAAATCCCAGGCCTTAATAATTAACGTGTGCTTCCCTTCTGAAAATGGTGGTAATGCATAAACGATACTACCTTTTTGGTACGTATTAATTGCTGCTGTATAATAGTTATTAAGTAGAATTGGATTTTTATAATTTCCATCAATCACAAGTACAATGTCATGGCCTAAAGCATTACCTGAAGTTTGAATACCGGCACTATCTGCTAGATTGATTAACAATTTTGCATTTGTGGTAACCCAAGTATCATCCACAAAATTGGTGTCGTTTATAAACGCTTTTATAGTCGGACCTACTGTATCTAAAAAGCTATTATCTAATTTATTATTAACAAAAATTCCATTGTACACTCCAATCGCATCTTCTTTTTCATTGC
The DNA here is from genome assembly GCA_947458915.1 of Bacteroidota bacterium. Classification (GTDB taxonomy): domain Bacteria; phylum Bacteroidota; class Bacteroidia; order Chitinophagales; family Chitinophagaceae; genus Sediminibacterium. The sequence goes on from CANHAE010000009.1 coordinate 9,847, forward strand.
TTGCATATAGTTGCATTTTTAACGCGCCATTCGTGCCGACTGTTTCTTTGGGTAATATAAACTCAATAGCAAAAACACCGTTACTTACATTAGCCTTCCCTCTAAATAAAATATTTTCTTGTACCGCAACAGAAACGGGCATACTGGCAGGTAAATTAGCAATGGTGTTTATATTTTTTACTGCATCATATAAAACCAATTCAACCACTCCGTTAAAATTAGATTTCACAGCACCATTGTCTTCAATTTTGCCAGTTACTTTATAAATAGCTCCAGCAGTTAGTGTATCCGAGCCAATAAATTGCTTTTGGTTAATAGCAGCTAATTTCACCTTATACTTCACCGTCGCCAATTTCATTGCTGGGTCACCCAACAAAGAAAATTTGAAAGCATTGACGCGGTCTGGAACTAGCGCCCAGTATTTATTTTTTGCGCGCATCAACGCCTCTCCAATGGTGCTCATTTTGCTAGCCGTATCGGGAACCAATAAGGACTGAATAAATAAATCATTTAGTTGTTTATTACTGTAGGCAAATACCAACCTACTTGCCGCAACAACGCCCACAATACCTTTCCCATTTTTCATTAGTGCGTCAAACCCAATAGGACTTTGTTGAGGTTGATCATATGGTGCAAAATCACATGAAGCTGTAATCATTAAAGGAAGTTTACCCCTATTATCCCATTGTGCAATGCCAACATCCGAAATTACTGCTTCTTCCGACAACCTTAAATAATTGCCATGGCCAGTATAATTTACTATTAATGAGCCATTATTAATTACTTGATTTAAGTCTGTAACTAAAGTAGGGTAAGTGTTTCCTGTGGTGGTAGTAGTTGCCTTGTATAAATCCAAATATAATTTTTTATGATTCCACAAAGGCGCTTTGTTTTGTAAATTTTTCGTAATCTCCTCGGCGTCTTGCAAGTGTAAATTATAATCCCCGTCATCGGCAACCCAGGTTAGTTGATTTTTCCAAGCGCCTCCATTCAAACCCTGCTGATATTGAATTATTTTTTCAACAAGTGTATCCGCTTCAGCAACATTTCTAACAGGAAGCCTCCCAATAGCCAGCGCAAGTTCCGTCACATTATTATTGGCAGTCATACTTGCACCTTCCGACAATAAACCATAATAATCGTCCGACGTGTAGCTCGACAATAAGCTGGTGGAATTAACACTTTGATACGTTGGAATTTGTGTCGCACTATTTAGCTTTTTTAGTTCAAAATTCCCAATGCCTAATAAAAGCAAATATTTGGGAGGACTTGCTTTTTGTATAACTGCTTTTTCTACCAAATATTTTATGCAATTTCTAATAGCTATTGGACTCACTTGACCACCCGAAAATTCATTATAAATTTCCTCTGCCATCAAAATCCCGACCTTCAAATTATTTGCATTTGCATGAAAGGCCTGTAATTTAATAGCTGCATTTTTATAGGCGATTGGTGTTACAATAATGTAATCAACATTAACCGAACCTTGTAGGTTTTGATTCGCTACATTACCTACAAAAAAAGGGCTTTCAACTGATTGCTGTTGCACTGCCATAAACTCATTAACGGTATCACTTACATGTATGAAGCTCCCAACTCCACCAGCGTGAATAGTTATTTGCATATTAATAGGGCGTGCTGGGCGAGAAACATCCCAAACCATTGTAGTGGCGTCAGCACCTTGTATTTTGTATTGAACAGGAAGCTTATTATTAGCAGTTACACTATTCCTAAAACTGAAGGAGCGTGTATTAAAAAATCCAATATTTTTCTTTGCATGTATTTGAATAAAATCAATCCATCCTGAACTATTTGTTGTACCACTTACAAAATCGATTGAAACATGCGCAGTGTTTGGCATTGGCATTAAACCGTTATAATCCCATTCAAAATTGAATTTTTTTAACAAAGCCGACTCATCATAACCAAGCCCTGATACAGCATTAATGGAAGCAGCATGCACTAATTGGTCATTCCATTTTAATATAAAATTACCGGGCGCAGAAAAACTAGCAGCAGCATAGCTGGTTTTAAATTTTATTGGTGCACCAATAATTATCCCTTCTGTGTTTAATGTGTAAGTTAAATTTGATAGTTTGCCGCTGCCTTGTCCCATGGTATTACCCAGCCATAACTGACCACTATTCAACAACGAAATGGTGTCTTTTTCAATTAACCACCTTTCATCAAAGTGATCTATAATTTTATCATAATTATTTTGGGCAGCAGCTGTTGAAATACGCTTTCCATTTGCACCAAGCGTTAAAAAAAAATAGACACTATCCTTAGTTGAATTATTAAAGTGGTCAAATAGGCTATCCACTTCATTAAATTTCCACTGAATTGGACCTTCGCTGTAAAATAAAAAATGATCTAATTCATCAAATTTTCCATCTCCTCCATCATTCACTTGTATTGCATTTTCAATCAAACCAACTGAACTATTCACCGTTGTCGTTTCCTTTAAATTGGCAACACTAAAACTGTATAATTGAATTTGGCTTGAAGCGCATGGAATAAGCAATCCCATCTGTTTTAATTGGTTCCCAGTAAGCTGAAATATCCCCTGCTTTCCAACTGCTAGTTTCGCCCACTGACCACTAGACAAAGGGCTATTTTGCCCCTTCACGGTGGGGTTAAAAATTGAAGAAAATAAAATTAACAATAATACAACCCTATTCATTGCCTAAAATTAGGCTTTTAGTAACATAAGAATACAGCCCCATTTGAATAAATGAAGAAAAACTAGCTATATTCGCGATATATTTTAACTGTATTTTTGATTAATTATTTTATATGAATTTTATAAATAGTATTCTACTGTTTTTCGCCATACTATTATTAGGGCCAACAATGTCTTCGTTTTCGGAACAAAAGGCAGTGAAAAATGTGTCCATGGCAGCATCTAAAGACGATCCTTTTGCAGAAACTATACTAATACGAGGCGGCACTTTTGCAATGGGCTTGAACCAAGAAAGCGTAATGGGTGACTGGAATAATAGCCTCAGACGTGTAACCGTAAGTTCATTTAGAATTGACCAATATGAGGTTTCCAACAAAAAATACAGAGATTACTTACGTTGGCTAGAGAAGGTATTCAGACCCTTAGGCAAAGATTCTATAATAAATGCAGCACTTCCAGACACTACAGTTTGGAGAACTGAATTATCTTATAACGAACCAATGGTTGAAGGTTACTTTAGAGCAAGGGCCTTTAACGACTATCCAGTTGTTGGAGTTACTTGGGAACAAGCGAATAATTATTGCAGATGGAGAACAGATAGAGCGAACGAAAAAACTTTAATTAGAAATGGACTAATTGATCCAAAATCTCCTTACTTAGGTAAAATTGGTGGACCAAAAGATACAGCACAAAAAACAGTTACTACAGCACGTTTAAAATCTAAAAATAATTTAGACGATTATGTTATGATTCCTGATTTTCGTTTACCAACAGAAGCCGAGTGGGAGTATGCAGCAAAAATATCTAGTCAAAAAAATTATATCTCTAATTTCAACAATCCAAAAGCGGGCAAAAATTCAACTTTCCCTAATGCAAGTATTGTAGCATCTGATTCACCTTATCCTTGGAGTTCAAACGGAAACGACGGATTAAGAAATACAAGTGCAAAAAAGGGAAGCAAAGAAGGCATGTTTATGGCCAATTTTAAAAACGGAAGTGGGGATTATATGGGCATGACTGGTTACTCAAATGACGGCGCAGGTTTTCCTGGAAAAGTGACAAGCTTTATGCAAAATGGACTTGGTCTTTACAATATTAGTGGTAATGTGAATGAGTGGGTTGCGGACATTTATCGCCCTATGAATTCAATTGATATGGATGATTTTAACCCATACAGAAGTAACAATACTATTGATGGTGACAACCCTGACATCGCTAGTTATGAAACAGGTAATACTACCTTAATTTCAAATAAATCGAGAGTGTATAAAGGCGGTAGTTGGGCAGATCGTCCCTACTGGTTAAACCCTGGTACCAGAAGATATCTTGACCAAGACAAATCGACAAGTAATATTGGTTTTAGGTGCGCTGTATCGGCATTTGGAATGGATACACCTAACGCTGTTGATGATAGCAAGCCAACTTTATTACAAAGACTGAACCCTTTCAAGAAAAAATAACAATGAAATTACGTATAGGGTCAGGTATTGATTTTCACCAATTAGTCGAAGGCAGAGATTTATGGATTGGAGGCGTTAAGATTCCTCATCATAAAGGAGCTTTAGGACACAGTGATGCTGACGTATTATTACATGCAATTTGCGATGCACTATTGGGCGCGTTGGGGCTTGGTGATATTGGCAAACATTTTCCTGACACCGATAATGCCTATAAAAACATTGATAGTAAAATTTTATTGCAAAGAACTTATGATTTAATTACTGCGCAAGGCTACGAAATTGTAAACATCGACTCTACTTTATGTTTAGAAGCACCGAAAATAAAACCTTATGTTGAAGTAATGCAAGATTGTATTGCAAGCATTTTAAAGATAGAAAAAAATGCAATTTCCATAAAAGCAACTACCACAGAAACAATGGGATTTACTGGAAGAGAAGAAGGACTAGTTGCATTAGCGACTTGTTTACTTTCTTCTACAAATAGCTAAAAATTGTATCAAATATGAAGCAGCTTCCTTCTATTGAATTCTTGTACGAAATTTTTAAGCAGCATCCTCAAGTACAAACTGACACAAGAAAACTAAAAGCAGGTGATCTTTATTTTGCACTTAAGGGGCCTAATTTTAATGGCAACCTTTTTGCAAAAAATGCTTTAGAAGCTGGCGCTTCCTATGCAATAGTAGATGAAGTTATTGCATTGGATACTAAATGGAAGGAACAAGTATTCAAAGTTGAAGACAGCCTGTTATGCCTACAAGCACTTGCCAAATTACATAGAACAAAATTTACAATACCATTTATAGGAATTACAGGAAGTAATGGTAAAACAACTACTAAAGAATTAGTAGCTGCCGTTTTATCAAGCCAATTTATAACATATACCACTCAAGGAAACTTGAACAACCATATTGGTGTACCGCTTACCCTATTAAGTATTCAAGCTGACGCGCAAATGGCAGTAATAGAAATGGGTGCAAACCATTTGAAAGAAATTGATAGCTACTGCAGTTATGCGATGCCTAATTTCGGATTAATTACCAATTGCGGCAAAGCTCATTTAGAAGGCTTTGGAAGTGAAGAGGGGGTAAAAAAAGCAAAGGGTGAACTATTCGATTACCTGCGCGTAAACAAAGGCGCTGCCTTTATTATGATTGACTACGATTATCTAGTCAAAATGAGTGAAGGCATTGCTGAAGTAATAAGCTATGGAACAAAAACAGGAAACATTCAAGGTTTAGCACATAGCAATAAAGAAATGCTTGCTGTTGAGTTTACTAAAGGTTTTGACATTCAACAAATTCAAACACAATTAGTCGGTGATTATAATTTACCAAATGTACTTGCGGCAGTCACAATTGGAATTCATTTTAATGTGCCCGTTGAAAAAATAAAAACCGCGATAGAAAAATATACTCCTACCAATAGCCGGTCACAATTAATGCGTTGGAAGGAAAATGATATTATTTTAGATGCTTACAATGCCAACCCGACTAGCATGCAATTGGCTATTGAAAATTTTGGAAAATTACAGGCCCCACATAAAATTTTATTTCTAGGAGGCATGAGAGAATTAGGCGAATCAAGCATAAACGAACATCAGCAATTAATTAGCATTATTGAACAGTTTACCTTTGACAAAGTTGTATTAGTTGGAGGTGATTTTAAAGCTTGTAAACATCCCTATACCTATTTTGAGGATGCCCTATTAGCGAAGGACTGGCTAAGTCAACAGCAATTCAAAGGCTATACATTTTTAATAAAGGGCTCCCGAGGTATCCAAATGGAGCAACTTATTGCCTAGCTACTAATATTGTATATCTTTGCAGCATGAGTACAAATTATTTATGGAGCACCATTACAAATAAGTGCCCAAGATGCAGAGAAGGTGAATTGTTTGCCTCAAAAAATCCTTACGATCTATCCAACATCACAACAATGAATGAGCATTGCTCTGTTTGCGGACAACCTACCGAAATTGAAGTAGGTTTTTATTATGGAACTGGTTATGTAAGTTATGCATTAACAGTAGCTTACTTTGTTTCGACATTTGTAGCATGGAAAGTCCTTATAGGCATGACTTTTGAATTAGATGATAATAGAATTTTTTATTGGATGGGAACGGCAATTGTAATGTTGCTTTTTATCCAACCCTTAATAATGCGTCTATCTCGTTCAGTTTGGTTAGGCTGGTTTGTAGCCTATAACAAGAATTGGAAAACAGAACCGCTGGAATACAACGAACGCGTAAATGAAAGCTTAAAAGAACACTAAGTTTTAGCTCATTCCCTAAATAAAGCCAACTATTTTTTTTAACTTCGCAGACCTTATAGAGAGGTGTCCGAGTGGTTTAAGGAGCACGCTTGGAAAGCGTGTATACGGCAACGTATCGGGGGTTCGAATCCCTTCCTCTCTGCAAAGCCTGTCACGAAAGTGACAGGCTTTTATCATTTAAGACAACGTCAAAAGCTTGCTTTTGTAAGTTGGTGAAAATGATAAAAGCCAAATGATTCGCAACGCGAATCGTTTGAAAGGCTTTGGTAAAAGAGAACTGTTTGGGATGCCGGAGCGAAGAGACGGCAATCCTTGAATGAAAAATTTGGGATGCCGGAGCAATGCGACGGCAATCCTAATAAATACAATGTAAGAGAAATTATTGGGATGCCGGAGCGAAGAGACGGCAATCCTTGAATGAAATAATTAAAACTTACAACCCAAACAACAGCTCTGCATTTTCGGTAGTAATTGCAGCAACTTCATGTAAGTGAAGTTTTTTTATTTCAGCCAACTTTTTAGCTACTTCAATCATGTAAGCTGGTTCATTTGTTTTTCCACGATAAGGCACAGGGGATAAATAGGGCGCATCTGTTTCTAATACCAACCACCTCATTGCTATTTCAGTTATGGCTTCCGCTACACCTGCGTTCTTGTAGGTAAGCACCCCGCCCAGCCCAAGGTGAAAACCCATTTGAATTATTTGTTCCGCCGACTCCTTGCTCCCACTAAAACAATGAAACAAACCGCGTAATCCTTTTTTTGCAAAAGGTTTAACAGCTTCAATAGTTTCTTGCATTGCATTTCGAGTATGAATTGCAATAGGTAAATTGTATTTTAATGCCCACTGCATTTGCTGTTCAAATACTATATATTGTTGTGCTGTAAATGTTTTATCCCAGTAAAAATCCAAGCCTATCTCCCCTATTGCTATAAACTTTCTTTTACCTAACCATTGTTCTACAATCGCCAATTCTTGTAAATAATTTTCTTTCACATAACAAGGATGTAATCCCATCATGGAAATACAATTATCAGGATACTTTTCTTCTACTTCCAACATCGCTTGTAAAGTACTACTATCAATGGCTGGCATTAAAATACGATCAATCCCATTTGATATTGCATTTTTTACTACTGTATCTAAAGCTGGCATTAATTCTTCAGCATAAACATGGGCATGTGTATCAATCCAACGCATAACTAACTGTGTTTAAGTACAAAAGAAGGAAATTTTTTACGCTTCGCATACTAAATCTATATATTTCAGCGTTTATGGTATGTATTAAGCTTTCAATGCTACTCAATTTGACTTAAACTTTGTTTTTTATAGGGTACGGATTATACAGGCCGAGGTTTCTACCTTGGCCTTTTTTATGTCAAATTTGTTGGCAAAGCATCCATCCTAAATCCCAAATCCGAAAAATGTTGTAAAACTAAAGGCAATGCGACTTCTAAGCGTTCCCATGCTTTTGTACTGTCATGAAAAACAATAATAGAACCCGACCTTGCCTTATGAATCACATTATTTGCGCAGGTCACTCCAGTAAGTTTTAAATCAAAATCACCACTTAATACATCCCACATTATAATCTTTTTTGGTAAATCAGCTGCTTTTACTATTTGATTTATTTGCGCATTTGTGATGCGCCCGTATGGTGGTCTGAAAAATGGACTGTCAATTAATTTAGCCGCAGATTTGACATTTTCACAGTAAGTATTCAAGTTGGTTTTCCAGCCATCTAAATGATCATAGGTGTGATTCCCAACGGCATGCCCCTCGTTTAAAATGCTTGAATAAATAGCAGGGTAAGCCAGTACATTATTACCAATACAGAAGAATGTTGCTTTTGCATTAAATTTCTTTAACGCCGCCAAAACAAATGCAGTAGCTTGAGGGTGTGGCCCGTCGTCAAATGTCAAATACACCACCTTTCCCTCACTAGGAATATCCCAGGTACATTTTGGATAAAATGCTTTTAAAAGCCAAGGTGTTTTGATTAAATACATACCCAAATATAAATAGTTCTTTTGCCCATTTGAATATTATCTTTGTGGAAATAATAAATAGCATGAATTCAAAGGTTAGAGTAAGGTTTGCACCCTCTCCCACAGGTGGTTTGCACTTGGGTGGCGTAAGGACAGTATTATTTAATTATTTGTTTGCAAAACACCATAATGGGGATTTTATTCTACGTATTGAAGACACCGACCAATCTCGTTTTGTACCAGGTGCTGAGCAATATATTTTAGACACACTAGCATGGTGCGGACTTACACCCGATGAAAGCCCAATACATGGAGGCAAATATGGCCCTTACCGACAAAGTGAACGCAAGGCAATTTATAAGAAATATGCCGACACCCTAATCGCTCAAGGAAACGCTTACTATGCTTTTGACACTGCTGCTGAATTAGAAGAAAAAAGAAAAATAATTCCAAATTTTCAATATAGTCGAGCGCACAGAATGGAAATGAAAAATTCATTATCCCTTCCTGAAAATGAAGTTGTTGAATTATTAAAAAAACAAACTCCCCATGTTGTAAGAATAAAAATTCCTGATAATGAAACGATTGTTTTTACCGACGAAATAAGAGGCTCGGTAAGTTTTGATGCTGAGGCAGTTGATGATAAGGTTTTATTAAAAGCCGATGGTATGCCAACTTACCATTTAGCGGTAGTGGTGGACGATCATTTAATGGAAATCACACATGCTTTCCGTGGGGAAGAATGGTTGCCAAGCGCACCAGTGCATATTTTATTATGGAAATATTTATTTGGCTTAGACAAGATGCCCAAATGGGCTCATCTACCTTTAATTTTAAAACCAGATGGTAACGGAAAATTAAGCAAGCGTGATGGTGACCGTTTAGGTTTCCCCGTATTTGCAATGGACTGGACCGACCCAAATACAAACGAAAAAACTATTGGTTTTAAAGAAAGAGGTTTTATACCAGAAGCATTCGTGAATTTACTAGCTATGTTGGGATGGAATGACGGAACGGATAAAGAAATATTTACTTTAGATGAACTCATAGCAGGTTTTTCTTTAGATAGGGTGCATAAAGGTGGCGCTAAATTCGATTACGAAAAAGCAAAATGGTTCAACCAAGAATGGATTAAGAGAATGGATAACGAAGCTTTAGCCCTTCTTGTTAAACCATACCTAGACGCATCAAATATAATCGTGCATGAACATGACTACTTAATTAAAGTCATAGGTCTTGTAAAAGAGCGTTGTCATTTATTGCCTGATTTTGTTTTACAAAGCAGCTTTTTCTTTGGAGCACCTAACAGTATTGATACTGCGGCTATTGCCCCTAAATGGGACACTCAAAAACAAGCTTTCTTTGAAGCTTTAATCGTCGCCTATAATGATATCATAAATAAGGGCATCCTAACACAAGACCCTATTAGCCTTGAACTACATTTCAAAGAGCTTACAAGTGCACATGAATTAAAATCAGGTGAACTAATGTTACCCTTTAGAATTATGCTTGTTGGAGGGAAATTTGGACCTGGGGTATTTGATATTGCATCAGCAATTGAATTGAAAGACACCATCACTAGAATCCAGTTTTGCTTACAAATTCTTTCAACCAAATAACGTAACTTGTACTAGCTAATTAGCTAGTTAAATATAGCCGAATGAGTGAAGAAAAACCAATAAGAGTATTAGTTGCCAAAGTAGGTTTAGATGGACATGATCGTGGCGCTAAAATAATTGCTACCGCACTACGCGATGCAGGCATGGAAGTGATTTACACAGGATTACGACAAAGCCCAGAAATGGTTGTTCAAGCCGCATTACAAGAAGATGTTGACGCCATTGGCATTAGTATCTTGTCTGGCGCACACATGACCGTGTTTCCAAAAGTATACCAACTCATGCTTGAAAAAGGTTTAAAAAATGTATTGCTCACAGGTGGAGGAATTATTCCCGAAGAAGACAATGCAAAATTAAGTGCAATGGGCATTGGCACTTTGTTCACCCCAGGTGCAAACACTTCCGACATTGCCGACTATATAAAAAACTGGGTTGCTGTCCACCATAAATAAACTGCTTTTTTAACTCTTAAAATCGCTTCTATATGTCATCATTCCAAACTTTATTCACAAAAATGGAAGATCACACTTTGATCATTACCATTAATCGTCCTGACCAATTAAATGCATTAAACCAACAAGTTATGTTGGACTTAGAAGCAGTCATGGATAGAGTATATAAATTTCCAGAAATTAAAAGTGTAGTAATAACCGGCGCGGGCTTAAAAAGTTTTGTAGCTGGGGCAGATATTAAAGAATTTGAATCCTTAACAAAAGAAGAAGGCACAGCGCTTGCTAAAAAAGGACAAAATGTTTTTTTCAAAATCGAAAATTCTCCAAAACCTATCATAGCATGCGTTAATGGTTTTGCATTAGGTGGCGGTTGTGAATTAGCAATGGCTTGTCATTTTATAATTGCTTCAGAAAGTGCAGTATTTGGACAACCTGAAGTTAATTTGGGAATTATGGTAGGTTATGGTGGTTCTCAAAGGCTTACACAAAGAGTTGGAAAAGGCCGCGCTATGGAACTAGTAATTACAGGTAAAACTATAAATGCTACACAAGCCATGAATTATGGTTTAGTAAACTATGTCGTTCCACAAACCGAATTATTAGACAAAGCTTTTTCTATTTTAAAGGTGTGTCACACTAAGGCTCCACTGGCAGTGGCTAATTCTATCAAAGCGATAAATGCTGCTTGGAACGAGTCAGAGAATGGCTATGAAGTGGAAGCTAAATTATTTGGTGCTTGTTTTGCAACTTCCGATTGCAAGGAAGGTATACAAGCATTTATTGAAAAAAGGAAACCAGTATTTAAAGGAAATTAAAAAAAAATCATGGAATATAGAATTGAGAAAGATACGATGGGTGAAGTAAAAGTACCTTCGCACGTATATTGGGGCGCACAAACACAAAGAAGCATTGAGAACTTTAAAATCGCACAGGACATTAATAGAATGCCGAAAGAGATTATTCGTGCATTTGCCTATTTAAAAAAAGCTGCTGCTTTAACCAATTTTGATGCAGGTGTTTTGCCAAAAGAAAAATGTGATTTAATTGGCCAGGTATGTGACGAAATATTAGCAGGAAAACTAGACGACCAATTTCCATTAGTAGTTTGGCAAACAGGAAGCGGCACACAAAGCAATATGAACATGAACGAAGTAATTGCGTATCGTGCTCATGTAATTAAAGGGGGAAGTTTACTTGATCATGACAAGTTTTTACACCCGAATGATGATGTAAATAAATCACAGTCCTCTAACGACACTTTCCCAACTGCAATGCACATTGCAGCATATCAAATTTTAAAAGAAACGACCTTACCTGGTATCACGGCTTTAAAAAATACCTTAGATACAAAGAGTGCCGAGTTTATGCATATTGTAAAAATTGGTCGCACCCATTTTATGGATGCTACCCCACTTACTTTGGGGCAAGAAATTAGCGGTTATGCAAGCCAATTAAAGCATGGGCTTAAAGCCATTGAAAATACATTATCACATTTAAGTGAATTAGCATTAGGAGGCACCGCTGTTGGTACAGGAATTAACACGCCAAAGGGCTATTCCGAAAATGTAGCAAAACATATTGCCAACCTAACGGGTTTGCCTTTTATTACCGCCGAAAATAAATTCGAGGCATTGGCCGCACACGATGCGATTGTCGAAACACATGGTGCATTAAAAACAGTAGCTGTTAGTTTAATGAAAATTGCAAACGATGTGCGTATGCTTTCTTCAGGGCCTAGAAGTGGTATTGGTGAATTATTCATTCCCGATAATGAACCAGGTTCTTCCATCATGCCCGGCAAAGTAAACCCTACCCAATCCGAAGCTTTAACCATGATTGCTGCTCAGGTTATGGGCAATGACGTTGCCATTAACGTAGGCGGGTCAATGGGACATTTTGAATTAAACGTGTTTAAACCTGTTATGATTTATAACTTTTTACATAGTGCGCGTTTAATTGGTGATGGTTGTGTAAGCTTTAATGAAAAATGTGCAATTGGCTTAGCGCCAATTGAAGCGAATATTAAAAAACACGTCGACAATAGCTTAATGTTAGTGACTTCCCTGAACACTAAAATTGGCTATTATAAGTCGGCAGAGATTGCTCAAAAAGCACATAAAGAAGGCACTACCTTAAAAGAAATGGCAGTAAAATTAGGCTATGTTACCCCTGAGGAATTTGATGCATGGGTAATTCCTAAAGACATGGTTGGACTTTAATTAAATACAAAAATATTCAACGATAAAGAGAAATAAATACTATTCCGAAACGAACATTCGAGCATGCGCAGTGAGCGTTGAGGAATATTGTATTTTTTCTCTTTATTATTAAATAGAAATAGATCTTGAAATAAATTAATACTGAATGCGATTCACTTTTGAATCCCCCTCTTTAATAAACGCGTTCACCACTAATATAGGTCTTCAATACTTTAACCTGAAGAATACTATCCGTAGAAACTTTCATTAAATCTTTATCGAGTAAAATAAAATCGGCCTTTTTGCCAATTTCTAAACTTCCCACTTGCTTTTCCATGCGGTTTGCTTTTGCGGCCCAAATAGTCATACCACGTATAGTTTGCTCACGTGTTAAAGCATTTTCCATTTGAAAACCACCAATGGGAAATCCTTTACTATCTTGCCTAGCAACTGCTGCTAAGAATGTTTTAAAAGGATTAATTTCTTCCACTGGAAAGTCGGTACCTAATGGCAACCAATTGTTTTGTTCCAATAATTGTTTAAAAGCGTAGCCTCCTTTTAATCTTTCTGCACCCAATCTTTCCCCAGCCCAATACATATCACTTGTGCCATGCGTTGGTTGTACTGAAGGTATAATACTATTATCCCCGAAATAGTGAAAGTCGTTCGGATTAATAATTTGAGCATGTTCAATTCTCCATCGTTTATCATTCTTGCCTTTTAAATATTTTGCATATACTCTTAATATAACACGATTTGCACTATCTCCAATTGCATGTGTACACATTTGGAAATCGGTATTAATTAACTTAGCAGCTACTGAATCAAAATGTGCTTCGCTACTTAATAAAAATCCAGACCAATTTTTTTGATCCGCATAAGGCGCTAATAAACAAGCACCTCTTGAACCCAAAGCCCCATCACCGTATACTTTTACCCCCTTCACCATTAATTTATCTGTAACAAACCCTCCATCTGTAAAGTACTTTGAAGTATACGTACTAGGCTGGTCACTCAACATCACATATAAACGCATTTTTAAGTCGTTACTTTTTTGTAACTCAACTATTCTGTCAACATCTGTTGGACTTAAACCACAATCGGCAACTGTAGTTAACCCCGTGGCAAAACAATTTTGTTGTGCAGCAGTTAACCAGTTTTTATAATCTTGTTTTGTTGCAGACGGTATTTTACTACTAACAACATCAACTGCGTTGTCAATTAATAAACCTGTAAGTTTCCCATTAATAGCAACAATAGCGCCTCCTAAAATAGTTTGACCTGCTTTTACACCCGCCAAATCCAATGCAGTTTGGTTAGCGATGCTTGCATGCCCGTCTACACGTTGTAAAATAACCGGGCGATTGGGAAATAACACATTCAACTCCGCATTTGTTGGAAATGTCTTGCCCGGAAACCTGTTTTGGTCCCATCCTCTTCCTGTAATCCAAGTATTTCCGGGATGTTTGCTCGCAAAGTCCTCAATTCTTTGAAGTGCCTCTTCCCATGAATTCACAAACATTAAATCAACTGAATACAAGGCTTGCCCATACCCCATAAAATGTGCATGCGCGTCAATAAATCCAGGATATACTGGCATACCCTTTGCGTTCACAACACTATCTGCTTGGTATTCTTTAAGGATATCATCATTAGTCCCTATGGCTACTATTTTCCCATCCTGTATAGCCATAGCCTCTGCTACCGCAAAACTGCTATTGACTGTGTAAATTTGTGCATGATGTACTATTAAATCCACTCTTTGATTAACACAAGCACTGAATAGCATTAAAAATGCAAAACCAAATATGTTACGCATATAATAAGTTTAATGAAAATAAAATTAAGTAAAAAAAAACCACTTAAGCAAAAAGCAGTGTTTAATGAAGTAACTCACATGGCTTTAACCCAGTATGTTTTTTAAAAGCAGCCGAAAAGTGTGAAATGGAAGAATAGCCAAGCAATGCAGATACATCGGTTACACTCAATGATTTCTCATACAATAAGTATTTGGCGTGCTCCATTCTTTGCTGTTGGTAAAAATCAAATATAGTGGTACCGAAAACTTCCTTAAACCCTTTCTTTAAATAACACTCATTCATTGCTACTTTACGACTTAATTCTTTAATCGTAATAGGATCGCCAATATGTTGTAATAAAATTTCGCGTGCTTTATAAATACTGTCTTTCCCTCTATCATCTGCTAAAAATTTACAAGTAAACCCTTCTTCCTTTTCTTCATCAACTATACTCTCTAAACTACGCAAAAGCAATTCGTGTATTTTAGCATTGATAAAAATATTCTCTAGGGACCCTGTATAGCTGTGGTTTAAAACAGCATCTAAAATTTTACGCTTATTTAAACTTAAAGGGAAAATTTTAGTAAAAGCATTGGGAAGTTTGAAAGCTAAAAGCTCATCCTTTGTAGTAGTCAATTTTACATTATGTACAAACTGGTGTAAAAAGGTAGACGTAAAATGAAAAGAAAATATATCAATAGTGCGCAGTGGGCCATCACATTCCTCAGTAGGCAATTGTGTGCAATTACCACATAATTTATTTTCACAATACCTATTTCCTGAGATGCAAAACCTTAGTTCTAAATAATTGTCATCGGGTCGGCTAGCGTTGTAATGGTAAACAAACATGCCCGTATCTTCAGCATCCCAGGCACTTTGGGCAAGTAGCCGATGAATGGTATACTGGGTTGAACCTGGAATATTTTGCTCCTTGTTGTAAAGCAACGCCATGCCTGCAAACCCATTGGGTTTGTTCACCTGTTTTAATATGTCTAATGCTTGATTCAACGAATACAAATTTAATGTATAAACATTAAAAGGGTTTAAATTGTTCAAATGATGACACAAAAATGACCTAGTATTGATATTTTTCAACAGTACTATCGAGCCCATTTTCTACAATGCCCGTAAAGGGTATTTTAAGCCAATTCTAGCCACTTTAAGGTATTCACAAAATCATCAAAATGGGGATAACTATCGGTGCCTAAATTCGGGCTTAAACCCTTAATTTTCTTAAGTTTGTATGCATTCTGAATGCCTATAAAAATAACAAAATTTCAATCATTTTATGTCAGAAGATTTACAATCTAGCGAATCCGCAGAAAACAAGAATTACGGTGCCGATAGTATACAAGTTTTAGAGGGCTTAGAGGCCGTTCGAAAAAGGCCCGCAATGTATATTGGAGATATTGGATCAAAAGGCTTACACCATCTTGTATATGAAGTAGTAGACAACTCTATTGATGAAGCATTGGCTGGCTACTGCTCACATATTGAAGTAGTCATTCATACCGATAATTCAATAAGTGTCCAAGACAATGGCCGTGGTATTCCTACAGCAATGCACTCTAAGGAAAAAAAATCAGCCCTAGAAGTGGTAATGACTGTATTGCATGCTGGAGGTAAGTTTGATAAAAATACTTATAAAGTTTCAGGTGGTTTACACGGAGTAGGTGTGAGTTGTGTAAACGCATTAAGTAGCAAATTATTAGTTACTGTTGAAAGAGAAGGGAAAACATTTGAGCAAGAATATAGTATCGGTATTCCTAAATACGCGGTAAGAGAAACTGGAACAAGTACCAAAACTGGAACTAGGGTTCACTTCTGGCCTGACCAATCTATTTTTCAAGAAATTGTTTACCGTAAAGAAATTTTAGAGGGACGTTTACGCGAACTTTCTTACTTAAACAAACGTATTAATATTACGCTTACCGATTTAAGAGAACTAGACGAAAACGGTGCACCTTATGTAAATGTTTTTTATAGCGAAGGGGGCATTGTAGAATTTGTGCAAATGTTAGATAAGAATGGTAATAGAACACCAATTATTTCACAACCATTATATGTTGAGGGTTTAGACGAGGCTTCAAACGTAATGGTAGAAGTTGCTTTAACCTACAATGACGATTTTAAAGAAAATATATTTTCTTATGTAAATAATATCAATACCATTGAAGGCGGCACACACGTAACTGGTTTTAGAACCGCACTTACCCGTGTATTTAAAAGCTATGGTGATAAGGAAGGTTTATTTGAACGTGCTAAAGTAACTGTAGAAGGTGATGACTTTAGAGAAGGCTTAAGTGCTATTATTTCTGTTAAAGTTCCTGAGCCTCAGTTTGAAGGGCAAACAAAAACTAAATTAGGTAATAGTGAAGTAAGTGGTGTAGTTCAAACCACCGTTTCAAGAGTATTAGAAGCTTACTTAGAGGAAAATCCCAAAGAAGCTAAATACGTTATCTCTAAAATTATTTTAGCTGCTCAGGCACGTGTTGCTGCAAAGAAAGCACGTGACATGGTACAACGTAAAACTGTTTTATCTGGTGGAGGGTTACCTGGTAAATTGGCCGATTGTTCTGAGCGTGATCCAGAAAAATGTGAACTATACCTTGTCGAAGGAGATTCGGCTGGTGGTACTGCAAAACAAGGGCGTGATAGAGGCTACCAAGCAATTTTGCCATTACGTGGTAAAATATTGAACGTTGAAAAAGCAATGGAACATAAAATTTACGAGAATGAGGAGATAAGAAACATGTATACTGCACTTGGAGTTACCGTGGGTACACCTGAGGATCCAAAAGCATTAAACATTGCAAAGCTTCGTTATCATAAATTAATTATCATGACGGATGCTGACGTGGATGGTTCTCACATTGCTACCTTAATTCTTACTTTCATTTTTAGATATATGAAAGAATTGGTGCAAAATGGTTACGTATATATTGCACAACCTCCTTTGTATTTGGTGAAAAAAGGTAAAGACCAAGAATATGCTTATAGTGAAGAACAAAGAAAAGGCTTGGTCACTAAACTAGGTGGTGGTAAAGACGATTCTGTTACTATTCAAAGGTATAAGGGTCTGGGTGAAATGAATGCGGATCAATTATGGGAAACTACAATGGATCCAAGCAGAAGAACATTGAAACAAGTTACTATAGAAAGCCTTGCTGAGGCAGATAGAATTTTTAGTATGCTAATGGGTGACGAAGTGGCTCCGAGAAGGGAATTCATTGAAACACACGCTAAATATGCCAAAATAGACGTTTAAAGCCTAGAATATTGATATATTTTAACATATTTAACAAAAAAACAAGCTATAACCCAATAGAATCACGATAAATAACCTATTTTCAATTAGAAATTTTCACTCTAAAATTTATATAAAATGGACACTTCAAAAATGATCAAAGCATATTGCTTAAAGACTAAAGAAAAAAACGTACCAATGCATGATGCTAAGATCACTAAAACTGCTAGAGGCGGTTACATGGCTGGCGGTCATGATGGTAAAGGAAATAAAATGGCGGCTATCATGAGCGAAACAAATGCTTTGAAAGCAATCGCTGATGGTGTTGCAACAAAAGGATTCTAGTAGCTGTATAAGCTCACTTATAAAAAATGCTTCTCTTTACCGAGAGGCATTTTTTATGTCTTGTATTTTAAAAAAATCAGGAAACAATTAAGCAAGCTAAGGCTTACTAGTTATTCCGGCCTGCATTTTGTTAAGCAGCCTTAGGCATGCATCCATACCTTGAATATCCCTAACAATTAAAATAAAGGTTTTACCCACTTGCTTAAAGTTGGCTGTATTCATGGCACTTTGCGCAAAGGCTAACAAATTTTTAAAAGTTTCACTCTCAAAATAAGGAGAGTCGGGCCTGTTAACAAAGAAGCACCTTAAGGTATTGTCCCTTAAGGTCATCTTTTCAAAGCCTAGGCTTATTGCAATACGACGGCATTGGATAGTTATAAATAAATCATGGACGGCATCAGGCATTGGTCCGAATCTGTCTACCAATTCAACTTTCATTTCAGCAAGCGCCTCGTCATTTTCCGATTGATCTAGCCTACTATATAAAGACAAGCGTTCCCCAATATTTTCTACATAACTATCTGGAATCATTATTTCCAAATCTGTGTCGATAGTGCAGTCCTGCACAAAATCATCCTGTTTGCTAATTTCCTCTTTAAATAATTCTTTAAAATCGGAGCGCTTTAATTCCCTAACAGCTTCTGCTAATATTTTCTGGTACATTTCAAAACCTATTTCTACCATAAACCCACTTTGATCCCCTCCTAATAAATTACCGGCTCCACGAATATCTAAATCACGCATAGCAATTTGAAACCCACTTCCTAATTCACTGAATTGTTCTAGTGTTTGTAGTCGCTTTCTTGAATCGTCCGGTAGTGTGGCCATAGGAGGTGCTAATAAATAGCAAAACGCTTTTTTATTACTTCTTCCTACCCTTCCACGCAATTGATGTAAATCGCTTAATCCAAAATGATGCGCATTATTTACAATAATGGTATTTACATTAGGTATATCTACACCGCTTTCTACAATGTTTGTACAAACTAATACATCATACCTTTTTTCAATAAAGTCAAATATCTTTTCTTCTAATTGGTGCCCCTCCAATTGCCCATGTGCATGACCAATACTTAAATCAGGACATAATTTTTGAATAAGCGAGCACATTTCAGCTAACCCCTGCACCCTATTATGAATAAAAAAAACTTGCCCACCTCGTTCTGTTTCATAATAAATTGCTTCTCGAATAATATCCTCGTTGAAAACTTGCACTTCGGTATGAATAGGTTGTCTGTTTGCTGGTGCGGTATTTATGATACTTAAATCTCTTGCTCCCATTAAACTAAAGTGTAAAGTTCTTGGAATAGGGGTTGCTGTTAAGGTTAAACAATCCACATTTGTTTTTAATGTTTTTAATTTTTCCTTATGCGCCACACCAAATTTTTGTTCTTCATCTATAACCATTAAACCTAAATCCTTAAAATCTACCTCCTTACCCAATACACCATGCGTACCTACTAAAATATCCACTTTCCCTTCTTTTACTCTTGCAATAGTTTCTTTCTTTTGTGCAGCCGTTTTAAACCTATTCATATAATCTACCGTAACGGGGAAATCCTTTAATCGTTCTTTAAAAGTTTTATAATGCTGGAAAGCTAATATCGTGGTAGGGACTAATATAACTACCTGCTTCCCGTCTACCACCGCTTTAAACGCAGCCCTTACGGCAACTTCTGTTTTACCAAAACCTACATCACCACAAACAAGCCTATCCATTGGCGCTGGGGCCTCCATATCCTTCTTTACATCGGCAATTGCTTTCGCTTGGTCAATTGTATCCTCATACATAAAAGAAGCTTCCAATTCATGCATCATGTAATTATCGGGTGAAAATGCAAATCCAAAAAGGGATTTACGCTTTGCATACAATTTAATTAAATCAAAAGCGATTTCTTTCACCTTTGCCTTCGTCTTATCTTTTAATTTAGCCCAAGAATCAGAACCTAATTTATTAATTTTCGGGGGCGAGCCTTCCTTACCTGTATACTTCGAAATTTTGTGTAATGAATTAATATTTACATATAATATATCTGTGTCCTTATAAATAATCCTAACGGCTTCTTGTGTTCGCCCATTCACGTCAATTTTTTGCAAACCACTATAAACACCAACACCATGATCAATGTGGGTTACATAGTCGCCGGGTTGTAAATCCCTCAATGTCCTTAGTGTAATAGCTTTGTTTTTGCTATAGGCCTGTTTAACCTTGTATTTATGGTAACGTTGGAATATTTGATGATCTGTATAACATGCCACTTTGTGGTCATGATCGATAAAGCCTTCGTGTATGTTTTTTACAATAGGTGTAAACTGAATAGACGTGTTTAAGTCGGTAAAAATAGCATGCAAACGCTCCAATTGTTTCGCTTGTTCTGCAAATAAAAACAAAGTATAGCCCTTCTTTTCTAACTCCTGCAGATTGGCTATTAAATATTGAAACTGTCTGTTAAAGGAAGGCTGCGGTTGTGTGTCAAAAACTATTTTCTCTTTTGTCAAATGTGGCTGAAAGCCCCATTCTAAAATATACTTATCTTGTAATTGTATGGTCGTATTTTCAACAGTTTCGAAATCTTGTATATGACTCTCTCTTTTATGTGGATCGTTTTCGTCCGTTTTATTCAATATAGCATGGTGATTTATGAAATCTTTAAGTGACTCCATTTGATCAACCCCTTTTTGACGAATCACATCCCAATCCCTTAACCATATTATAGTATCCTTTGAAACAAAATCTAGTAAAGAAATTTTTTGCGTGTCTTCAAACTGGGTAGTTACGTTCGGAATAATATTTACCTGCAGTAATTTACGCTCACTTAATTGCGAAGCTGGATCAAACAGACGAATACTGTCTACTTCTTCTCCAAACAATTCTATACGATAAGGATTTTCGTTTCCAAAGGAATAGATATCAAAAATACCTCCTCTTAAAGCGAACTGCCCAGGTTCATAAACGAAATCGGTTCGCTCAAAACCATAGTCAACTAATTGCTGCATCACTCCGTTCAAATCAAGCGTATCATTGGTTTTGATTTGAATAATATTTTGTTGTAGCGTATTGGGTAAAATTACTTTTTCAAATAACGCTTCAGGATAAGTGACAATTATTTTCTTATTCCCCCCCATTGAAATTTTAGTAAGTGCCTCGGTCCTTAGCATAACATGCGAAGGATTTAATACACTAAAATTATGCGGGGATTTATAAGAAGATGGAAAATAAAATAAATCTAATGCTTCCGTAACGCTTTCAATTGAATTTAAAAAATAGGCGGCTTCTTCGGCATCATTCAACACTACCAAATGGTTTAATGTTGTTGTTTTAGGATGCGTGAAAATAGTTTGCAGCACAAAAGCCGGCGTCGAACCTTGTAAATTTTGTAAAAAAACCTGGTAGGGCTTATGTTCCAACTGGGACATAGCTATCCTGTCCACCAAATTATTTAGGAGGGGGGAATTACGAAAACGTTCAAACAGAGATTGCTCATTCATACTACACAGCTGCAAAGATACAAGTAGTATTAATAACTTGCATTTACATTTACAATAATATCTAATTGCGAAATCGTCTTTGGTAGTATTTCAATAATTGATAAGTCCTGAGTACCCGAGAAATAGGGCACAAAAAAACCTTGCCCAAATTTTACCATTATGCTATACTTGCCAGACTTGAGGGCAATTTTATATTTACCGTCAATATCCGTCATCGTTGAATCTACTAATACCGTATTCACTTTTGTGCAAATTTGACCGTTTAAGCCCTCCACTTTCAATAGTGATGTAGGCTCAAAAATATAAACCATTGTATGCAAAAAAGTCCCTTTTGATGTTTTTTGCCCTTTCATTGGCATACTATTCCCTTTTTGCTGAAAAACTTGACCTTGCACACCTTGTAATGCAGTCAATTTTGTTTGAGAACTCAAGCTAATGCATCCATAAATTGGGATGCAGAAAATGCTTATAATCAAGGAAAATAGGCCCTTTTTCATATAAAAAATTGTTTTAATTAAAGCCGCTTCTGTATTACCTAAATTAAACAAAAAAATAAGACTAGCACAATTCGTTATTTTTTAAAAGTATTACCGGTATTTCATTGTAAATTAGTACAATTAATTAGCATTAAAGCGGTTGAAATTTACCTATGAAGCAATTTTATTTTTATATCTTATTTGCCTGTTTTTTTTCAAGCCAATTACTGGCACAGTATGAAACAAAAAAACAAGTGCTTATCAATACTTCAAAATCTTTTGAATTAAAATCAAGGGCTTCTTTTTCGGAAGCAATAATTAAAGCTAAAGATAAAGGCTGGCCATTGAGTTATAAAACTGGCGCAAAAACAACAGCCTATTTAGTGGGTGTGGATGCATTTGGCCAACCAAAATACAATATTGCTTTTGCGAATCCGATACCAGCGACTACAGTGAACGCACACAAAATTTGGCCAAATGGTGGGTTAGGTTTTAGCTTATCTGGGAGCAACGATAGTATAACAAATAAAATAGGTATTTGGGATGAAGGCATTCCACGATTAACACATAAAGAATTTGCTGGCAGGCTTGTTCATAAAGATAACGCAACAAAAGTTTCTGAACACATCACGCATGTCGCTGGAACTATTATGAGCAAAGGGTTAAACCCACTTGCAAAAGGCATGTCCTATGGCATAAAAGGCGCTTATAGTTACGATTGGAATAACGACGAAGCAGAAATGGCACTAGCAGCGGCAAATGGATTATTAATATCCAATCACTCTTATGGAATTATAAGTGGATGGAACTATAATTCAGATTCAACCCGTTGGGAGTTTAATGGAAGATGGAATGAAAAAGAAGACTATAAGTTTGGCTCCTATGACGATGCTGCCCAAGCTTTTGATTCAATTGCATACAATGCACCGAATTATTTAATTGTAAAAGCAGCAGGAAATAACAGAAACGATAATGGTCCAGAAGTTGGAAAGCCTTATTGGAGAAGAAATGCTGAGGGAAAATGGTATAATGCAGGAAATAGACCAGATAGCTTGAGTGGCAATAATGAATATGATATTTTGGCTACCGATGTAAATGCAAAAAATATATTAACAGTTGGGGCCGTTGCAGGAATAGCAGGTGGATACACCAAAAAAGAAGATGTGGTCATGACTGATTTTAGTTCTTGGGGGCCCACTGACGATGGAAGAATCAAACCCGATATTGTCGCAGATGGCTTGAATGTTTTTTCAACTTTAATTGTCAATGATTCAAGTTATGGGAATAAAAGTGGTACTTCAATGGCTTCACCGGGTGCAGCGGGAGCGCTTTTGCTACTACAAGAATTAAGCCAGCAGTTGACTAATAAAAATATCAAATCGGCAACTGTCAAAGCCTTAGCAATCCATACTGCAAATGAAGCTGGTAATTTTTCGGGGCCTGACTATAAATTTGGTTGGGGCTTATTAAATATGAGTGAGGCGGCTAGTACCTTAAGTAATGCATTAAGCACAAATAACAGCTCGGTAAGCACTGACCTTGTATTTGAAAATGACTTGCTGAATAATGAAACTAAAACTTATAATATTATTGCATCCGGTAACAAACCAATTAAAGCGACTTTGGTTTGGACAGATGTAATAGGAACCAGTAGTACCCTGCTTGACGACCCTACTCCTAAATTAGTAAACGACCTTGATTTGGTAATTACTAAAGGGGGTAAAACCTTCTATCCATGGACCTTGAATCCATTAATTCCTAGCGCCTCCGCTACAAGAAGTAATAATATTTTAGACAATGTAGAAAAAGTAGAACTTGAATTGGATTCAACTTCTTTAGGAGAAACTTATAATATCACTGTTTCGCACAAAAGCGTATTAGCCCGAGGTCATCAGACCTACTCACTTGTTGTAAGTGGAAGTGGCGGATCTGCTTATTGTATCTCAACAGCAACTTCTAATGCTGGAACAAAAATTGATAGTGTGAGTTTTAATAATATTCAAATAGCGAATACAACTTCAAACCAATATACAGATAATAGCAAGTATGTGATTACAGGGGAGCCTGCTGGATTGCTAAATTTATTTGTAAAAGTAGGAAGTGTGGACGCAACCAATATAAATCGATTTGTGAAAGTGTTTATTGACTATAATAACAATGGTAATTTTGAAGCTACCGAAACAGTAGGAACAAGTAATGTGTTACTTAATGGAGATAAATACATTGCAGCAATACAATTGCCAAGCGATTTAGTTATTGGCAAAATAACCAAATTAAGAATTGTTGCAATGGAAACAAACAATAGTGCTGATGTGAAAGCCTGTGATAATTATACAATTGGAGAAACACAGGACTATAGTTTTAAAATTGTAAACCCAACCAACGATTTACAGATAGGAGAAATCGTAAACCCAATTGGAAATTCGTGTAAAAAAGACATACAGTATGTTACTGTCAAAGTCATTAATAATGGGGCTGTAGCGCAACAGAATATACCTCTTAATTTAACTATTAAAAATGGAGAATCCACTATTCTTAATGTGAATGAAATATTTACAGGGAAACTGAATGGATTAGAGAGTATGAATTACACTTTTCAAAAACCATTTAGTATTGCAGCGAATACTATCTATTCTATTAGCGCTTCAGTTAGTTTAACAGCAGATCAACAAAAATTGAATGACACCTACTCGGATATAGTTACTGGTATTGCAGCGGCAGAAAATCCAATTGGAGAGGCCGTAGTTTGTAATGCCAATTTAAAATTAACAGTTAGTAACCCAACTTCTGGCAGTTCCTATTTTTGGTATGATAACAGTGATTTTAAAAATATAATAGCCGTTGGCTCATCAACAACCGCAAGTACTCAGCAGAACAAGGTTTACTTAAGTAAAGGTTATCAAGGATTAGTTGGCCCAGTTTCAAATACTAGCTTATCAAGCACCGGGGGGTATAATAACTTTTCTGGCAATAATATGAAGATAAAAACAAAAATTCCATTGACTATCAACACTGTTAAATTGTACACAGGAAACGCAGGGAAAATTGTGTTTGAACTTATGTATATGGCTACTGATACTACTTATTACCCAAGCTTATCTCAATTTGTAACAATAAACGCGCCAGCAAGCAGCCCCTCACCAACACCACCAACTGGAACAACATCCACACCATTTGTTCAAAATGATACTGGTAGGATTTATGA
>CANHAE010000010.1 GCA_947458915.1 Bacteroidota bacterium
AAATAAATTTATTTCATCATCAAATTTTATATTATGAAAGCAAATATGGGATCATTAGACAAAGCAATTAGAATTATCATCGCCATTGCTTTTGCAATGCTTTATATTACTAAAACTGTAGAAGGTACAGCAGGTATTGTTTTACTCGCATTAGGTGGAGTTTTTTTATTAACAAGTATTGTTAGTTTTTGCCCTTTGTACACTATTTTAGATTTGAATACTAATTCAAAAAAGTAGCGAAATTGAATGTCCATCACGGAAGCATAGTATTGCATATTACTACAACAAGCTATATTAATTTGTTTCAGTGCTTTTTAAGGAAAAAAATACAATACCTAACCAAATTACTGAAGTTGTCATACTGATTGCTCCTATCAAAACGAAAATTGGAGGAAGCCCAAAATAAACTTCTGATAAAATTCCTAATGGCATTAATAATCCTCCTAGTGCTAACCATGAAATTTTATTAGACTGGTTTAAGCGATGTGAAAATTGAATTAACAAAAATCCAATGATAATATTCAAGACAGCGAATAAATTACCGTGTACATGAGCAAGTCGTGACTCAAAATGTTTTCCTATACTGTATGAATTAATCCATTGTAGCTTATTAGGAGCAAAGTCTCTTAAATAGATTAATAAGAAACCATACATCATAAAGAAACCCATAGTCAAAAAACCAATTGCAATATTTTTCTTGCCTTTCATGTTAATTTTGTTATGTGAATGAGCAAGCTACCTTTTTATAAATAAGGAGATCATGATTTTCATCAGGTAAGAAATGATAAAAACCTCACGCAAAAGCTCACGCAAACCTCACGCAGAAACAACAAAGGACCTACGATTCAACGTAAGTCCTTGATTTGCATGTAGCGAGACCGGGATTTGAACCCGGGACCTCAGGGTTATGAATCCTGTGCTCTAACCAACTGAGCTACCTCGCCTTATGGTTATTTACCTCCTTTGGAGGGTGGCAAAACTACATTATTTTTTTGAAATTATAGGTTCACTTTAACCTTAAAAACAGGTTTTCCTTCAAAAAATCCCTCAAAAACATCCCCCTTTGAAGTGGGGCCTACACCAACTGGGGTGCCTGTGTAAATTAGGTCGTCGGGGTAAATAGTAAAATATTCGGTTATACTGTCAAGTATTTGCGACAATGAAAATATCATCAGGGAAGAATCTCCTTCTTGAACCATACTGCCATTCTGTGTCATGGAGAAATGAAATGGAGTTTCAAACATATCCTGGGTTAGTGGTATCCACTCGCCTATTACTGCAGAATCGTCAAACGCTTTTGCCTTTTCCCAAGGCAAGCCTTTTTCTTTTAATTTGTTTTGTAAATCCCTTGCAGTAAAATCAATTCCTACGGTAATAGCGTCACAGTAATCCAACAAATTGGCACCCTTTATATTTTTAGCCATTTGGTTTACGCGTAAAACTAGTTCGGCCTCATAATGCAAGTCGCTCGTAAAACTAGGAATAGTTAAGTGTTCTCCTTTTCCCAATAATGCGGTAGAAGGTTTCATGAAAATAACTGGCGAAGTAGGCACTTCATTACCTAGTTCTTTTGCGTGCGCTACATAGTTTCGGCCAATACAATATATACTCATAGGAATAAATTTAATTCGGTACTAGGCTTCTAATTTAATATCCAACCCATTTGCAATAGTCATTGTCCTTTCTAAACCAATTGTCGCAAAGGATTCAATCACTTCAATTGATTTTTCAATTTTTAAATTAATTAGTTTTTTCTCGTCTGGCGCCCACCTACCCAATACAAAATCTATTTGTTGCCCTTTGGCAAAATTATTCCCAATACCAAATCGCAATTTAGGATAGGCGTCTGTACCTAATGTTAGTTGTATATCCTTTAAACCATTATGTCCAGCATCGGAACCCGATGCACGTAAACGAATTTTTGAAATTGGCAATGCTAAATCGTCTACAATAGTTAATGTGTTTTGTAGTTCAATTTTTTCTTTGTCCATCCAATACTTAAAGGCCTTGCCACTTAAGTTCATGAATGTAGTAGGCTTTACGCAAATAAATATTTTACCCTTCCATTTTACTTCGGCCACTTCCGCCAAACGGTCCAACTTAAAAAAACCGCCATGCTTTATTAAAAACGCGTCCAATACATCAAACCCTATATTGTGTCTGGTATGTGCATATTCTGCACCCACATTACCCAACCCTATGATTAAAAACTTTTGCATTAGATTTCAAAATTAGCTAAAAAAATCCCTTTAGGGATTTTTAAAATCATTAAAGGTTTATAGGATGCTTTATATTTTATAAAAGTACCCTAAAAAAACAAATCCCTCCCGAGTAAACGGGAAGGATTAATTATATAACTATTTAAAGTTTTATTTTTTAGCTGGAGCTGCTGCTGCATTCTCCTCTTGCTTCAATTGACGTGTCATTACAACAGACGCAACTGGAATACGAGCTGGATTCAAAATCTCCATGTTTGGAGCATTCACGTCTTGTACGCGTAAGTTACCATTCAATTCAAGGTTTGTGATATCTATTTCGATACACTCTCTTAAATCCTTAGGTAAAGCTTTCACTTTTAAAGACTTCATTTTGATTACTAACTTACCACCTGCTTTAACACCTACAGAAACTCCTACAGTTTTCAAAGGCAAAGTAGCGATTACTTTTTTGTCTTCTACTAACTCTAATAAGTCAACGTGTAATAATGCATCGGTTACTTTGTGGAATTGTAAATCCTTCAAAATACATTTGTAAGTTTTACCAGCCACTGTTACTTCTGCTAACATAAATTCGCTTGTGTAAACTAAGTTTTTGAAAGCTTTAGTTGGAGCGTAAAAATTTACTTCTGTAGCACCCCCGTAAATTACCGCCAGTACGTTGTCCTGAGAGCGAAGTTGGCGGGCGACTTTTTTGCCACTTTCGGTCCTCAAGTGACCTTCGATTGTAATTGTCTTCATTTTAATGAAATTGTTGTTTATAAATAATGGACGGCGAAGGTAATAAATAAAGAAGGAGAAACCAAAGTCTCTCCTTCTTATTTAATAACTTATTGATTATTAACCTCTTGCCTTTAATTGCGAGTGAACAAATAAGCTAGTAATGCTCTTGTTTTCATAGGCATTACGTATGGCTATCGCAAATAGGTCGGCAACCGTCAATACCTTAATTTTTGGCGACGCGTTTTTCAATGGAATAGTATCACATACTACGAGTTCTTCTAACACACTGTTTTCAATATTTTCGTATGCTTTACCACTAAGAACAGGGTGCGTAATTAAAGCGCGTACTGTTCTTGCACCTTTCTCCTTTAATAAAGCAGCTGCTTTAACCAAAGTGCCTCCGGTGTCGCATATATCGTCCACAATAACAATGTCTTTACCCGTAACATCCCCAATAACTACCATACTGGCAATTTCGTTAGCACGTTTACGGTGCTTATCGCAAATAACCATTTCGGCGTTAAAGTAGTTCGCTACTTCACGTACGCGATTAGTACTTCCCACGTCTGGTGCAGCAAAAGCCAGGTTTTCTAACTTTAATTGTTCTATATAAGGAATAAAAATAGCCGAACTGTCAAGGTGATCCACCGGCACGTCAAAGAAACCTTGTATTTGTGCGGCGTGTAAATCCATGGTAATTACCCTGTTTGCACCAGCTGCTTCTAATAAGGTTGCAATTAATTTTGCCCCTATTGCAACCCTTGGCTTGTCCTTTCTGTCCTGCCTTGCGAAACCATAATAAGGGACTACTGCAATGATTTTATAGGCGCTTGCTCGTTTAGCGGCGTCAATCATCATTAAAAGTTCCATTAGGTTGTCAGAAGGGGCGTAAGTACTTTGTACTAAGAAAACATAATCCCCACGGATACTTTCCAAAAAGATAGGCTGAAACTCGCCATCACTAAATTTTTGGATGTTTATTTTACCAATGGGGGCGCCAAAACGTTGGGCAATTTTTTCGGCTAGGGCTTGGGAGCCATTTCCAGCGAATATTTTAACAGAAGGGTTCATGAGGTATTGAATGTGCCCAAAGTTATCAATATCGTTTACATTATGGGGAGAAACGCGCTCCTACTTTTCAACAACTCATTCACCTAGGCTAAAATTCTATTTTTTTCCTAGTATTTATACCCTTATAGCCTACTTCCTTCCCGCCTACATTTGACGAAAATTAATGCAGCAAAAAAATAATATCAAGCATTGGGCCCCCGAGGATCAACCTGTCTATAAATTGTCCACCAAAGGTGCCAAGTATTTAAGTGAAGTTGAACTGCTCGCTATATTTTTACAACATGGAACCGCCGAAAATAATGCAATTGAATTAGCAAGAAAATTACTGCAATCGGCTCAAAATAGTTTACAAAAATTATCCAAACAAACCCTTCCCGACTTATTAGCATTAAAAATAAAAGGAATTGGCAGCGTAAAAATTATTCGCGTACTCGCAGCCATAGAACTAGGTTCCAGAAGAATGCATAATCCTGTTTTAAAAAAGAATATTAGGGAGAGCGGGGATGTTGCAGCACATTTGAAATACGCTTTGCAATTTGAAAGTAGAGAAATTTTTATGGTGTTGTTGCTAAACCAAGCAAACAAAATTATACATGAGGAAATCCTCAGTGAAGGTGGGCTTACCGGCACTATTGCCGATCCAAGGATTTTATTTAAATTAGCTTTAAGACACGAAGCAACTGGCATAATTATATGTCACAACCACCCTAGTGGTCAGTTACAGCCAAGCAGGATGGATGATTTACTTACCGACAAAGTAAAAAAAGCAGCTACTTATTTTGATATTAAATTGATTGACCATATTATAGTAAGTACCGAAGGTTACTATAGTTATGCCGAACATAAGCAGGACTGGTAATTAAGCCTGTGCAGTAGGGCCGCCAAAGTTCATGGGTATTTCCACTGGCGACATATCACCTATTGCGCCGTTTGCTTCTTCATACCTTTCTACATTTTCCACCAAAGCCTTCATAAAACGCTTTGCATGCATAGGGGTAAGTATCACACGGGACTTTACCTTGCTTTTTGGCGTGCCAGGCATTACGTTCACAAAGTCAACCACAAATTCAGCATTGCTGTGGGTTATAATAGCTAAGTTGGCATAAGCACCCTCGGCAATTTCTTCGCTAATTTCAATATTTAAGGGCTGGTTTGGGTTTTGTTCCATACAATAGTTTAAGAGACAAAGATAATGGGGAAATGACTAAATTTGCGATATGTTAGTACTAGACGGTAAAATTGCTTCCGCGGCAGTAAAAGCGGACTTGTTATTGCAAACGCAAGCCCTAAAGGCTGCAGGTAAAAGAACCCCACATTTGGCTGCTATTTTAGTAGGCAGCAACGGCGCAAGTGAAACCTATGTGGCTAGTAAAGTGAAAAATTGTGAAGAAACAGGATTCGAATCGTCATTATATAGGTTCGAGGCAGAAGTAGAAGAAGCTGTTTTACTAGAAAAAATAGAAGCGTTAAATAAGGACCCAAAAGTAGATGGCATTTTAGTGCAGTTGCCTTTACCAAAACATATTAAAGAATCCAAAGTCATTGAAGCTATTAATCCTGCTAAGGATGTGGATGGTTTTCACCCTGTAAATGTGGGACGATTAGTGCAAGGTTTAAATACTTTTATTCCTGCAACTCCCTATGGTATTTTACTAATGTTTGAATTTTTTAAGATAGAAACAAAAGGTAAAAATGCAGTGGTAATTGGCCGTAGTAATATTGTAGGACGCCCTATGAGTATTTTACTTAGCAGTAATATTCCACAAGGAAATTGCACGGTAACTATTTGTCATAGCCATACAAAAAATTTGAAAGAAATTTGTTTAGGTGCCGATATTATTGTGGCTGCTTTAGGGGTACCTAATTTCTTAACAGGTGACATGATCAAGCCTTGTGCAGTGATTGTGGATGTTGGCATTACAAGAGTAGAAGATGCTACTGCAAAAAAAGGATTTAGAATTAAAGGAGATGTACATTACGCAGAAGCTTGTGAAAAAGCATCAGCAATCACTCCCGTTCCAGGTGGCGTAGGACTTATGACCATTGCGGGATTATTAAAAAATACAATGAAGGCTTACGAAGGCCTTTAATACCGAAACAATTATTCAAGTGGAACTAACTACACAATATCCAGTAATGGAAATGTTTTATTCTTTACAAGGTGAAGGATATCATCAAGGTAAAGCAGCATTTTTTATTAGGCTCGCAGGTTGTGATGTTGGCTGTGTATGGTGTGATGTGAAAGACAGTTGGGACGCAACTAAACATCCAATTTTATCGACTGAAGAAATTGTAAAAACTGCCTTGCAACATCCATGCCGCTTAGCAATTATTACGGGTGGGGAACCAACATTGCATGACTTAACACATTTAACTGCAGAACTAGAAGCTGCCGGTTTTGAAACAAATATTGAAACATCGGGATCGAGTCCGTTAACAGGCGACTGGGATTGGGTTTGCTTATCTCCTAAGAAATTTAAAGCACCGCTTCCCGAAAATTTACAATATGCTTCGGAACTAAAAGTTGTCATATTTAATGTGCATGATTTTGAATGGGCCGAAACCTACGCAAAGCAAGTAACACCTTATTGCAAATTATATTTACAACCTGAATGGGATAAAGCGGCGCAAATAACCCCGTTGGTTATAGCATATATTAAGGCAAACCCTAAGTGGGAATTAAGCGCTCAATTACACAAGTACATACAAGTACCGTAAGTAGTATATTTAAAGTAATATTATTTTTCACTTTATGTTGAAAAAAACTCCTTATTACCTGATTCTTTTTTTTTGCTTTACTTGGGTAAATGCAACTGGACAGGCTAATACCAAGGAGGCCAAAAAAATATACGACAAAGCAATTGCTTTGCTAGCTGACAATAACAACTTAAGTGCTACAAAACAAGCTATTGAATTATTAGAATTGAGCATAAATAATGACCAAAATTTTATTGCTGCTAACCAAGTGCTTTTTCAATTATACCTTGATATTAAAAAGTTTGATAAAGCAACTTTGCTTTACGAAAAGGCAAGCCAATTGGACAGTAGTGCTTTTTCTCCATATATAATTAAATATGCAAGCGCCTATGCAAGTATGGGGGAATATGAAAAAGCAAATACTGTTTTAACTACTTTATTTAGCAAGGGTTTACTGCCAGGTTATTTAAAGAACAGCGCATTGTCCTTACAAAAAAATTGCGCATTTGCTTTAAGTCAAAAAACCGAACCCCTTATACAAGTAACCAATGCCGGAGATAGTATTAATACCAATGCTGCCGAGTACTTCCCTACCCTTACCGTACAGGATAGTTTATTTGTATTTATGCGAAGAAACAATTGGCGTCGCGAAGATTTTTTCATGAGTACTATGACACCTTTGGGTTTTACACAAGCTAAACCCTTATCGGATAGTTTGAATATTGCTGATAAAAAAGGAAGTCCTAGCTTATCGGCCGATTTGCAAACCCTGTATTATGCAGCCGACTATGGCACTGAAGGTTATGGACGTTATGATATTTACAAAGTATCTAAAATAAAAACAGGCTGGTCATTGCCAAAAAATTTAGGTCGCAATATTAATACCGATTTTTGGGAAAGCGCGCCAAGTATTTCACCCGATGGGCAAGCTTTATATTTTTGTAGCAATGTACCCGGCGGTTATGGAGGAATAGATATATACGTTTCTTTTAAAAACGAAAAGGGGTATTGGGAGGAAGCTATAAATTTGGGGCCAAACATTAATACTATAGGGGACGAGCAAACACCATTCATTCATGCCGATAATAAAACATTGTATTTTGCTTCTAATGGCTGGCCAGGTTATGGAGGGTCGGATTTATTTATGTCAAGCACAAAACTAGACGGTACTTGGACCAAACCACTGAACCTTGGCTTCCCTATTAATACCTTCGATAACGAAGGCAGCATTGCCGTTAAAGGTAATGGTGCCGAAGGTTATATAGCAAGCGACAGACAGGATAGCAGGGGCGGATTAGATATTTACAAAGTAGTGCTATCCCCTTTAACCCGCGCTAATAAAACTTATTACTTTAATGGATTTATTGCGGACGCAACTACAAAGAAACCATTAGCGGGTAGCGTACATTTAGTAGATCCAATTGCTACAGAAAATTTCATGCAAATAAATGTAGACACCAGTGGCTATTTTGTATTAGCCTTACCCTATTTTGATAGTTTAGGCATTCGCATTAATAGTAAGGACCATGAATATGTTAGCATGCTTATTTCAGCAGATAGTTTAAACAAAATGTCTGGTGGCACTTTTAATTTTTATTTAGCGGCAATAGAAAAACAGTATTCAAGAAAATTCAACAATGTATTTTTTGATTTAAATACAGCTCAATTAAAGAAAAGCGCTAGTGTAGAACTTGATGCATTATTAAGCTATTTAAATACGACTCCTACTGCTTCTATTTTAATTGAAGGCCATACCGACAATACAGGAACTCCTACTTTTAATTTAGCCCTTTCTTCACAACGTGCCCAAGCCATTGCACAATATTTAATTGCAGGGGGCATTAACAAACTTCGTATTAGTACCAAGGGCTTTGGGGCCACAATACCAGTAGCCAGTAATGAAAATGAAGCAGGCCGCGCACTAAACAGGCGTACTGGTTTTACTATTACTATTCAATAAGTAAGTATTTATACGCTGTATTGCTTGCAATAATTATGGGATGTTCGCTAAATGACAGACGAACTATTTTATACGATTGCGTTCTCCTTACTTCCTGGATTTAATAATACAAACAGGAAAATAATACTTGAAAGTTTTGGATCTGCCACTGCAGTTTTTGAAGAAAGAAAAAAAGCACAACATGCATTCCCCATTTTTGATTTGGTACATAAAAATATTTTACTTGGCCCTTGGCCTTTACAAGAAGCTGCTGCCGAAATAAAATTTATGCAACAACATGACATACTGGGATTATCGGTTTTGCATAAAAATTATCCCGACAGGCTTTTACACTGCCCCGACCCGCCCACTGTTTTGTATGTTAAAGGAGAAAGTAATTTTAACCTTCCACAACTAATTAGTATTGTTGGTTCCAGGCAACATACTATTCAGGTAAATAAAGTAATACATACCTTATTAGAAGGCTTGGCCCATTTAAAAATTGGCGTTATAAGTGGGCTAGCATTGGGCGTGGACGGTATCGCACATGAAAATGCACTTAAACAAAAAATACCCACTTGGGGTGTGCTAGCACATGGGCTTCAATTAGTTTACCCTATTCAACACCGCAGGCTTGCTATTAAAATGTTAGACCATGGTGGGCTTATTACAGAATACACTAAAGACATTCAGCCACTTCCTTTTTGTTTTCCAAAGCGCAATAGAATAGTTGCTGGCATGAGTGATGCTACTATTATTGTTGAGACTGATATAAAAGGAGGAAGCATGATTACAGCAAACTTGGCAGCCGGGTATAACAGAGAAATATTTGCAGTACCAGGCAAAATTCACGATACTAAAAGCGCTGGTTGTTTATTACTAATAAAGGAACAAAAAGCAACCATGTACTACGACCCAATTGATTTTTTAGAAAAAATGAATTGGCCCGCCAAAAACGAAATAATTACTGAACAAGTACAACTAGCATTGGTTTTGGACCCTACCGAACAAGCCCTTTTGTCATTAATTGAACTAAAAGGCCCCATTCATAAAGACCAAATCTGCACCGAATTAGGAATGCAAAACTCCCAACTTGCAACGCATCTTTTACACCTAGAATTGTCGGGATATATTCATTTACAGGTAGGGAACACGTATAGTAGGCTGTAAATCAGTCTAAAAAAAGGATTTTGCAAAAATTACCCAAGGCCCTATCTTTGCCTATGGCAACAAGAAATTCTACAAACACCCCCCGCATCTTTGGTAAAGGCTTAACTTTTGACGACGTATTGTTAATGCCCGCATATTCTGAAATACTTCCGTCGGAAGTAATAATTCATGCGCATTTAACCAAAAACATCCAGTTACATACACCTATTTTGTCTTCAGCAATGGATACTGTTACCGAAGCAAACTTGGCTATTGCGTTAGCACGCGAAGGTGGTATTGGTATTCTGCACAAGAATATGAGTATCGAACGTCAAGCGGAACAAGTGCGTAAAGTTAAAAGAAGTGAAAGCGGTATGATTGTTGACCCTATTACTTTAGAAGTAAGTGCCACTATTGGTGATGCATTAAAACTAATGAAGGATAATAAAATTGGGGGTATACCTATTATTGATAAGAATACTAAACTAGTTGGTATTTTAACCAATCGTGATTTACGATTTGAAACCGATCGCAAACGTAAAGTAAGTGAAGTGATGACTAAAGAAAATTTAATCATTGCACCAGAGGGAACAGATTTAAAGAAAGCAGAAAAAATATTACGTCAATATAAAATTGAAAAATTACCTGTTGTAAACAAACAAGGAAAATTAATTGGCTTAATAACCTACCGCGATATTTTACAATTAAGCGCTTTCCCAAATGCCGTAAAGGATAAAATTGGACGTTTATTAGTTGGTGCCGCTTTAGGTATTACAAAGGATTTAATAGAACGTGCTGCTGCATTACAAAGCGTGGGCGTTGATATTGTTTCATTGGATAGCGCACACGGACATAGTAAAGGGGTTATTGAAGCATTAAAATTATTAAAGAAGACGTACAAAAACTTGCCAGTAATTGCTGGTAACGTTGCAACAGGGGCCGGGGCTTTGGCATTAGCTAATGCAGGTGCAGATGCGGTGAAAGTTGGAATTGGACCTGGTTCAATTTGTACTACGCGTATTGTTGCTGGTGCAGGTGTTCCGCAGTTAACAGCTATTATGGAAGCGGCGAAAGCATTGAAAGGAAAAAATATTCCAATTATTGCCGATGGAGGTATTCGTTATACAGGTGATATGGTAAAGGCATTGGCCGCAGGCGCCAATTGCGTAATGATGGGTAGCATTTTTGCAGGAACGGAAGAAAGTCCTGGAGAAACAATTATATACGAAGGAAGGAAATTTAAAGGATACCGTGGTATGGGAAGTATTGGTGCAATGGGACAAGGAAGCGGCGATCGTTATTTTCAGGAAGACACTTCGGATACAAAGAAATTTGTACCAGAAGGAATTGAAGGGCGCGTTGCTTACAAAGGAACATTGAGCGAAATTATTTACCAATTTGTGGGAGGGCTTAAAGCAGGTATGGGTTATTGCGGTGCTAAAACAGTAAAAGATTTACAAAATGCAACTTTTGTTCAAATTACCAATGCTGGCATGAGAGAAAGTCATGCACATGACATTGATATTACTAAAGAAGCTCCTAACTATAGCAGAAAATAATTAATGTCAATTACCCAAACATTGTCAACTACCCTTTTAGAAGGGGGCATATAGGTAGTTGAAAAATAAATATTCCAACATTGAGAAAAATATTTTTTTTCAGCTTACTTTTTACATTCATTGGTTATACAACTAATGCCAATACTACTTTGCTAAATCATAAAATGCAAATTAGTATTCTTACTTGTGCTGCAGGAGAAGATATTTACACCGCATGGGGTCATACTGCTATAAGGGTGATAGATTCAACCAACAATACCGACCTTGTTTATAATTTTGGAACCTTCGATTTTAGCGAGCCTTATTTCCTGGCAAAATTTGTAAAAGGAAGTTTGGAATACTTTATTTCGGTAAACCAGTATGGTGATTTTTTAGCAGAATACCAATATTATAGTCGGGATGTAGTTGAACAAATTTTAAAATTAACCGACGAAGAAAAAATAAGCTGGCAACAGGCATTACAATTAAACCTAGTTGGAACAAACCGTTTTTACTTGTATAATTTCATTACCGACAATTGTACAACCAGGGTAAAGGATGGCTTATTCAAAAATTCAAATAGGCAAGCAGCTTATATCCCTGTTACTTCCTTCAGAGACGAAATTGTAAAAGCGCCTTACCAGCAAGGCATACCTTGGATTGGCTTTGGCATTGATTTATTATTAGGCGCTTATTCCGACCAACAACCCGACCTTTTTAAATCGGGATTTTTACCTCCGTTATGGTTCAACCAACTAGCAAACATTAAGGGGCTTGTAAT
Organism: Bacteroidota bacterium; assembly: GCA_947458915.1. Taxonomy (GTDB): domain Bacteria; phylum Bacteroidota; class Bacteroidia; order Chitinophagales; family Chitinophagaceae; genus Sediminibacterium. The sequence goes on from CANHAE010000010.1 coordinate 12,115, forward strand.
AAAAACAAACACCTATAAATTTTCCGGGACAAGTGCTAATTCGCCAGTCAACCAACCTTTTATTGTGCTAATTTGTGTTTTCCTTTTGTATGCATTTGTATCAAAATGGAATACTTTAATAACACAACGCATTGCAAAAACTATTGACGTACTATTATTATTTTTATTTGGGATAGGTGGATGCTTAGTATTTTACATGAGTTTAATTTCATTACATACCGCTTGCTACGAAAATTTCAACCTTATGTGGTTGCACCCTGCGTATTTAATTGCGCTGGTGTTATACTTTCTTCCAAAAAACTGGATTGGGCAAGCTGGCATTCTATTTTTTAGTTCTATAATTGGTTTAATAATTACTAGCTATTGGCTACCGCAGCATTTTTCAAAAGAAGTTTTTGCCCTCATGGCAATTGCGCTACTTTTAAATTATAGGCTTATCCAAAAAGGGCATTATGCAAAAATTGTATAATTACGGCAACGATTCGCTAAGCTATATAGATGAAGGTATCGGCCCTGTTGCCATTTTACTAATACATGGCTTTGGGGAGGATAATAAGGTTTGGATGAATCAAATAGCGTTCCTTTCAAAGCAATATAGAATCATTGCCCCTAACTTACCGGGCGTGCATTGTAAGCCGCTAATAATAGAAGCCAATAATACAGCTGAAATTAATAATTACGTTGAAGTATTGCATGCACTCATGCATGATTTGCATATTGACCAGTACTTTATTATGGGGCATAGTATGGGTGGATATATTGGACTGGCATTCGCAGACTATTATACCAATCATGTCCAAGGATTAGGACTTATACATTCAACTACTTACGCCGACAGTGAGGTAAAAAAAGAAAGCCGGTTAAAAATAGCTGCATTTTTGAAAGACTTTGGCACCGAAAAGTTTTTAGAAACCGCTACCCCTAATTTATTTGGCCCAGCTTTTAAACTAGCACACCCCGAGCAAATTCAACAACTTATTGGTAGCGCAAGTGATATTAGTGCCTTAGCTATGATTCAATTTGTACTGGCAATGCATAATCGAAAGGCCTTTACCCATTTAATCCAGCAAAATAGCTTACCTATACTAATGGTAATTGGTGACGCCGACATGGCGGTACCTTTTGAAGATTCTATAGCACAAGCTAAACTTTTACCTCCCGAAAACGTTATAGTACTCAAGGGGATTGGACATATGGGTATGCTTGAAGCCACTGATCTGGTCAATGAATCCATCCATACGTTTATTCAAAATTCTAAAAAGTAATTCAATTTTAATATTTATTTAATACTACTATATGTCAAAAATTATTTTAATTACAGGCGCTAGTTCAGGATTTGGAAAAGCAATAGCAGAAAAGTTTGCAGCTGGTGGCTGGAATTTAATTTTAACGGCACGTCGCAAAGAAAAATTAGATGCAGTAGCAGCTGAAATTGAAAAACAATTTGGAATAAAAACGCTTACCCTTGTTTTTGATATTCAAGACAAAAAAGCAGTTTTCGAAAACTTAAGCAACTTGCCTACTGAATGGCAAGCAATTGATATTTTAGTGAATAACGCCGGGCTTGCCTTGGGACGCGATAGCTTTCAGGATGCTGCCATTGAGGATTGGGAAACGATGATTGATACGAATGTAAAGGGCTTATTATACGCTTCAAAAGCAGTATTACCCTTTATCATAAAACAGAAAGGACATATTATTAATATTGGAAGCACCGCTGGGAAAGAAGTGTACAAGGACGGCAATGTGTATTGTGCAACTAAACACGCAGTGGATGCTATTACAAAAGCGCAAAGAATTGATTTGTTACCCTATGAAGTTAAAGTAACTGCTATTCACCCAGGTGCAGTGGAAACCGATTTTTCATTGGTCCGATTCAAAGGAGATGCAAGTAAAGCAAATGCTGTTTATGCTGGATACGAGCCACTTAAAGCAGAAGACATTGCAGACATAACTTGGTATGTAGCTAATGTACCTAAGCATGTTTGTATTAATGACGTGGTAATGACTTGTGTGGCTCAGGCGAATTCAACCACTTTATTTAAGCAAGCTTAATTTTGGGGCAAGAACTTAATGTGAGATAAAGATTATACTAAAAGGCCCTGCCTATAGGTAGTGATTTTATATGTTCTACTCCTGCATTAAATTCCTTCCACAGCTCGGCAACTATTTCAGCAGCTGGTTGTATTTTAATAATAGTAGCACTCACTTGCCCAATTTCTAATTCACCTTCTACTAAATCTCCCTCAAACATCCCCTTCTTTGCACGGCCTTTGCCTAAATAATTTGCCAACTGCTCCTTGCTCGCACCTTCTTTTTCTAATTGGAGTATTTTTTCAGCAAATTCGTTTTTCAGTAATCGAACCGGCGCTAATATTTTTAAACCAAGTTGGGTAGCACCCTCTTTTGCATGTATAATAGCATTTTTAAAATGTATATGTGCGCTTGACTCTTCACTACAAACAAACCTGCTGCCTACTTGAACCGCATCGGCTCCCAACACCATCGCAGCTAACATTTGTTCCCCACTAGCAATACCGCCAGCAGCAATGACAGGAATTGTTACCGCTTTTTTTACTATTGGTATTAGTACCATAGTCGTAGTTTCTTCTCGTCCATTGTGCCCACCTGCTTCAAACCCTTCTGCAACCACCGCATCACAGCCAGCTGCTTCTGCCTTTTGCGCAAACAAAGCGCTACTAACCACATGTACAACAATAATACCTGCTGCTTTTAATTGAGCTGTCCATGTTTTAGGATTTCCTGCACTGGTAAAAACAATAGGTACTTTTTCTTCTATAATAATTTGAATATGTGCGGCAATATCGGGATACAATAAAGGCAAATTAACTGCGAAATGCTTGTTGGTAGCGGCTTTAGTTTTTTGAATATGCATTTTCAGTACGTCAGGGTACATGCTACCCGCACCTATAATACCAAGGCCACCTGCATTACTCACTGCGCTTGCTAATTTCCAACCACCTACCCAAACCATACCAGCTTGTATAATAGGAAGTTCTATTTTGAATAGTTGTGTGATTCGATTCTCAAAAAGCATAACAAATTTATTTAGCTATGAACAATCTACAACCTGGCACTTCTAATTAACCAAAATCAATTTCTGTATTGTCGCCAATATTTAAAGTTCTACTTAACCCTTTAATTGCGGCATCACTTCCTATTAAGGAATTATCTAGTACTACTTCATCCAGTGTAGTATAAGAACCAATAATACTGTCTTTTACAACCGAACTTTTAATAACAGTATCATTACCAATGGTAACATGTGGGCCAATAATTGAATTTTCTATTACACATCCATCAGCAATACTTACTGGTGGAATTATGATACTATTAACATAAAGTTCAGGGCTAATTGTTACGCCACCTGACTTTTTCAATAAAACCGCATTGGTTTCTAACAAAGTTTCTTTCTTGCCACAATCATACCAATGCTTTACTTTAAAGGACTGAAATTGCACACCCTTTTTTACCATACACTCCAATGCGTCAGTTAAATTATATTCCCCATTTGATTTAATGTTCTCGTTGAAAAGTTGCTGAAAACATTCAAACAATATGCTTGATTCTTTTATTTTATATAAACCTACTAATGCATTATTACTTTTAGGAATAGATGGTTTTTCAATAGCATGTTCAATAAATCCTTCCTCGTTAACTTCCACTACTCCAAATTGCCTAGGATCATCCACCTTTTTTATACCCAACATACTATAGGGGCTATCCATTACTTCACGTATATCAAATTCACAAATGGTATCCCCAAGCGATATAAAAACTTCATCGTCTCCTACTATGTTTTTTGCTAACTCAATTGCATGTGCAGTCCCTTGGCGGTCGGTTTGGTATACAAAATGCGTTTTAACATTAGGATAGGTTTGTTGCACATAGTCTTGAATTTTTTCACCCAAATAACCTACAATAAATATGAATTCATTAATCCCCACTTCCCTCAACTGATCCACTATAAAACTTAATATAGTTTTACCCGCAATTGGAATAAGTGCTTTAGGTTGCGTATAAGTATGTGGTCGTAACTTGGTTCCAGCTCCTGCGACCGGTATAATAGCCTTCATGCTTAATTATTTTGGGGAGGATAAAAGTAACAAATAAGTGTTAGCAATAGCCCATTTTTAGTGCCAAAAAATGTCTTTTAGCCAAAAGCTCCTTGGAAATGTGGATATTAGGCGGTTAAGTGTTGAAAGAAACCTTTGCACAGGCTGTATAAAGAATTATTTTTGCAAAAATATCCAATTATGCAAAGAGATACCCTTGTTTTTGACATCATCCACCAAGAATTAGAACGCCAACGCAGAGGCATTGAATTAATCGCTTCTGAGAACTTTACAAGTTTACAAGTGATGCAAGCAATGGGAGGTGTAATGACCAACAAATATGCCGAAGGATATCCTGGTAAAAGATATTATGCAGGTTGTGAAATAGTAGATAAAACAGAAACATTAGCCATTGACCGATTAAAGGAAATTTTTGGACTTGAATATGCCAACGTACAACCACATAGTGGTGCTCAAGCAAATGCTGCGGTCATGCTGGCGATATTACAACCAGGTGATGCTATTTTAGGATTAGATTTAAGTATGGGTGGTCATTTAACCCATGGTTCAGCTGTTAACTTTTCAGGTAAAACTTACACTCCCCATTTTTACGGAGTGGTAAAAGAAACTGGACTAATTGATTATGACATGTTAGAAAGTCAAGCAAGAGCGCATAAACCAAAATTAATTATTTGTGGAGCTAGTGCTTATAGTCGTGACATTGATTATGCACGTATCCGTAAAGTAGCCGACGAGGTGGGTGCATTTGTGTTAGCTGACATTGCACACCCTGCTGGTTTAATTGCAAAAGGTTTATTAAGCTCTCCATTTAACCATTGTCATTTTGTTACTTCAACAACCCACAAAACATTACGTGGACCTCGTGGTGGTGTGATTATGATGGCGAAAGATGGTGAGAATACATTGGGATTGAAAGATGTAAAAGGTAATTTAAGATTATGGTCAAATGTGATTGACATGGCGGTGTTCCCTGGCACACAAGGTGGTCCATTAGAACACGTTATTGCTGCAAAGGCAATTGCATTTGGTGAAATTTTATCCGAAGAATACACAGTGTATGCCAACCAAGTGCAAAAAAATGCGCAGGTGATGGCAGCTGCCTTTGTTGCTAAAGGATATGAAATTATCAGTGGCGGGACAGACAATCATTTAATGTTGATTGACTTACGCAATAAAAATATCAGTGGTAAAAAAGCGGAGCAAGTATTAGTAATGGCCGATATTACTGCTAATAAAAATATGGTACCTTTCGACGATAAATCCGCCTTTGTAACTTCAGGTATTCGTTTTGGAGTAGCTGCTATGACAACACGTGGTATGACAGCATCTCATATTCCTTTTGTAGTAGATGCTATTGATGCTGTTTTAATGAATGCAGAAAATGAAACCATCATAGCCAATACCCGTAAGGACGTGAACAAGTTTATGGAACAATTTGTATTGTATCCTGAGTTAGGTTAATAGCATTTAGACAATTAAACACAGTATACTAAAGGGATAGTTCACGACATTGTGAACTATCCCTTTTTTTATTGCCAAACTTGATGGGCTGTTTAAATTAGTTTAGTAACTTTAGGTATGATACAAAGAATACAAACAATTTGGTTATTGCTAGCAAGTGCAGCAGCATTTATTACTTTACGTTTACCCTTTTATTATACGCCTACCCCAATGGCACTAGAAATTGACGGGAGTGCTCAATATACTACCCTAATTTCATTGGCATTTAGCGGCTGCCTATCATTTATAAGTGTCTTCCTTTATGGAAACAGAATGCTGCAATTAAAAGTAGTGTTAATGAACTTCTTTTTATCGGTGTTAATTGGGTTCTTTATTTACAAGATAGTAATTGCTAACCCAGGTGGCGGATTTACGCTTGCCTCCGTTGGTTTATTTTTACTTCCCATTTTACAATTAATGTCCGTAGTAAATATATACAAGGACCAGCGCATGGTTACAAACGCGGACCGTTTGAGATAGTATTAATTAAGTAGTTTTTATTTATCAGCCTTAGTTTACAAATTGCAGAGCCATGCAATTGCATGCCCTTCTTTGCCCCATTGCTTCAAACCTTTAGCTACTTCTTTGTTCATATCCGCCCAAGTAACTTTCTTCCCTTTAATAATTACAGGAGCAGGTATAGGTGTATTAATAAGTTCCAATTTGGTAGCAAACCATGTAGCAGCTAACCTAGGAATAGCTAAACCTAAAATCATGCCAGGCAACCCATTAAAATTTTCAGGACCTACTTTTACAGGGATTTGGTCCGTATAAAAAGCAACTACAATTACAGAATCTGCAATAGTAGTGAGCGCCTTTTTGCACTCAAACCCAGCTATGTCGCGTACTTCACCGGTTAGTTTCCATTCATATTTTCTAATGGTGTCTTTTAATTGATATTCACTTTCAAAAACACTTCTAAGCATTTGTGTGGTGCCCGTTGTTAACTCTTGTAATACATAATCTGTATCAGTTGGCTTTAAATTTCCGAACATGTATTTATTGTCCGTGTTTTCTTTAAGCAACTTGAAATAGGACTGTGTAGGTGTAAAATCCAATGAGTAAGTATCTGAAATAGTTTTAGTTAATACTTTCATCATTTCTGCTTTCCAGAAATCTGGCTCTCCCTCTTTTTCATTTATCTTAAACTGACTAATCCTTCTTTCGTAAGTGATTTTGCCTTGTGTTATAAAATTAGCTTGCCCAAAACATATACTACTCGTAAAAAAAGTAACAACTATTATTATAAATTTCATTTGACTCGTTTTCATGATTTTGTAATTAGAAGCCCATGCTAGAGGGTTTCCCATTTTTACTAAAATTGTATATAACACCTAACAAGAAATAACGCTGCACACTATTATTAGTGGACTCCGAAACAAAGTTGCTGCTTATATTCCTGGAAATACTTGTATTTTGATTAAACACATCGAATGCATACAATTTTAATTCCCAAGCATCCGACTTGGTAAATACTTTTCGAATTGAAGGACTCACAATGTATACGTCACGTTGATTAGGGAATACTTTAGATTTTTGATACAAGTTAGCTTCTGTATTAATGTTGATATAAGTTTTAGCTTTTGTAAATTTAAATTCAAAATTACTATAGCTTGAATAAAGCCAGTAATTGGTTTCAGCCCCTGGGCGGATAGTTGATTTGGTATTATTATTACTTGCTGTTACTTGAAAATAAAAATTAAGCCAAGATTCACTCCAATAGTTAAGGTTAAGTGAATAACTAGTCGCGTTATTGTCGTTTATATTCTCAGTTCGATTTACAAAATTCACATATCTGCTAATTGATTTATTGACACCAACACCACCATTAACTCCCTTGAAAAGCTCCATGCCATAATTAATATTAGCTGATAAGCTATAATTTCCTTGCACATTAACAAACTGACTGGTTCTTCTTCCTAAAACATCCACTATACTACTGCTACTTATTGCATTACTAGTTGTAGCGTAATTAGCGCCAACATATATATACCTACTTTTTAAAACCTTATAATCATTTCCGCTAATACTAAACCTATTGGTGAAACCTTGTTGTAATGCGGTATTACCGATAGATACATTTAAGGGATCACTATTGTCAATAATGGGTTGTATTTGCTGTAAAGTAGGATTTATAGTAGTACCTACATAGTCTAGCTTTAGCCTCCTTTGCTGTTTTGGCGTAAAGTTTAAAGAAAAACTAGGTATAAAATTATTGAATGCAATAGCACGTTGTGTGTTTTTTTGGATATCGTCCAATTGGTAATTAGCAGTACCAAAACCAGTACCCACTACAAAATTATATTTCTTCTCTACAAACCTATAATTAACCGAACCTGAATTATTCAATGTGTTAAACACAAAGTGATTACTTAATGAATCAACTCGTTCGGCATATTTTCCAGCGGAGTTTTTGTTGTAAGAATTTCGTTCGGCATCATTCTTGCCAAGTTTTAATCCATATTTAAAAACCAAGAACGATTTTGTACTTAATGGTTCTGTATAGGTAATATTAGAATTAATTGAAGCCGTATTTTGTTGATTTTGTTTGAACTGGTCTACTAAATCATTTCTTAATTTAGTGCCATTGTAATCAAAATAAGTATTGTCTGCATTCAAATAGCCATCCTGTGCCTTGTCATTAAAACTCAAGTCAGAAGTAACAGCAATACTTCTTCCTTTTTTTTCAAACTTCTTTCTGTAACTTAAATTACTAGTAAGCGTTTTATCGTCTTCATTTAAAGAAGTGATTCTGTTTGAGTTATTAAGCATATGGCCACTTTCTCCATAAGTTGCTCCATTATAGTCATTTGTGGCATCCTTTACTACATTAGCTACCTTAACAATTACCTTAAATATACCTGTAGTATCGGTACCCCACTCGTTGATAGTATTAAACTTATACTTTTTCTTATCTATCCTTTGCTTACTATTTGTATAGTTACTTATTGACGAATCTTGCAAAAGTGTTTTAGTATAATTAGACCCTAATGAATTAGTTACTAAGTTTTGAAATTGACCTGTATTATTAGTGGAAACCTTATTCCATTTATTAGAAAATACAGCGCCTGCAGTTTTTTGATTCGGCAATCCAGTGCTTTCGTCGTATTCTCCATCACCTGAAAAAAACACGCTCATCCCGCCATCTTCACTTATTTCTGTTGTCGTATTGCCGCCATCCCCATAATTCCTGCTTTCATCCCAATTAAGGGCTTCAAATTTTGTATTGTCGGTTGTGACATAAGCCGCTAGTTTCTTCTTTCCTTTAAAGGCATTCGCCATTAATTTCCCATTACCAAACTCGCCAAAATTGGTGCCAATTTCTGCTTTACCAAAATAACCATTCTTTTTATCCTCCTTTAATTGCAGGTTGATGGTTTTTGATTGCTCTCCATCATCAATGCCTGTAAAGGTTGCTTGGTCCGATTTTTTATCAAACACTTGTACCTTATCAATTGCGTCTGCTCTTAAATTTTTAGTAACCACAGCAGGATCATCACTGAAGAATTCTTCCCCATCTACTAAAACCTTATTCACTTTTTCACCCTGAGCTGTAATTTCTCCTTTAGCATTCACTTGAATGCCTGGCATTTTTTTAAGTAACTCTTGCACATCTGCATTAGGTGTAACCCTAAAGCTATCTGCTTTGTATTCAGTCGTGTCCCCTTTTATTCGAATTGCAGAAACAGTGCTTCTAACAATAACTTCTTTTAATAAATGGGCTTTGGTATTTAAGTAAATCTTATTCAAATCCATATCATTGGCAACATCTATTTTATCAACATAATCAGCGTATTGAGGATAGGATACCATTATTAGGTATTTGCCTGTTTTTACATTTGTTAACTCAAACCTGCCTTCTTTATCGGTTCTAATGGCACTTAACAAAATAGAATCTTTTGCCCTAAGCAAATTCACAGAAGCATTTAACAATTGTATTTTATCAGTAGTATCAATTACTTGCCCTTTTATAGTTGAACTACTTTGAGCCGTTGCAGTATTAGCAGCCAGTCCCAAAGTTAATACCAGCGTGCTTTTAAATGTATTGAAAGAGAAATAACGCATTAATGAAATTTATTTTTTAGAAGGACGAAAGTAATCGTAAGTAATATAAGCACCAAGTAAAATATGTTAAATACAACTGTATCTTATTTGAATGGTAATAAAGGCAAGCATTTGCATAAAAATTAACCCCTCTCATTTAAAGAGAGGGGTTAAAATCCACATTAATACTGACGACTTTCTAATTATACTGCTAATTAAAACTAAGAAACGCGTTTATGGGTAATAATAGCAACAACACCATGTTTTGCTTTATCTCCATATATTTTTAGTGCTTCTTTGTCTTTAATCACATTAATACTCTTTATTTCATTAGGATTAATTTTAGATACAGCTTCTTCACTTGTTGCTATACCGTTCACTAAAAACAATGGACGTTCTTTTGAATTTGTTTTTGCCCCATTCAATTCACCTTTCCCTTTTATATAAACAGTTTTGTCAGCATTATTTACAACACCTGTTCCATGCATTATCATTAATGTATTAGGCGCAGCTTCATCATTTTGGTCTGAAGCCTTACTCTCATTACCCTTGTTCAGCTTAGTGACAATTTCAATAACCCCATTCTTACCTGCTGTTCCATATTTTTTAGTATACTTGGCATCCTTAAATACATTTATACTTTCAATGGTATTGGGGTCAATATCTTCCATTTTTAATGCTGACAATACTTTTCCATCTACTACCAATAAGGGCTTATTTAAAGCTGATTCAATTACAACACCCTCATTGGGGGTAGGCGCATTGTCATTTTGGAGCACTACTAATGCTGGTGGTGGTGGGGGTGCTATGGATTTGGGTGGTGGGGGTGGCGGTGTTTTTTTAATTACGACTTTAGGTTTACTTGTATCATTAATAAATACACGCTCCACTAATAAATTAGCATTCGTTTCTAATACATTTTTAACAGCGCTAACTTTACTTGTAATACGTTCCGTTGCATTTACTTTTACCGAAAAAATTCCAACTGCAAATACCAATAATGGCAAAATCATTACTCTTCTTACATAAGAGTATTTTGTTTTTTTTGAAGTCGTTAACATAATTAATCTTCTTTTAATAGATGAATAAAAAAATGAATGAGAAGGATTTAAGAAATAGTTTCCATAATGGGTTTGTAACAGCATTTGCGCAAATGATGCTACATCACTATTTCCTACCGCTTCCTCGTCCGCTATGAATTCATGAATGGTTTGCAATTCCTTCTGAATTAGCCAGCTGAAAGGGTTCATCCATAATACAGATGAAACAATTTGACAATACAACCTGTCCCATGTATGCTTTTGCTGTATATGAGTCAGTTCGTGTTTAAATATTTTTTGACCATTGTTGTCATGCAACGAAATGGATTTTTTCCAGAATAAATTATCCAAAAAGGAGAATGGCGCTTCTTCTTCCTCAATAGGCATAAAATCAAACCCATCCATATGCACTACTTCGGCCTTTTGTTTGAGCCTGTAAATTTTTATAATATTAATACAAAGCAGTATTATTAGCCCAATGCCAACTAAACCAACTCCAATTAAAGTCCAGTCCATCCAATCTAATTGTATATCAGGCCTTGATTTCCCAGATTCAATCATAAAATTGAATACTTGAGTTGAACCAGTTAACACGGGCGTTTCCAGGGTGAACCAATTAAAATTTAAGAACGGAATAATTAAGCTTAATGTTAACGATAACAATAAATAGAACCTATTGTAATAATGGAATTTTTTATTTCTAAGGGCAAACCAATAATAGCCAAAGAAGATACCCGCCACCACTATTGTTTTTAATACATACAACAAAATTATTTGACTAGTCATGGCTTTTGTTTTTTAATTGTTGTAAAAGCAATTCTAAATCTTGAATAGACATTTGTTTCTTATCTACTAAAAAGGAAACAACATTGGAGTAAGACCCTTCAAAATAACGTTCTGTTAATCCCTCTATTCTCTGTGCCGAATATTCCGATTTAGTAACCAAGGGATGATAAAAGTTATTTCTGTTGGGGTTTTGAATCCCCACAAATTGTTTCTCCACCAAAATTTTTAACAAAGTAGCAAGGGTGTTGTGGTGTGGCTTAGGCTCACGTAGGGCTTCTAATAAATCCTTGATATACCCACCCGTGTCCAATGACCATAAGGCTTGCATAATTTGTTCTTCGGCTTGTGTCAATTTTTTCATAATTAGGTATTTTTTACTTTTCTAACTAAATTCTTAGTCAATATTATAACTAATTTTTTAGTTATACAAAATAAATTTTAAAAAACCTTCGCATTAGGTCAAAAACGACTAGATTTATGATATCATTTTAATATCGAATTACTACTATGGAAAAAGTTACTACTCCCTTAAACGGATACAGAGCTGCTATTTATGCAGTCATAACATTTGTACTAGGAATTACAAGTGTTGTTAATGCGAATTACACTAACGAAGGTTCTCCCGCTTTCATGTTTTTAGGAATCCTATTATTTGTTATAACAGTGTTTTTATTAAAGGGCCTAACCATTGTGGACCCAAATTATAGCATCGTGTTAACCTTCTTTGGTAAATATGTAGGCACTTTAAAAGAAAATGGTTTGCAATTTGTGAATCCTTTGTACTCAAAACTAAAAGTATCATTACGTTCTCAGAGTATGGAGAGTACTAAATTAAAAGTGAATGATAAATTAGGTAACCCAATTGAAATTGCGGCTGTGATACTTTACGAAATAAGCGATACTTATAAAGCTGTTTTTGATGTGACCGATTTTAACGAGTATATGAAAAACCAAAGTGAAGCTGCGGTACGTCATTTAGCTACTAGCTACCCTTATGATAATATCGAGGACGAACATGCTCAAATAACATTACGCGATGGCGGCGAGAAAGTGATTGAAATGTTAGAACTAGAATTAAATGAACGCCTAAGTAAAGCCGGCATTAAAATTACAGAAGCTAGAATTAGTCATTTAGCTTATGCTGCTGAAATTGCAGGTGCAATGCTGCAAAGGCAACAAGCTACAGCCATTGTTGCTGCTAGAACTAAAATTGTGGAAGGTGCAGTGGGTATGGTTGAAATGGCTTTAACTATGTTATCAGAAAAAGATATTGTGGTATTAGACGACGAGAAAAAAGCAGCCATGGTTAGTAATTTATTGGTAGTGCTTTGCGGTGAAAAATCAGCTTCCCCTGTACTTAATACTGGATCACTTTATTAATATTTAAAATACAGGTATGTCCCTAACAAAGAAAACATTTGTATTAAGAATAAACGATGAAACCTATAGTGCATTAGCAAAATGGGCCGAAGATGAATTCAGAAGTGTGAATGGACAAATTGAAATGATTTTGGACAAAGCATTAAAAGAAGCTGGAAGAAAAAAAGATACTAATTCAGCCAAAAATAATTTAGTGAAGCATAAGTAATAGAGTAAAATCAAATTGGTTAGAAATATACTTAGCTAATTCTGACTCTTTCTCAATGGCAGTTTGAACTAATTAATTTAAGCTTAATTATATACAATTTAGCCTAAGTATTTCCCTGTTTGAGAGGCCTTGCATTTAGCGAGTCCTTTTGGTGGACCAGCATATACAACAGTTCCGCCTCCATCTCCTGCTTCCGGCCCCATATCAATTACCCAGTCTGCGGCTTTAATAACATCGGTATTGTGTTCAACAACTATTAAAGAATGTCCTTGCTCAATTAAAGCGTTAAAAGCTTTTAGTAATTTATGTATATCGTGAAAATGCAAACCTGTTGTTGGTTCATCGAATATGAATAACATTTTACTTGCCGCTTTTCCTTTGCCTAAAAAGCTAGCTAACTTCACCCTTTGCGCTTCTCCCCCACTCAAGGTATTACTACTTTGTCCCAACTTCACATACCCCAATCCAACCTCTTGTAATGGTGCTATGGCTAATACAATATTCTTTTCCTCTTTAAAAAAGTCAACCGCTTCATCCACACTCATCTCCAATACATCATGAATACTTTTTCCTTTATACTGCACTTCTAATACCGTTTCTTTAAAACGCTTTCCACCACAGTCCTCGCATGTTAAATGCACGTCGGCTAAGAATTGCATTTCTACTAATTGCTCGCCTTCACCTTTGCAAGTATCGCACCTTCCCCCGTCTACATTAAAGGAAAAATGCTTAGGCAAAAAGCCCCTGATTTTTGATAGCGCTTGCTTGGAATATAAATCCCTAATAGCGTCATATGCTTTAATATAAGTAACGGGATTACTTCGAGATGATTTACCAATAGGATTTTGATCGACCATTTCTATTTCATCAATTAAATGCAAGTCGCCTTTTAATGCAGCATACCCTCCTTGTATTTCAGTTGGCAATTGTTTTGATTTCAATAATGCATTGTATAATACTTGCTTTACTAAAGTTGTTTTTCCACTCCCACTTACGCCACTCACTACACATAAACTATGCAAAGGAAATTTTACATCAATATTTTGTAGGTTGTTCAAATATGCTCCTTCTATTTCAATGGTATGTTTAACTGCCCTTGTTTTTTCAGGAATTGGTATTGAAAGTGTGCCATTTAAATATTTTCCTGTTAAACTAGCCTTGTCCTTCATTAATGCAACTGCATCACCCACAGCAACTACTTCTCCTCCTAAGTGAGCTGCTAGTGGCCCCATGTCAATTATGTGATCTGCTAAACGCATTATTTGTTCATCGTGTTCTACCACTACAACCGTGTTTCCCAAGTCTCTTAAATTTTGTAGCACTTTTATTAGCCTTTCAGTATCTCTCGAATGCAAGCCAATAGAAGGTTCATCCAAAATATATAATGAGTTGGTTAAATTACTTCCTAAGCAACGGGTTAATTGTATTCTTTGACTTTCTCCACCACTCAAACTATTGGCCAAACGGCTTAGTGTTAAATAACCCAAACCCACATCCATCAGTGTTTGTAAACGTTGCTCAACTTCAATCAATATTCTCTTGGCTACCTCTGTGTCGTGCGCAGATAATTTTAATTTTGTAAACCAATTTTGCAAATCACGCACGGGCATTGCACACAATGCTCCAATATGCGTACCCCCAATTTTTACATACAATGCTTCTTTACGCACTCGATACCCTTTACAATCGGGACAATTAGTGCGACCACGATACCTACTTAACATTACACGAAACTGCACCTTATATAAATGAGCTTCTACATCCTTGAAAAAATCGTCAATACCCAATGCTTTTCCTACTCCTTTCCACAACTGCGCAATTTGTGTTCTGGTTAATTTATTAATAGGTTGATGAATAGGAAATCCAGCCTTGCCTGCTTCTTTTACAAACTGATCCTTCCACCAAACCATTTTCTCTCCTTTCCAAGGCGCCACAGCACCATCATAAACCGACAAATGTGGATTTGGGATAACCAAATTTTCATCAATGCCTAAAACTTGGCTATAGCCCTCACATGTTGGGCATGCACCATATGGATTATTAAAAGAAAATAAATTCGGACTTGGTTCATCAAATTCCATTCCGTCCAAACTAAACTTATTATTAAAATCCTGTACCGTATCATTATTCTTTTCAACTAATAATAAGCCTTCCCCTTCGTAGAAAGCGGTTCCAATTGAATCGCTAATCCTATGCAAATCATCTTCATCAAAATCCTTTACTACTATACGGTCAATAAGCACATATACCTCATGCCCTTTTAGTTTTTTATTTAAATCGGATTTTGACCAAGCTAAAGCATCTTCAACCCTAACTATTTCAGATGGAGTTTTAGGTGCCCTTAAATAAATTCTGGTGAACCCTTTTTGCAATAAAATATTCAATTCCTCTTGTGCATCCCTTTTAGCTTGTTGCCTAAAATTTACCAAAAGGACTATTTTGTCCCCTGCCTTACCTTTTTGTATATAGGTAAGCACATCTTGTACATCGTGCTTTTTTACTTCCTCTCCGCTAATAGGCGAATAGGTTTTACCAACCCGCGCATAGAATACACGTAAATAATCGTAAATCTCGGTCATGCTCCCCACAGTACTTCGGGGAGTTCGCGTAACCACTTTTTGCTCAATGGCAATAGCAGGACACAAACCTTTGATATAGTCCACATCGGGTTTGCCCATTCTGGACATAAATTGTCTTGCATAGGAAGAAAGGCTTTCCGCATAACGCCTTTGTCCTTCGGCAAATAAGGTATCGATGGTTAAGGAGGACTTACCGCTACCAGACACACCTGTGACCACTATAAATTGTTCACGAGGAAAGTCAACAGTTACATTTTTTAGGTTATGTACCCTTGCTCCCACTACTTGAATTGCCCCTTTATCCTTTTTACGCACAGCCATATACAAAAATAACAGAATCCAAGCCATTTGGTTGTATGAAAGTGGATAAAGTTTTACGAAACAAAATGTGGATAGCGTTAAAGCCAATTTCTTGTTTTCCACAAACACGATACCAACTGCTTATGGTTGTAATTTTCCAGTCCTATCCCTTCGAACACCTATAAAAAACAAACATGAACAAAGTCCTAGAACTAACCGACAACGAGTTAATTCAGTCTTTTCAAGATGGAAACTCTCGCGCTTTTGATGCCCTTTTAGAACGTCACTACGAAAGAATTTACAACACCATTTTATTCATGGTCAAAGACAGCTATTTGGCAGAAGATTTAATTCAAGAAATTTTCATTAAAATTATTGACAACTTAAAGCAAAAAAAATACAACGAAGAAGGTAAGTTTTTGCCTTGGGCATTAAGAATTTCACATAATTTTTGCGTGGACCATTTTAGAAAAGTTAAACGTACCCCAACAATTAAAACAGGAGATGACCAAGATTTATTTGAAATAATTAAGCACGCCGACCATCCTGCTGATTATAAAATGACACGTTCGCAAACACATAAAAATATACAAGAATTAGTTGACCTACTACCTGAAGAACAAAGAGAAATTATTGTGTTAAGGCATTACGCAAATTTAAGTTTTAAAGAAATCGCACAAATGACCAACTGCAGTATTAACACTGCTTTGGGAAGAATGCGCTATGGCTTAATTAACTTGAGGAAAATGATGAACGAACGCGGCATGAGTTTATAGTTGTTATATTTTACTAATAGCTAGTTTATTATACTAACCCAAAAAAGCCCTGTCCAAGCAATTGGAGCAGGGCTTTTTTATTTCAATTACTTTGGTAAAATAATTATTTACTTCGCTTTGCTAAAACTACATTTTAGCCAATTAAGGTATTCCTGAATGTCTGGCGTGTAACCAACGGGATTAGATGCAATTTTTTCATTGGGACTTAATACCACATACAAAGGTTGTGTTACTTGGTTAAAATTTTCGGCCTGAAATGTTGCCCATAAATCACCTTCACTTACAATTTCTTTTAATTGTCCCAATTTTGAAGTGTAAGTAAACCGCTTTTCCACTGGCAACAAGGCGCGGTCGTCCACATATAAGGAAAGTAAAATAAAATTTTCTTTTATATAGCTAGCTACCGCCGGGTCGGACCAGACATTTTCTTCCATCTTGCGACAATTCACACAAGCCCAACCTGTAAAGTCAATTAATATAGGCTTATTTTCCGCTTTAGCTAAAGCCAATGCTTTTGCATAGTCGTTTGTAACATTCGCCTGCAATCCATGTGGAGTGTCTCCTGCAGTGAATAAACTATAGTGTGTAGGCGGCGGGAAACCACTTAATAGTTTTAGCGCGCCGGCATTTTTAGGTGCAATGCCGTAAACTAAATAAGCAGCAAAACAAATAGCAATTAACCCTAGCAATTTTCTCGCTGTTGCAATTGGTGCACCTTTTACGTCATGTGGCAACCTTAATTTTCCAAATAAATACAAAGCCAGGCCTACACTAATAAGTGCCCAAATAGCTAAAAATATTTCTCGTTTTAATAAACCCCAATGTTGCACTAAATCAGCATTCGACAAGAATTTAAATGCTAAAGCTAGTTCTAAGAATGCTAATACTTTTTTAACTGTGTCTAGCCAACCGCCTGACTTAGGTAGGCTTTGTAGCCATTGTGGGAAAATAGCAAATAACGAAAAGGGCAAAGCTAATGCAACCCCAAAGCCCGCCATACCTTGTGTTAAAGCCCAAGCACCACCTTGCAAGGAGCCAACTAATAACGTGCCAAGTATTGGACCCGTGCAAGAGAACGAAACAATAGCAAGCGTGATGGCCATGAAAAATATACCCCCCAAGCTACCCAGGCTGCTTTTAGAATCTGCCACATTTGCAATCCCGCTTGGTAAAGAAATTTCAAAATAACCAAAGAAGGAGATTGAAAAGAAAATGAAAATAACGAAGAAAATAATATTTAGGGTAGCGTTCGTTGAAATGCTATTAAAAATTTCCGGTTGTACATTTCCCATTATATGAAAAGGTAAACTTGCTAAAACATAAATTAAAAAAATACTGAATCCATATAGTAAGCCATTTTTAATTCCTTGCTTTCTTGTTTTAGAACGTTTAGTAAAATAAGAAACTGTCACAGGCATCATTGGAAAAACACAAGGGGTTACTAAGGCAATTAAACCACCCAGGAATCCTAAGAAAAATATAGCAAAACCACTTGACGCACCAGTTTCATGAGCGGCTGCACCACAGGCGCTTGAATTGGGTGTGGTTGCCGAAGCGGGTAATAAAATTTTAAACTCAGCTACTTTTTGCCCTTTTGCCAATGCTGCTGCAAATGGCAATTCTAACGGATAAAATTGATCACCTTTGCCAACATTAATTAATACAATTCCTTTTAAGCTATCTGGCTGAAATCCTTTTATTTGAATTGCTTGATCAATATCAAAACTAGTTGAAAAAATTGCAGCTTCCGTAAAGAGAATATCTTTTTGTTTACTTGCTTGTACTGAATAGGTAGGAGCAGCTAAGCCTTTTACCGTTTCTAAGGAAAACTGAAATAAGGGTGCATTAAGGCCATCCGCATTATTTCCATATACGTGCCAGCTTTTTTGTAAAGTTAATTTACCCTTTAACGAGTATGTGCTATCGTTCACTAAACTAGCTTTTACCGTAACCGAGACAATACTATCGGCTTGGGAATAGGAATTAATTGAACAAAAAAATCCCACAATAAAAGATAAGAAAAAAGAAGTGACTTTATTCAAAATAAATTGATTTAAAAAAATTTGCGACAACTACCCTTTGTAAAACCTTGACTACTGAATTGCAACTTCGAATGGAATGGTAACAGGTGGTAAGCACCTTACGTCATTACAAACCATATATTCAATGGTGCCGCTTAGTGTTGTTTTACTTGCCACCTTTAAATTTACAGCCTGTATGAAATCAACTTTCCCTGCAAAAGTCCCAATAACAGCACCGAAGTTTTTGTCATAGTTCTTCTCCAACTTGCCTACCTCTTTTGTTTTACCATTCAATTTTACTAACGGGTTTGCTTTAAAATTAATAGTGGTAGGTATTGGGCCCTT
>CANHAE010000011.1 GCA_947458915.1 Bacteroidota bacterium
ACACAGGTTAAATCCATTGGAGGTAAAAACTGACCATCGGGTAATACATCAATACCATCTCGGTTACCACTGATGCCTGCAAATTTTTCGACATAATCATACCAAGGAGCGATTTCATTATAACGTACAGGCCAATCAATTCCTACACCATCTTTTGCATTCGCGTTAAAATCTAAATCAGACCAG
Organism: Bacteroidota bacterium; assembly: GCA_947458915.1. Lineage (GTDB taxonomy): Bacteria > Bacteroidota > Bacteroidia > Chitinophagales > Chitinophagaceae > Sediminibacterium. The sequence goes on from CANHAE010000011.1 coordinate 187, forward strand.
CGATAACTTTGGCGACCCCACATTAATGAACGTCCACCAACATGATAGCCTCTAAACCAATCAAAACGTTTCGTTTCGGTATAGGGATGGTCTTTGTCAACACACCAATAATCCAAATTAGTTTCATTTAAAGGATAGTCTCTTTTTAATACCGGATAATCGCTAATCATTTGTTGCGTTCTACCGCCCCTATGCGGAAAATCCCAAGCCTCTTTATTAGCATTTACGTAATCCTTGATGTGCTCAATGTTTCTTCCGCGCTCTAACATCAATACTTTTAAACCTTTTTCTGTTAATTCCTTAGCAGCCCACCCTCCGCTAATACCAGAACCTACTACTATTGCATCATACTGTTGTTGCGCCATTTGATAATTTTTTTTATTTTTAGAGTGACTCCCTTTTAGTAATCTTGAATTTGTATTAAAATTAAATATCGCAAATTGTTATCGCCTTTTTTAATGAAGCAATTGCATCCTTTTCGCTAGGAATAAATTCTTGTGCTACATAACCAGTAAAGCCTGTTGCAACAATAGCGCGCATGATAGCTGGATAATATAATTCTTGACGCTCGTCAATTTCATTTCTTCCAGGCACCCCACCAGTATGGTAATGCCCAAAATAGGCATGATGCTTTTGAATAGTATGAATTACATCGCCTTCATCAATTTGCATATGGTAGATATCGTATAATAATTTAAAATTAGGCGAGCCTAAGCGCTTGCATAATTCTACACCCCAATTCGATTTATCACACATGTAATCCTTATGATCCACTTTTGAATTCAGTAATTCCATTTGAATCACAACGCCCCTTTTTTCAGCATGCGCCATTATTTTTTTCAAACCAGTTACGCAGTTATTTAAACCTTGTTCGTCATCCATCCCTTTCCTATTACCAGAAAAACAAATTAAATTTGTATACCCTGCGTCTGCAACGTAATTAATATGGTCGGTATAATTCTTTATTAATGTGTTATGGTATTGAGGATCGTTAAACCCTGCTGTTAAACTTATTTCTGCACCATTACACATGGTAGAAATTAAACCGTTATCCTTTAACACTTTCCATTCTGAGGGGCCTACCAAGTCCATGCCAACCATGCCCAAATTTTTAAAGGACTTTGCTAATGGCTCAATAGCAATGTCGCTATAACACCACCTGCAAGCTGAATGATTAATTTTCCCTTTTAGGGAAACTAACTGTTCGTTCTCGCTAGCTGTTGCCATTACATTTTTAGGAATTGAAATACCTGCAACAAGTGCGGCAGAACCTGTTAAAACTTGTTTGATAAGTTTTCGTCTATTTACGTTTTCAGGCATAACAATTGTTAGTTAAATTAGATAACTAAATATAAATTTTATTTGCAACTTTTTAAAATAATTTTACACTCAAAAGCATGTTTTTCAAGAAAATAAGGGGAAATTGCTAACGAATCTTTTGAAGTTAAAAAATATACAATGAACAGAAAATTACGCATGGGAATGGTGGGTGGCGGGAAAGATGCTTTTATTGGTGCAATACACCGTTTAGCTGCAAACATGGATGGACTCATTGAATTAAGTTGTGGCGCTTTAAGTATCAATCCTGAAATAGCAGTAGCTTCTGGCGCCGCCTTATTTCTTCCAAAGGAAAGGACTTACTTGACATATGAAGAAATGATCAAAGCCGAAGCAGCTTTGCCAGCCGATAAGCGTATCGATTTTGTAACAATTGTGACACCAAATTTCGCACACTTTGCACCAGCAATGATGGCCTTAGAAAACGGTTTTAATGTTGTAATTGAAAAGCCAATTACTTTTTCGTTAGAAGAAGCAAAATTATTAAAACAAAAAGTAGCCGAAACTGGATTAATACTTTGTTTAACACATACCTATTCCGGATACCCAATGGTGAAGCAGGCAAAAGCTATGGTGCGTGAAGGTAAATTGGGAAAAATACGAAAAGTGTGGGTAGAATATCCGCAAGGTTGGTTAAGTAAATTATCAGAAAGGGAAGGCAATGCACAAGCAGCTTGGAGGACCGACCCGAAAAAATCAGGAAAAAGTTCTGTTATGGGCGACATAGGAACCCATGCAGCTCACTTAGCAGAATATATTACTGGATCAAAAATTACAGCAGTATGTGCTGAATTAAATACATTGGTTGAAGGCCGAGTAATGGATGACGATGGAGCTGTAATGTTGAAATTTGACAATGACGCAAAAGGGGTATTAATGGCTTCGCAGGTTGCTGCAGGTGAAGAAAATGCACTAAAAATAAGGGTTTACGGAGAATTAGGAGGAATTGAATGGTTCCAACATGAACCAAATACTCTAACGGTAAGGTGGCTTGATCAACCAGCCCAAATACTAAGGGCGGGCACTAACTATGGCGCACATTTATCTTCCTTTACAACTCATAACTGTCGCACTCCAGGAGGCCACCCCGAAGGATATCTTGAAGCTTTTGCAAATATTTATCGCAACTTTGCATTAACACTTGGTTGTAAAATAGACGGCACAGAGCCAAGTCCTGAAATGTTGGATTTCCCTGGTGTTGAAGACGGCTTAAGAGGTATGGCATTTATTGACAATGTCGTAGCTTCGGCACACTCAGACCAAAAATGGACACCTTACGTTTTATAATAATGTAGCGCATTAAATAGCTAGTTAAAGATTTTCATATGACAACAATTAAAGGACCGGGTATATTTTTAGCACAATTCATGGGCGATGCACCCCCTTTCAATAGTTTGGAGGGTATTTGCAAATGGGCTGCAGGATTAGGGTTTAAAGGCGTACAAATTCCAAGTTGGGACGCAAGATGTATCGATTTAAAAAAAGCAGCAGAAAGTAAAACTTACGCAGACGAAATAAAAGGTATTGTAAATAGTGCGGGTTTAGAAATAACAGAACTATCCACTCACTTACAAGGACAATTAATTGCAGTGCACCCTGCCTATGATGCACAATTTGATGGGTTTGCGCCAAAAGAAGTGCATGGTAATGCAAAAGCAAGAACAGCTTGGGCAGTGGAACAATTAAATTATGCTGCAAAAGCTTCTCAAAATTTAGGCTTAAACGCACATGCAACATTTAGTGGCGCTTTGTTATGGCATACAGTTTACCCTTGGCCACAAAGGCCGGCAGGATTAGTAGAAACAGGTTTTACTGAATTAGCAAAACGCTGGATGCCTATTTTAAACACTTTTGACGAAGTAGGCGTTGACTTGTGTTACGAAATACACCCAGGAGAAGATTTACATGATGGTGTTTCTTATGAAATGTTTTTAGATAAAGTAAATCAACACCCACGTGCTTGTTTATTATATGATCCATCCCATTTGGTATTACAATGCATGGATTACTTAGGATTCATTGATGCGTTTCATGTGCGTATTAAAATGTTTCATGTAAAAGATGCCGAATTTAATCCCTCCGCCAAGCAAGGTGTTTATGGTGGATATCAAAATTGGATTGACCGCGCTGGAAGGTTTAGGTCGTTAGGAGATGGACAAGTAGATTTCAAAAGCATATTTAGCAAACTAGCTACCTACGACTTTAAGGGATGGGCTGTAATGGAGTGGGAATGCGCCATTAAGCATCCTGAAGTAGGGGCTGCAGAAGGGGCTATATTTATACAAAAAAATATTATTAGCGTAACCGATAAAGCATTTGACGATTTTGCAAGTACTGGTTCGGACGAAGCCTTTAATAAAAAAATATTAGGAATATAAATAACAATTAAAAATAAATAACAATGCGTAAAGTATTATTTACAATGACAGCTGCAGTATTCATGATGTCTTGCGGTGGTGGAGATACAAAAAAAGAAACAAGCACAGAAACTGCGACAGCTTCTACAAGTTCATTATCGGATAACCCAGATTACCAAAAGGGCATGACACTAGTTGCAGGAAGTGACTGTTTAACTTGTCATAAAGTGAGTGAAAAGAATATCGGGCCATCATATAAAGATGTAGCGGCTAAATACGAAAATAACGATGATAATATTGAATTATTAGCTTCAAAAATTATGAAAGGCGGAAGTGGCGTTTGGGGCGCTATCCCAATGACAGCACACGCTAACTTGAAACAAGAAGACGCAGAAGCAATGGTGAAGTACATTTTACTTTTGAAAAAATAATGATTCATTACTAAACGATAAAAATTACTACATGAAATATAAAATGCTAACTGCACTTACGCTTTTTGTTTGCCTACAAGTAACTGCTCAAAAAAAATGGACCCCATTATTAGATGGTAAAACCACAAATGGCTGGCACACTTATGGTGAAAAAAAGGTGGGCGCTGCTTGGAAAGTAGTTGACGGATCAATTACCCTTGACCCTACTATAAAAGAAGGGAGAGGTGATATTGTTACAGACGAAAGCTATAATGATTTTCAATTAGAATTAGAATGGAAGATTGCTAAAAATGGTAATAGTGGTATTATCTTTTTTGTACAAGACGATAAAACAAAATTCAATTACGTTTGGGCAACCGGTGCTGAAATGCAAGTGCTAGACAACGATGGCCATCCCGATGGAAAAATTATCAAACACAGAGCGGGTAATTTATATGACTTAATTGCAGGTCCAGAAGGAGTTGCTAAACCGGTAGGAGAATGGAATAAAGCGACAGTTACTAATGAAAAGGGGAAGTTGACATTGGTGCTTAATGGCGTTGTGACTGCTACTACAACTTTAGGTGATGACAGCTGGAAGGCATTGGTGAAACAAAGTAAATTTCATGATAGCAACGATTTTGCAAAGATATTTTCAGGACATATTAGTTTACAAGACCATGGTGATGCAGTATGGTACAGAAATATTCGTATCAGAAAATTATAATGGAGCGACTTTTACCCGATCATGAACATTTTATGCGTCAGGCCCTCGTGCAAGCACAGAGGGCCTTTGATGCGGACGAGGTACCCGTTGGCGCAGTAGTAGTAATGCACAATAAAATTATTGCGAAAGGGCATAACCAAGTTCAATTATTAAAAGATGTAACAGCGCATGCTGAAATATTAGCAATTACAAGTGCTTGCGAAGCCATGCAAGAAAAGTATTTAACCGAAGCCACCTTATATGTAACGGTGGAGCCTTGCCTAATGTGTGCTGGGGCATTGTACTGGAATAAAATTGGTCATATTGTTTTTGGAGCAGCAGATGCAAAAAATAGTTACCGTCGCGTAACCGAAAAAAATCCATTCCATCCTGCTACTACACTTATTGGAGGAATTCTACAAGAAGAATGCGCCGCGCTAATGCAAGCATTCTTTAAAGCTAAACGTTAGTTCTCCTTACCCCGCCCCCACCGCTTAACCTATTCTATTATTTATTTTAGGTACTAATTGTAAATAATAAATCTTGATGCGTGATCGAATAGCAACCCCTCTGCTTCCAGGCACGAAGCCAAGTCAGCATCGGAGTTCTATCCGATCACTTTCAGTATTTTATGTTGAATTAAACTAAGTAAATAATAAACCTAATCCGAGTCGAGCATTCGAGCACGCGCAGTGTGAGACGAGGGTTAGGTTTATTATTTACTATTATTATCTAAATAAGGAAAAAATGGCTTGCCCTCGTTTAATTCAGGGAAAGCATTGTAAATTTGTCACTCATTCAAGAAACAATAAATTAAAAAATATGTCATTTACATTACCTGCATTACCATATGCACACGAAGCACTAGAACCTCATTTTGATACCTTGACAATGCAAATACATCATGGCAAGCATCACCAAGCATATGTTGACAACTTAAACAAAGCTGTTGCTGGAACTGCGAACGAAGGAAAAAGCATTGAAGAGTTAGTAGCCGTTGCTGGAACAATTAGTCCTGCTGTTAGAAACAATGGCGGTGGCCATTGGAACCATAGTTTTTTCTGGGCAAGCTTAGCACCTAATGCTGGAGGTACACCTACAGGCGCTTTAGCAGAAGCGATTACTTCCGCTTTTGGAAGCTTTGATGCTTTTAAGGAAAAATTTGCAACAGCTGGCATGACCCGTTTTGGTAGTGGTTGGGCTTGGCTATTAGTTAAGGATGGTAAATTAGAAATTAGTTCTACTCCAAACCAAGACAACCCATTAATGGATGTGGCTGAAGTTAAAGGAACTCCATTATTAGGCGCAGACGTTTGGGAACATGCTTATTACTTAAAATACCAAAACAGAAGAGCCGATTATTTAGCTGCTTTTTGGAATGTAGTAAATTGGTCAGTAATTAGCGATCGTTTTGCTGCTGCAAAATAAAACTAACTAAAAGAAAGAATATTGATCCCGGAAGTGAAAGCTTTCGGGATTTTTTTTAATTACTAGTAAAGTATTAGGGAACAGGATCGTAGCCATGTCCGCCACCAGGCCTGCATCTGCTTAGCCTTTTAATGCCAAGGTAAATGCCTTTAATGGGACCATATTTTTCAATAGCTTCGGAAGTATAATGCGAACAGCTTGGGGTAAACCTGCATTTACTAACACCTAACCAAGGAGAAAGGACATACTGATAAAAACGAATCAATACAAGAAAAGGGAATGCTACTATTTTTTTAATACTTTTCATGCGTCCTTATTAATTGGCATTTAATTTCTGAGCCAGCAGCGCTAAAGCACTTCGCACTTTATTTTGAATTTCGGCTTGTGGCAACACTTCAGCGTTACCATATAAAAAAAACAAAGTAAGTCTTTTATGTTCCAATGAGCATTGAGCAAGAAAAGTTGGTTTTTCTAAACGATATGCTTCTCTCAATAATCGCTTTACACGATTACGTTGAACCGCTTTTCTGAAAGTTCTAGTGGGTGCACCCACCCCTGCTTGTACTATGCCTTCTGTATTAATATCCTCAATAGTATAAATTAATTTAATGGGAAAAACACCAATAGCTTTCCCATTAGAAAACAAGTTTTGGGTTTGCTTCCTACTTTTTAATTTATCCTTTCTTTGGTATGTAAATATTTTAGGCATTAATAACTAAATCGGTTGACAAGGTAAAATGAAAAAAGTCCCTCCCGAAACTCGGGAAGGACTTTAAAATTATTGAATTTATTTGTATTAGTTACGAAGGGATTACTCCCAGATTAAATTACTTTAATCCTTTCTCACTAGATACAGTTAGTTTCTTGCGTCCTTTCTTACGGCGGCTAGCTAATACTTTACGTCCATTAGCAGATTCCATACGCTTACGGAAACCATGAACTGATTTACGACGGCGCTTATGAGGTTGGAAGGTTCTTTTCATCTTTTTTGTTTTACTTACTTAGTTCTCTAATATTGTTTCCACGTACAATAGCAGTCACCATACCACTACCTGTGAAAGGTTGGCAAAAGTAGGGTATTTTTTGATTTGTTAAACTAAATCTGTGTGATTTGCCTCAATTTTTTGTCCAAAGAAGCTGCTTGCCTGTTTTTCGAAGGCTAAAGCGTTGTCTGTAGTATAAAAAGCCATTGCCCCAGTTTTGCTACATTTTTGGTCCATTTCGGGGTGATTTTGAAGGTATTGGGCCAAACTTTGGGCGACAATATGCCCCTGAGTCACTAAATTGACGTTATTGGGCAAAAAGGACTTGATTTTAGCGGCCATTAAAGGATAATGAGTACACGCAAGTAAAATGGTATCGATGTCTTTAGATTGTTTAAAAAGCTGGTCAATGTACTCCTTGACAAAATAGTCGGCCCCTGGCTTATCGTATTCACCATTTTCAATTAGCGGAACCCACATTGGGCAAGCTTGTTGGTAAACCTGTAAAGAAGGGAAAAATTTTGCCAATTCTATCGGATAACTATCGCTGTGTACGGTACCAGCAGTACCCATAATACCTACCTTTTTGGAAACCGAGAAATTGCCAAGCACTTCCGTGGTTGGACGAATTACACCAAGTACCCTTTTATCAGTACCCAGTTGAGCTAAATCTTTCTGCTGAATATTTCTTAATGCTTTAGCCGAAGCGGTATTACATGCTAAAATAACCAAGGAGCAACCTTGGTCAAAAAACCATTTTACTGCCTCCAATGTATATTCATATACTGTTTCAAACGACCTCGTTCCATAAGGCGCACGCGCGTTGTCTCCCAAATAAATATAATCGTATTGAGGCAATTGTTTTTTCAATTCCTTTAAAATGGTTAAGCCGCCATAACCACTATCAAAAACGCCAATTGGAGCAGACATGTATTTTATTTTATGGTTCGTGCTGTAAAACTAAGAACCTCGTTGCATAACAACGAGGTTCTTAGTAAAATATATTTTATAAATATTATCCTTTTTTAGCAGGAGCTGCTGTTTTAGCAGGAGCGCCGCCAGTTGCAGCTTTGAAAGCATCTTCCACCTCTTTAGGCAAAGCTAATTTCAATTTCATTGCAACACGGATTGTTAAATTGTCCGCGATAGATGGTTGTGCATAAGGTGATAAAGCATCTGCTTTTAAAACCAAATTATATTTCTGCTCTGCAACTACTTCATTCAAAGCTTGTGCAATTTTTTGTCTGTAAGGCAATAAAACAGTTTCTTGTTTTTGTTGCATTGCTTCTTGTTGGTACTGTTGCCAGTTAATTAATTTGTACTTTAATTGATTTAATTCAGTAGTAGCCATTTCTAATGCCTTAGGGCGCTTAGATAAATCAACTGAATCTTTTTTGTAAATACTGTCCTTAACTTGGTAACTCTTTAAAGTGTAGTTATACTCGTCTTGCAAAGTATCCTTAGCGAAAGAATTTAATATAGTATCTAATTTCTCTTGGATACCAGGGAATAAAGCAATAACGCTTTGGTCATCGAAATAACCAATCTTAGTTTGTGCAGAAGCACTGTTTGTAAAAGAAACTGCCATTAACAAAATGGCTGCAAATAAAACTTTCTTCATTGTCTATTGTTTGTTTGTTTGTTTAATTATTAACCCCTAATTCTTTTAAAATATCGTCGCTTTTATCCAGTTTCGGGTCAGCAAATATAATGGTTATTCCTTCACTTTTATCCAAAATGAAGTCATAAGAACGGGCAACTGCCATTTTTTGAACCGCATTGTATACTTTATCTTGAATAGGTTTAACTAATTTTTGTCTTTCCTTAAACAAGTCACCCTCATAGCCAAAGCGCTTTTTTTGTAAATCTCTAAGTTCTTTTTCTTTCATAAATAACTCATCCTCACGCTTTTTCCTAAGGTCTTCGGACAGCATAAACTGTTCCGCTTCATAGTTTTTATACATCTTATCTAATACCATCTGCTTATCATCAATTTCTTGCTGCCAGGTATCCCCTAATACTTTTAACTTTTTATCTGCTTCTTTATATTCCGGAATTTTATCTAAAATATACTTTGTGTTTATAACAGCATATTTACTTTGGGCTTGTGTGCCAAAAAACGAAAGCAACGCAATCGCTAGGACTAAAATATTTTTCTTGTTACACATATTCGTTATTTTTTTATAAAATAAGTCATTCTTTTATTCTGGTTCAAAACCTAACATAAACGTAAACCTGCCAGCATCTTTTAATGCATTTGTTCCATTTAATCTGTCAAGTCCAATTCCATAATCGAATCCTAATAAACCAAACATAGGTAAGTAAAAACGCATACCAACTCCTACCGAACGACGTAAATTAAATGGGTTATATTCCTTCATACTATACCAACCATTTGCCGCTTCAAAGAAGCCTAACGCATAAATTGTGCTACTTGCTGCCAAACTTAATGGATAGCGAAGCTCCACTGCATATTTATTAAAAATAGAAAACTTTTGTCTTGATGACTGTTGGTCAGGATTTATTTTAGGATTCGAACTTTCATATACAGGATATCCACGTTGTGCAATAATATCATATCCTAATAATGCGAACTGGTTACTTAATCCGGCATCCCCTAATTGGAACCTTTCAAAAGGAGATACTTCTAAATCGGGATTATACTTTCCTAAGAATCCAAATTTTGCAGCAAAACGTAAAACGAATTGTTTATTATGGTCTTCTCCAGCAGGCTTACCTAATGGAACAAACCATTCTCCATTTAATCTCCACTTATGATATTCAAGTAATTCATAAGGATTTGATTTTTTAGAAAAAGAAGGATCTATTAAAGAAAAAGGTGGTGTTAATTGACCACTGAATAAAAAGGTCGAACCTGTTCTTGGAAATAATGGCTGGTCTACAGAAGTTCTTTGTAAGCCAATTCTAAGGTTCACGTTATTTACAACCCCATTATCCAAGTTAGGAAGGTTGTAAGGGTCAATTGCATAATTCTTTAACGTATACCTTGTATAGTTTAAACCAATGTTCAAAGAAAAATAGTCATCCGGCCAAGCCAATTGGCGACCAAATGAAATGGTACCACCAGTTGTTGAAATGTATCTTGAATCGGCAGCATTAGGGTCATACATACCAGTTGTTAAATCGTAGGTTTGACCATACTTTGTATTATAAACGCTTACCGTTAAGGAGTTTCTTTTAATACCTCCAAACCAAGGTTCTGTAAAAGAGAAATTTGTTGACCTAAAGGCCTTGCCATTACTCTGTACCCTAATACTTAATTTTTGGCCATCACCCATTGGCAATGGATCCCAAGCTGACTTCTTAAATATATTCTTAGAAGAAAAGTTATTGAATGTTACACCAAGGGTTCCTGTAAGTCCAATATAACCGCCCCAACCTGCACTTAATTCTAACTGGTCACTCGATTTTTCTTCAACACCGTAATTAATATCTACTGTTCCGTCTTCTGGATTCGGAATTGGATTTATTTGTATTTTTTCTTGATCGAAATAATTCAACTGCGAAATTTCACGTTGAGAACGTATTAATAAACTACGACTAAACTTATCTCCAGGAATAGTTCTCACTTCACGACGAATTACAAAATCCTTGGTTTTTTCGTTTCCTGCAATTCTAATTGTTTTGATAGTTGCTTGAGGACCTTCACGTAACCTAATTTCATAATCGATGGTGTCGTTATAAACGGCCGTTTCAATTGGGTCAACTGCAAAAAACAAATAGCCATCGTCTTGGTATAAACCACTAATGTCTCCTCCTTCTGCTGTTTGTGTCTTACCTAATTTATTATATAAAATTTCACGATTATAAATCTCGCCTTTCTTAATATTTAAAATGGCAGTTAATAAGGAATCAGGATACTTTGTATTACCTCTCCAAGTAATATTTCCAAAGTAATACCTGCGACCTTCTTTCATTTGCATGTCAATATTCAAATTGCCCATAGCATTATGATAAACAGTATCTTTTTCAATAACCGCGTCCCTATAACCAAGTGAGTTATAATAATTCAATAAATTTTCCTTGCTATCATCGTATTTACTGTCCTTGAATTTAGAAGAGGAGAAACCAATACGTGCATAAGGATTCAAAACTTTTCTTGTTTTAGTGAAAGTCAAATAACCTTTCTCTTTCATATACTGTTCAAAAGTATAGGGCGTTGTTTTAACAATGACAGGCTTATCAATATTAGGAAATAAAGTCAATCTCGATTTTTCATGAATTTCCTTAAGGCTCTTTTTAAGCTTTCCTTCCTCTATTGCATTGCCCCCGAAATTAATATTATTGATACGCACTTTAGGCCCTTTGTCAACAATAAAATTTAAGGCCACATTATTTTTTTTGCTTGCGTCTTTGGTTTCTTTAATAGACACTTTTGCGTCCTGAAATCCTTTTTCAGCGAAGAATTTTTTAATCCCTTCTACTGCTGTAATTTTCATGTTGTCAGTAATAACCCTATTAGGCAATAATCCAGTTTTACCAGACAATTCTTCATTCTCTGATTTTTTGGTACCTGTAAAAGTAAACTTCGATAATCGAGGTCGTTCCACTACATTAATTTCAACATCAATTTCATTGCCTTTTAAATCAGTCAAATACACACTTACATCACTGAAATAGTTCTGATCCATTAATTTGTGAATGGCTTTAGCAAAATTATCACCCCCTGGAATATTTACTTCATCCCCAATATTTAAGGCAGAAAGGGACAATAATAAGTTTTCGTCGAAGAATTGATTTCCGATTACTTTGATATCTCTGATCTTATACTTAGCTGGCGTTTTTTGGGAGAAAATGCCAATTAATTTTACATTAATTTGACCTATAGAATCTTTCACAGGAACTTCCTGCGCAAAGGACGTTTGCGTTAAAAAAAGAGCCGATAATGTGCCAATAAAAAAAAGGAGGAATTTCTGCATCTGCTTGTGTACTAACATTTATGAATTAAAAGTGTCGCAAATTACTCGTAATATTTCAAAGTCTTTGTTAAAAAGACAAAATAAACATATTATTTTAATCAATCATTCGTTTGGACCTGAGCGCTTGTCTTGCCAAATCTTCTTTCCCTTGATTGATAATCCAATAATGCATTCACTAAGTGTTCTTTGCGAAAGTCAGGCCAGCGCGTGTCTGTAAAATACAGTTCGGCATAGGCCATTTGATATAATAGAAAGTTGCTTATACGGTGTTCTCCACTAGTCCTGATCATGAGTGCTGGGTCAGGAAAATCACTAGTAGTAAGGGCTGCAGCAAAAACCGCTTCGGTTATATGAGCTGGCTGCAAGGTTCCATTTTGTACTGCTAATGCTAGTTTTTGGGAGGCTTGTACTATCTCCCAACGGCTGCTGTAGCTTAGTGCAATAATGAGTGTTAAACCTGTATTATTTGCCGTTTGCTCAGTAGCATCAGCTAATGCGTTTTTCGCGGCTTGGGGCAGCATGTCCAAATCGCCTATAAAACGTAATTTGATATTGTTTTTGTGTAAATCGGGCACCTCTTTCGCAATTGTATCCACGAAAAGTACCATTAATCCAGTCACTTCCGCTTCAGGCCTGTCCCAATTTTCGGTGCTAAATGCATACAGGGTAAGGTATTCAATGCCAATTTCAGTGGCAGCTTCCACTACCTTTCGTACACTAATAACCCCATGATAATGACCATATAGCCTGTCTTGGCCTTTTTCTTGTGCCCAACGACCATTACCATCCATGATAATCGCAATATGTTTAGGCAGTCGATTCAAATCCAAGTTTTCCATAATGTAAAAGTACGAAAATAAGGAGGTTATTTACGTTTAAACAGGCCAAAAAGGCTTTTTTTGTCTCCGCCCTTATTTGCTTGGTAAAATGCTTTGTTCCCCTTTTTCATGCGATCTGGCCCATGCACTTTCAATAAGTTATACGAAACCCCCATTTTTAACCCAAAATATTGGTCTTTGCCTGAGGTACTCGCTTGGTAGTTAGTAACAACAGGGAAAAGAGTAGTATAAGTGTCCTCATCTGCAAAATAATCTAACTTATCTGAACTAGTAAACCGGTAAGTTGCTTCAGCAAAAATGTTCCAAGGACCAGTTACATTGTATTTGAACCCTAAATTAATAGGCATGGTAATTATTCTTTTGCCAACCGTGTCTTTTAATATAGGTGTTTCGTTATCGGTTAAAGGCAATAAAGTACCAATACCAAAACCAAGGTACGGGGTAAACCTGAACCTTTTATTACCAGTAATAAACCTAAAAAAGTGAAACTCCCCCATAAGGCTTATATCATGGAACTTACGAAAAAAGGACAAGCCTCTTTTGAACTCATAACTTGAAATGGGCGATTGTAAATCATTCCCAACTAAACTTAAGTACTCATAATTAACCCTAATCCCCACGTAGTCATTTAGTTGCTTTTTATAAAAAGCGCCAAAATTGTTGCTAATAAATTGAATTTGAGGTGAAATGTCGCCATTATAAGAAGCAAGCCCTCCCATCAAACCAATTTCACCCTTAACTTCTCTCAATTGCAAATGCTGTGCAAATCCAATTTGAGAGATACCTAAAAATAATATTACTAAAAATTGTTGGGTACGCATGGGTTAATTTCTTTTATCTAAACCCCAAGTGAGCTTTGTTCTTAATGTAGATAAATAACTGTTTTCATTCAATCGTATAAAATGAATTAAAAAGTTTTCTTTTTTTACCGCTAGTTCAATTGTCTTTGGTACAATTTCCTTTCTAGCATCTAAAGCACAAATTAATGCATCGGTTCTTCCTTCTATTTCAAATGAAATTACCGAAGTATCGGGCACAACAATAGACCTTACATTTAAATTATGTGGTGCCACGGGCGTAATCACAAAACTTGCTGAATCAGGAAATAAAATGGGTCCATTACAGCTCATATTATAACCAGTAGATCCCGTAGGAGTAGACACTATAAGGCCATCCGCCCAATAGGAGTTTAAAAATTCACCATTTAAATAGGTATGAATTTTTATCATTGGAGAAGTGTCTCTTTTATGAATAGCAAATTCATTTAATGCAAAAGGTGCTGCTCCAAAAATGGGCATATTAGCATCAAGGTGCATTAATGTTCTTTTTTCAATTACATAGGTTCTGTTCACTAAAGCGTCAACCATTAAACTTAATTCATCCTTAGAAATAGTTGCCAAGAACCCTAAACGGCCATAATTAATACCCAATATTGGAATGGTAGTATCCCCTACTAAAGTAATCGCATCAAGTACCGTACCATCACCTCCCAAGCTAATTAAACAGTCAATAGTATTGTGCAGGTCGGAAGAACTAGCAAAAGGAATTAAGGGCTTTTTCCCTGGCAACGCAACTAAATTAAAATTATTGACTAGTTCGCCATAAACATAAATGGTAATATCATAGCGACTTAACTCCAATAACAATGCATTCAATGATTGTTCTTGGTCAATATCAACCCCTCTACTATAAATCGCTACTTTCATTCCTATATTTAAAAATTAATCCCTCCGTGCAAATATACCCCTTTGTCCCCCAACTGATTCACACTGTAGTCAATTTTTAACACAAAATCGTATATACTAATAATATCCATCCCTATACCTGCAGTTCTTAAAAGTGTATTAGAAAGCTTATTGGTATTTCTTGGCTGATCACTGTAAACATAACCTAAATGAGAGAAAACTTTAAGCCAAAACTGATATTTTACGGAAGGTAAAAATTTATCGGTAAGGAAATTTTTAACTGTGATGCTGCCCAAAGAATGGTGCCATTGTGCTTTTAAAATACTAGCTGCATTTCCATCCACCACATAATACTCTAAACCACTTAATTGCATATTTCCATAGCCTACAAGTTTACCGTCTAAGTAATTCATATTGGGCATGAACTTAACTACAGAATTAGATTCTACTAATAGGAAGTTGGCTTTTGAAAATGGATGTGCATATACTTTTCGAAACTGCAATGAAGTAAAATTACTCGCAGTTGAAAAACGTTGGTAAGCCGCAAATTCGGTGCTAGTTCCCTTGGTAGGGTATGCATTATAATTAAATTTCACTTTCGAAAATGTGGCAGTTAAATCAAAATAAGAAAAATCTTTTTTATGGTTAGGTAAGTAATTAGGTCGTGAAAGAAATACGGTATCTGAAACCTGGTTATTACCAAAGCCCAATTGAACAGTGTGTCTTTCAAATAAATTAGGACGATACAAAATAGAAACACTCCCTCTGTAGCCTTTTTGATTCACATCGGGCGTTTTGAGAAATAATTGTTTGTCATTTATAGTTGCTGTATTTACTTCTTTTTGCGTGAAATTTAACCAGCCAATGCCTAAACCATACTTCAACTTATTGTCAATGTAAGGAAATTGATATTTAACAACTGCTTGGTGTGTGTAACCTGTAATTAAACCTACAGTTAATTTATCATTGTTCCCTGTTGCATTGGCTTGCCTTAAATTAATTCCATAATTTACCCTGTCTAAACTGTGATTGTATACGTTCCACCACTCACTAAAACTTCTATCTACCCATCTGAAATAGGGAATTGGGAAAAAATACCAACGCTCTTTTACTTTAATATGTATACTCACTGTTTGACTATCTACTAAATTAGACACTACCGCGACGTCTAAAAACAAAGAAGTATTAAACAGTTGTTGCTGAGCGAGTGTATCAAGTTTGGCTAAAGAATCTAATGCAATTACATCTCCTACATGATAAGGTAGTTCCCGAAAAAGAATGTAAGATTTGGTTTTATTATTACCCTCTAAGCTTATGGTTCCAATTTTTACTTGCGCCTTACTAATAAAACTAATTATAAAAAAAGACAAAGTAAAAACTAGCCTAAGCAACAATTTGTTAAACATCTAGGTAATTCATTAAATGATGATAATGTTCTTCAATATCATTGTGCACAGTAGCGTTCCCAAAATAGTGCAACACCTGATAATTATACCGCTGGAATGTAGCAATAATAGCCGTTGCCTCTTCTTTATTTATTTTAAGTGTAATGATCAAGGATCCCGTTGCTTCTTCAAAATGCGTATTCAGTTGTAAAATTTGCGCATTGTTAGTTTCAACTAATCGACTCATTTCAGCTAATGAATATTGATAAGGTAAAATAGATAAAACCAATATAGCACCAAGTTGTGCGACACCTAAAAATTGAGCCAATAATTCATTTAAGTTTTTCTGAGGAATTACGCCAACACATTCTTGTTGTTCATTTAAAACGGGCAATAAACTAAGGTGGTGTTTTGCATACAAATCTAAAGCAGTTAAAAAATGTGCTTTACCAGCAATACCAATTCTTTCAAACTGGTCCGCGATTTTCGCTATTGAGTCATTCGCGTCAATATCTAAAACGTCCGACTTGTTAACTAACCCTATAAAATAATCATCTTTGATAATGGGTAAATGTTGCACTTCAAAGTCCTCCATGCATTGCAACACAAAGGCTGCCTTATCTTCAAGATGAAGCATGGGAAAACCTTTAATAGCAATTGTTGAAGCTAACATAATAGGTAGTTTTATTTGGGCAAGGAGGTCAAGAAAGCAGAAAGTATACTATTAAATGCTGCTGGCTGTTCCATCATAGGAGCATGCCCACATTTGTCAATGAAGTGCAATTCACTATTAGGAATAAGTTTATTAAATTCTTCGGCTACAAATGGTGGCGTAACGGTGTCGTTCTTGCCCCAAATAAGTAGTGTAGGAATTTTAATTTGGTTCAATTCCTCTCCTAAATTATTTCTAATAGCGCTTTTTGCTAATGCAATAATCTTTATAACCTTGATTCTATTTTTAGTGATTTCAAAAACTTCGTCCACTAATTCATCCGTAGCCATTGCCGGGTCGTAAAAAGTAAGTGCTGTTTTATTTTTGATATATTCCCTGTCTCCTCTTTTTGGGTAGCTGTCCCCCATTGCGTTCTCGAACAGTCCACTACTTCCAGTTAGCGTTAATGATTTTATTTTTTCAGGGTGCTTTAATATATAAACCAGCCCAACGTGTCCCCCTAAAGAATTGCCTAATAAATGAATATTATCATACCCTTTATGGTCAATAAATGCTGTAACATGTTTAGCTAAGCCCGAAACGCTTGTATGTAATAAGTCTAATTCGAATAAAGGCAATAAGGGCACAATTACTTTATAGGAACCCCTAAAGTTTTCAATAAGGTCCGAAAAGTTACTTAGCGCGCCGAATAAACCATGCAAAAGCATTAAGGGTTCCCCCTCTCCTACTTCCACATATTCAAACTTCCCGTCCTTTTTTATTTCGTATTCCATAAGTAATTAAAAGTTGTACCCTAGGGTAGCATTTAATGGTCAGGTACAGCATGTATACCTTTACCGATAAAGATAGTTAATTAAGCGTAAAATGGTACCCGCTACAACAGCCGTTTTGAAAAATTTGCTATGGATTGCTTAATAGAAGGAACCCAAATAGACAACTTTTCTAAACAATAAGGCCACCATTGGTGAAGGTATTCATAACTATAAGTTGCTTTCATTTTACCCGACTCTAGGACTCCTAATAGTTGAAAGAAATAAACCAAAGCACTTAAAATGGTAAAATAAATTAAGCTGTATAATACAATACCTAGTATTTTATTCAACCAACCAAGCATTAACCATTCGGCCGTTTGTTGCAAAAGCCTAGTTACCCAACGTAGTAGTATTAATACCAAAATGAGTACGATTAAAAATGAAATGAAGGGCAGTAGCTGCGAATTTATTTTGGTATGCTCCTTTAGTTGGCCTGCTACCCATCCCGCAAATTGAAAAGCAAGGAGTAACCCAATAAATAAGGAGAAAAAAGAAATGAGCGCTTTAATAAACCCATTTTTATAGCCTTGTAAAATGGCAATTACCAAAACAGTGCCGGCGAAAAGGTCTAACCACATATATTAAGCAGTTAGTAATGATTTCGCGATGGCAGAAATTACCTTGCCATCTGCTTGGCCAGCTAATTGCTTAGTGGCTAGTCCCATAACTTTACCTAAGTCCTGAGGGCCTGCTGCACCAACCGCTGTAATAATTGCCTCCACAGCGGCTTTTACATCGGCTTCACTCATTTGAGCAGGCAAGAATTTTTCAATAACGTTAATTTCCTCAGCTTCTTTAGTAGCTAAATCAGGCCTATTTTGTTGTTCATAAATCAATAAAGAATCCTTGCGTGACTTTACCAATTTTTGTAAAAGTTTCATTTCAGTTTCTTCTGTAATTACACCATTTGCACCAGGGTCAGTTTTAGCTTTAATAATTTCAGCTTTAATGGCTCTAACGCTTCTAAGTGTTACTTCGTCTTTACTTTTCATCGCCTCCTTCATAAGAGACATTACTTTTTCTTCTAAACTCATAAAATATTTTTTAATATTACTTTTTTAAATAATTATTTAGGTCCTTGTGTTAATTGACTCGCCTTAAACTTTTTATAAAATTCCTTCGCAAATTCTTTAAAACTGTCTCCAATGGCCTTGTCCTGGGTGGCTCTTAAATAAGTATCCCCCATGCCCATTAAATTTTGGTAGAAGAAATCAGCCATTTCATCGACCATCATGTCCTTAGTCCATAAGTCGATACGTAAAGCGGTTTTGTCGGTAGGATCCCAAAAAGTAAGCATCATGGCACGTGCATCCTGTGCTTCGGTAGCAGTGCTGTCCGAAGCAGACCACTTCATTGTTTGTGGGATTTTTTGATCATCAAGTTCAACTTGAACTGTTATTGTTGATTGGTGCATATCAGTATTTAATTAAAGCGAAAATACGCAATTTATTATATAAGCTAGCTGTTACCCTTTTAGTTCATTGATTAAATTTGGCAAGCCTTTTTGCAACCGATCGCTTAAAAGCAATTGAAGCCATTCCTTTCCCATTCTAGCTCTTGCTTGTCGGTAAACTTCGTCCTTATAATATAATTTAAAATGGCCAGCAAGTGCTGATTGTTCAGAAAATGAAAATACCGACCCAGCTTTGCTCCATGAATCAGGCTGTGATTTAATAAAATTAAAGAGTAAAGGAATTTCATAAAATATACCCCATTCCATTATAACTGTTTTATCAAAATCAACACCATCAAAAAGCATTGCATAGGTTGCAGCAATCCAAGATTGCGATAATTCAGCGCTATTTTTCAACACCACAGCATCCTTATACTTATAGCCTTTTAATAAAGTAACAGCTTCTTGCATTTTGGTTTCATTGTCAAAAACAAAAACAATAGACATGGACGTTTGCTGCCATTTTTTGAATATTGAGAATTCTTTAAGCGTATGTACAAAATGATCAATAGGAACGAATGCTAAAAAATAATTATTGCCACCGGTTAATTCATTTTTCACCTCAGATAATTGTGTCCATTCAAAAGTAGGTAGTGCTGAGGGCTGCAAAAAAGCAGGTTGGAAAAGGGATGCATATTGCTTATAAAAAAATTGCAAACTATTAAATGCCCAATCATTTAAACAAAAAACACTCGTGGCTTTTTTTAGGTACGCTTTAAAAGTAAACTGGTGCGAAATACGTTTTAAAAAGGAAAAATCAGTAGCTAAACCGGGGTGAGTAAAAGGAATAAAATAATGGGGAAATTGAGCGCTGCCTTTTAATTCGGAACCAAAATGTAGTATGCTGGCATTGGTTACTTCTCCAATAAGTTGCTCCGCTTGTAGTTGATTAAGTAAAGTAACTTGGTGACTTCTTAAGAATAATTCCTTAAAATGAATAGGGAAATGATTGCTTACAATATAAAACTGTAAATGAGCGGCATTAGTACCTGCGTCAATAATATCAATGACTTTTTGAAACAAAATAGCTTTAGAAACGGCGAGTTTGGTATCAGTAAGTATAAATAATCGCATAGCCAAAAATACGGTTTACTTAACAATTTATCCACCAATCATTTAGAAGGGCTAGTTCAACTTAATAGTCCCTTAACTTTGTCACATGGCAGAACAATTGCAGCAATTAGACTTATTTGGTGGTTCACCCTCCGAGCCAGTTCATATAAAAAGAACTAAGCAGGTGAAGTCGGTTGCCTACAAACCAACCCCTAAGCCAATTGTACAAGAAGTAAAGGAATCGGAGCCAGCTGAGATGCCAACAGTATCAAGAGCACCTATGCACTTTGGTAGGGATACTATTTCTCACAAAAGAGGCCGAAAATCTTTCGCTTCCATGGATGGAGAAATGGAAAAATTACGCGTACCGACTGCAGAAGTATTAAGCAAGAAATTATACTACCCAATTGGAGAAGTTGCAGTTTGGTTTAACGCCAATACTTCCTTGATTCGTTATTGGGAAAAAGAATTCAAGCAATTACAACCTAGAAAAACAAGGAAAGGAGATAGGTTATTTCGTGCGCAGGATATAGAGTTCTTAAAACAAATTTATTATTTATTAAGAGAGAAGAAATATTCTATTGAAGGTGCTAAAACATATTTAAAAAATAACAAGGAAAAAGCAAACAAGGATATCGCCCTAATTGATAGCTTGAATAATATCAAGAACTTTTTAGTAAATCTAAAAGCTAGTTTGTAGCAGGTTAGCCTTTTTCGGCAAATTTAATTTGATGCGTATTTGCAAACTCAATTGCAGCTAAATTTAATGCTTGTCTAGTTGTATTAAAACTTTCAATATCATAATTAATTGAAACAAAGCATTCAACATGAATCGTGTGAAATTGCTTTCCGGATTCTGCTACATATACCGATGAGTTTATTATGGCCGAATTTTTTGCAATAGTTTCTTTTAAAAATTGCGTAAACATTTCTAACGACTCTGCCGAGGAATTAATACTAAGCTGCAAATCCATTTCAATTTTACGTTCTGTTCTTAAACTTATATTGTCAATAATATTGTCAACCATTTGTTTGTTAGGAACAGATATGTAGGTTTTTTCTTGCGTTCGAATACGTGTACTACGCAAGCCTATTTTTTCTATGGTGCCGGTAAAATTATTCACTTTTACAATGTCGCCAACAGTAAAAGGCTTGTCAAAGAAAATAATAAAAGAAGCTATAATATTTTCAAGACTTTCTCGCAAAGACAATGCCACAGCAGCTCCTACTAAACTTAAACTAGTAACCAAATTCCCTATATCCTCATTAAATACATAATGAAGTATTAACAAAAAGCCAATGATATAGAATATTACTTTGAAAAAATCTCTGAAAAATAATACCAACTGGTCGTCGGACTGATCCTTGGTTAGCTTTGCTTTTTGCTCCAATACTTTTGCAATAAATTCTAAGGTTCTTAAACAAACACGAACAAATAAAATTATAAAAAACATTTTTACAGTCGATTCAATCGCTTGCTGTATGGTAATTTTGAACAAGTGCAAATCCCAGGCTTTTGGAAAATGTAATTCATATAAAGCAACAATTGTTACCAAGAAAAGTAAAAATTGTTCAATTGGTACCACCAAGCGAATTACATGACTTTTTCTTAATTCAGCATGATTTTTTTTGTCAATCCAGGTATATATTAAACTGGCAAAAAAACGAGAAATAACTCTTTTTAAAAGAAAAGTAATTAGGAAAACACCCAAAACAACAAGGTAACTCCTTAGCGAGTTGTTTAATATTTGTTGATCGAGGTTCATAAAGAAAATATTATGAAATGAATAAATTTTGCACTAGTCTTTCCATTCTTTTAGCTCCATATTTGTTCCATCAAAAACACCATATGTATTTAATCGTATCCAGTCGCCTAAGTTAATATACTTTGAGCGATCGTTAATTTTAAAATCAATTGCAAAATGACGGTGACCGAATATAAAAAAATCAACATCCATCGCCTTTGCTTTCTCTTTACAATAAATTATTAACCATTCTTTATCTTCTCCTAAAAATTGCTCGTCAGCCGTTCCTGTTTTAGCCCTGCTTTTTGCACTAAAGTAATTTGCTAAACGAATGCCCATATCGGGGTGCAACTGACGGAATAGCCATTGACAAACTGGATTTGTAAATATTTTTTTAAGGCGTTTATAGCCATCATCCCCAGGGCCTAAGCCGTCACCATGTCCTATTAAAAATTGTTTGCCACCAAATTGGAATTGTTTTGGTTCAAAATATACTTTCGCATTTAATTCTTTGGTCAAATAATCGTGCATCCACAAGTCATGATTACCTGTAAAAATATGAATGGGGATGCCTGCGTCTGAGATTTGAGCTAAACATCCTAATAGCCTCACAAAACCCTTTGGAACAACCGTTTTATATTCAAACCAAAAGTCAAATATATCCCCCACAATAAAAAACGCTGCCGCATCCTGCTTGGCATGGTTTAAAAAGCGTACCAACCGGTCCTCTCGCTTTCTACTTGCTATTTCATTCGGAGCTCCCAAATGAAAGTCAGATAAAAAATATATTTTTTTGCCAGGAACAAGTTCCATTAGGAGGTGGTTTTTATAAAGGTACTAATCGGTTAACTTATCTACTAAAAAACAGTAAACTTCTTTAGGACCATGAATGCCGACTACTAAAGTTTTTTCAATATCAGCAGTACGACTAGGGCCTGTAGCATACGTTATCATACTAGGCATGAATTCGGACTCTTTCTTAAATAAAGCAAGGCTGTCACTAATATCAAACACTAATTGATGAGTATAAGCAACACAAATATGTATTGGTGCGTAAACGCTAGTAGTGCGTCCACTTAATTGTTGGCTACTCAATACAATAGTGCCAGTCCTGGCTACCAAATGATCACATAATGTAATTGCAGCATCACAGCCTGCTAAGTCGTCGGTGGTTACGGGGTCGAAATGGTATTCGGACATGTCGTCTAACCAACCTGTTTCACGAGAATAAATTTTTTCCCATTTATGTGCCTTAATTAAACCATTTAACTGACTTACCAATTCTGCTTCGTCGGCACAGTAAACAAATTTGCCAAGAAGTTCTGTAAATTTTTCGGCAAAATCGATAGTTAATTCGTGATTAGTGGGAATAAAAATAGGGGTATCCGCTACCTGATCAGGAAAAGGAACAGGCACCGGTGACTTTAGTGCCTGTTTTATCTTTTGTAATATTTTGTTTCTAGCGCCTGCTGATTCCATTTTCAAAGTTTCAATGCTTAAGCTTCATTAGGTTTTTCTGCTACATCATTTGCATCAACAACAGTATCATTTGCGTTAACAACTGTTGTTGCTGCAGGAGCAAATTGCTCGTTACCATCTAATTCAGTGGTAGTAGGGGTTTCGTCTAATATTTTCTTCTCTTCAAATGGACGATCGCCTATTAATTCTTCTACATCTGATTTATGTAAAACTTCTCTAGACAACAAAGCTTTCGCTAATGTTTCCACTTGCTCTTTTTTAGTTGTTAATAAATCCAATGTTCTGTGGTAAGCAGCATCAATCATTTTACGCACTTCTTCATCAATAATTTTTCCAGTCTCCTCACTAAAAGGTTTTTGGAAAGTGTTTTCTTGAGAAGGATCGTAAAAACTTACGTTACCAATTTTATCATTCATACCATAAGTGGTTACCATTGAGTAAGCCATTTTGGTGATTTGTTGTAAATCGTTAGAAGCACCAGTTGAAATACGACCAAAGAAAATTTGTTCTGCAGCACGACCACCTAATGTCATACACATTTGATCGGTTAACTGTTCAATGGTATATAAGTATTGCTCCTTAGGCGTGTATTGCGCATAACCTAATGCAGCAGTGCCACGTGGCACAATGGTAACTTTCAATAAAGGATACGCATGTTCTAGGAACCAACCGCAAATTGCGTGACCAGCTTCATGATAAGCAATTACTTCTTTTTCTTCCTTTGAAATAATTTTATTCTTTTTCTCTAGTCCACCAATCACTCTGTCAATGGCATCTTGGAAGTCAATCATCTCAACCCCTGTCTTTCCTTTACGTGCAGCAATTAAAGCAGCTTCGTTACAAACGTTTGCAATATCAGCACCTGCAAACCCTGGAGTTTGTTCGGCTAATTTATGCACGTCTAAACTTTCAGAAACTTTAATAGGGCCTAAATGCACTTTAAATATTTCTTCACGCCCCTTAACATCGGGACGGTCAATTGATATTTGACGGTCAAAACGGCCTGGACGTAATAACGCAGCATCCAATACATCAGGACGGTTGGTAGCCGCTAATATAATAATGCCGGTGTCTCCACCAAAACCATCCATCTCCACCAACAATTGGTTTAATGTATTTTCACGCTCGTCATTGCTCATCATGGCATTTTTACCACGAGCACGACCAATAGCATCTATTTCATCAATAAATATAATACACGGCGCTTTTTCACGCGCTTGTTTGAATAAATCACGCACACGACTTGCACCAACACCCACAAACATCTCTACAAAGTCAGAACCACTTAAGCTAAAGAATGGCACTTGCGCTTCACCGGCCATTGCTTTTGCTAGTAATGTTTTACCTGTACCTGGAGGGCCTATTAACAATGCACCCTTAGGTATTTTACCACCCAATGCAGTATATTTTTTGGGTTGCTTTAAGAAGTCAACAATTTCCATTACTTCTTCCTTAGCTTCTTCCAAACCAGCAACATCTGCGAAAGTAATATTTACTTTCGTGCCTCCTTTTTCAAATAATGTCGCTTTAGATTTACCTACATTGAAAATGCCACCAGGACCGCCGCCGCTTCCGCCAGCACCACCGCCCATCTTACGCATTAACAATACCCAAACCACCACCATTAATCCTATAGATATAATAGTATTAGCTATTGGGCCAAACCAATCACTTTCGCTATCTGTTTTGCTGTCTGGGATATTCACTACAGCATATTTTGTATAAATGTCTTCTACTTCTTTATTAAAAGAATCCCAGCTATCTACTTTATATTCAAATAAGTAATTGCCTTTTACTTTTTCTTTAGAAAGCTTCGTCTTGAATTTTTGAACATAGAATTCTTTTTGGATGCTATCTGGTTTAATATAAAAATGAACTACTTTCTTATTTTCTACCTTAACAAATTTTTCTACGTCACCACTCGCCATTATTTTCACAAATTCATTGTGAGACAATGTTGAAACGTCTGGTGCTGTTTGGAAAAAACGAGCCGACAATAAGGATAAAGCAATTAAGCCATAGATCCAGTATATGTTAAACTTGGGTAGTTTAGGCCCGTCACCCAAGGGGTTTGATTTCTTCTTTTTGTTTTCAGGTATCATGTGAAATGGTTGTAGCTATTTATAGTCAATTTTAATGATCAATTAGTATAACAATAAAGTTGATAATTAGTTTTCTAAATCATGCATTTTTGTATCAGCATCGCTCCACATTTCTTCTAACTGATAAAAATTTCTTGATTCTGGGTGCATAACGTGTACGACTACATTAATGTAGTCAATTAGTAACCACTGAGCGGCATTCTTGCCTTCACTCTTGTAAGGCAATTCGCCCAACTTGTGTTTAACTTCGTACTCAATATTGTCAGCAATTGCTTTTAATTGAGTGGTATTATTAGCTTCACAAATGATAAAAAAATCAGCTGCAGCTTCATGTATTTTTTTTAAATCTAAGCTTATGATATTTTCTCCTTTTTTATCCTGAATTGCTTGGATAATTGTTTTGAAAATTTTACTACTTCTGGTTAGCTGATTTACCGTTGATTTCGGGCGATTCTTAAGGGCGGAAAGTTGTTCCAATTCTTCAATTATTTATTTGTTATTTCATTGTCAGCGGAAACATTTTGAATTATAAAATGATTCTAAACTAACTTTACAAAAATAGCAATTCTTTGTCACTAGCCACACCATTTAACATATTAGGGGAGCCGCTTATAGAACTACTTTCCATAGATAGTACCAATATGTATGCCATGGCTCAAATTCAGGAAGGATTAGCGGTTTCTGGCAGTTGTTACAGGGCCGATTACCAAACAAAGGGTAAAGGGCAACAAGCTAAAATTTGGGGAAGCGCGCCAGGACAAAATTTGCTTTGCTCTTACGTTTTGGGCCTAAAACACCTAAAAGAAGCTGGCATTGTACCAAATAGCTTGAATTTGCAACAGCAATTTGGGTTATCGGTAGCCATTTCCCTTGGCTTAACCGACTATTTTAGTAAAATTGCAGGCTTTGACACCAAAATTAAGTGGCCAAACGACCTTTATTGGCATGACAGAAAGGCGGGGGGAATATTGATAGAAAATATTGTGCGGGGAAGTGATTGGAACTGGTCGGTAATTGGAATAGGGGTGAATATTAACCAAACGAGTTTTTCACCAGACCTTCCAAACCCAGTATCGCTAAAACAAATAACAGGTAAACCTAGTAATGTGAATGAGCAACTTGCAAACTTGTCGGAGTATATTAACAAAAGGATTAAGGAATGGATTACAGGAGATTTTGAAACCATGTTAGCAACCTACAATAAACGATTGTATAAAAAAGGCAAGGAAGTAAAATTCAAAAATAACAATATTAGTTTCACTGGAACAGTAATTGGCGTTAATACATTGGGGCAACTAATTATAAACCATGGTGTTGAACAAGCTTATAACTTTGGCGAAATTACTTGGGAACAAGAATATATAAATAAGTAGAAAATAAAAATTGTATTACTAATATGAGTATTAAATTAACACAACATTCAAAAGGCGGCGGATGCGGCTGTAAAATATCACCAGCAGTACTTTCAGAAATATTAGCCTCTCATAATGTAGGCTCCAATGTGCCACAATTATTAGTAGGCAATGATAGCAGGGACGACGCAGCGGTTTATCAAATTGACGACAAAACGGCCATGATAAGTACGACCGATTTTTTTATGCCTATTGTTGATGACCCATTTGCTTTCGGACAAATTGCCGCAGCAAACGCAATTAGTGATGTGTATGCAATGGGAGGCAAACCAATTTTTGCATTAGCCGTATTAGGATGGCCTTTGGCCACTTTGCCAGCAAGTGTGGCTGCCAAAGTAATGGATGGTGCTCGCAAAACCTGTGCCGACGCGGGTATTGTAATTGCGGGAGGACATAGCATTGACAGTCAAGATCCAATATTTGGACTAGTAGTGAACGGAATAGTGGCGATTGAAAATTTAAAAAGAAACGACACAGCACAAGAAGGTGATGTGCTAATGCTTACAAAACCTTTAGGAGTAGGCATTATGGCTACTTCACAAAAAAGATCCTTATTAAGTGAGCCTGATTTAGCATTATTAGTAAAACAATTAACCACCATTAATAAAGCGGGAGAAGCATTAGGTAAAGTGAAAGGTGTACATGCAATGACCGACGTAACTGGTTTTGGATTGTTAGGTCATTTAACTGAAATGATGCAAGGAAGTAATTTGACTGCAACAATTAGTTATGACTTAATTCCAATTATAAAAGAAGTACGTACTTATATTGCATTAAAAGCAATTCCAGGAGCAACTGCACGTAATTGGGATGCTTGCAAAGAAGGTGTATTTTTTGGCGAAGGTGTTGATGAAGTAGAAGCAGTACAATTATTACCTGACCCTCAAACCAATGGCGGTTTATTAATTGCTGTAGCGCCAAGTGAGGTAACAACAGTGCAAGAAATTTTAAATGAATTTGGAATAAAATATACCACCCCATTTGGCGAAGTTGGCACAGCTAAAGAAAAAAGGATTATCGTAAATAAATAGCGGATTATTATTATTAAAACAAAGGACAGTTTATTCGAAAATTAAGTGCCCTTTGTTTTTTATTTGGTCGGGTGTTAATTCGGCAACAAGCTGAACGCCTTTTATATTGCGCACTGTATACAATATGTCATTTACCTTTTCGTCTTCAATCCATTCCCCTCTTATCCACCAAATAAAGTCCATATGCTTTAATTCTGGTAATAAATATTCCCCATCAAACTGGTTGTGGTATACAAAATGTTGGATAGAAGTATTGGGTTCACTACCCTCATACATTGAAAAATAATAAGTTCTATTTTTACGTTTCAGTGCAATTTCATGGTTGGGATTAAACCTAAATTCAAAACCCATGAATTGATTTAATAAAATGCAAAATTGGTAGTTTTTTATAGGCGCAGAAATACCTAAAATACGCGAACCTTCAAAATCTTGTTCGTTAATTGCGTCTTGGTCTAAAATTAATTTACTACTCATATTGTTTACAAAAATAAACTGCTAAAATTCAATACTCAATTGTACTTCCTCCGCGCCTCTTTTATAAGTTAATGTTGTTTTATCCCCTTTCTTAAATTTAGAAAGTGCAGTCATATAACTCATTACGTCTACTAATTTATAATCGCCAATTTGCACAAGCACGTCCCCTCCCTTCAATCCTAAGCGCTCAGCAAGTTTGCCAGGTGTAGCACCTTCAATTCTAACCCCTGTACCAGTATATGCATAGTCAGGCATTACACCCAAACTAACAGTAAACTTTGTGCTCTTACCCATGGACTGCTCACGTGTTTTTAGAAAATCTAGTTTACCATAGCTATCCGCATTTTTAATAATTGCTTGTACATACCTAACAATATTTAACTGTCCCGTATAATTAATTTTATCCCAGTCGTCCGTTGCTTTATGGTAATCACTGTGGCTACCTGTAAACATAAATAACACAGGCATTCCTTTTCTGTAAAAACTTGCATGATCACTAGGGCCCGAACCAGCGCTATCATAATGGGTAATTAAAGTAGTAGGTGTGTTAGTTAAAATTTCCGCCCATTTGCTTGAAGTACCGTAACCACCCACACTTAATTTACGTGCAGTATCATACCTGCCAACCATATCCATATTAATCATGTAATTAAAATCCCCTTTAAATGTTGGATTTTCTAACCAATACTTGCTTCCAAATAAACCTAGTTCTTCTCCCGAAAAATGTATAAATAAATAGTTGTTATGCTTAGGTGATTTTTTAGCAAGGCTTTTTGCTAATTCAAGCAAAGCTGCTGTACCACTGGCATTGTCGTCGGCACCATTACGGATAAGTGTATTAATATCTAATGCATTTTTGTCTTCATTATAACCTAAATGATCTAAATGAGCGCCAATAATAACAGTAGTTGTAGCATTGTTGTCAATAAATGCTGCAACATTATGCGCTGTTCTGTTTGCTATTTCAAATTCAATATTAGCAGCAATGTGATAAGTTTCAGCTACGTCTTTAAAGGACTTCTTCCATCCTTCTTTCGTAAAATAAACTACCGGAATAGCTAATGCTTTTGCAGTATCAAATTTATTGTATTGTATGTTGTCCACTAAAGTCCCGCTATTATGTAAAAAAAGCGCAGTCGCTCCTTTTTGCTTTACTTCGTTCGACGTAGTAATTAACCATTCATTTAAATCAAAATGCGGATTGCTTGTGTTTTCTTCTAACACTTCTTGCAAGTCCTTAAACCAAACTTGTTTTGCTTCATTTAATGAGACAGCTGCACTTGAAGTAAACGTTGCTGAGCCGCTATTTGATAAAGGGAAATAATCATTTGTTTTTTCAAGTAATTGATTATTTACTTTAATAAAAGCATTCGCTGTCATACGCTTGCCTTCGTTAATTGGAAAGGCTTGCACAAAACCCTCCGTACCCATTGGCTTTAACCCTAGGGCTTGGTATTGCTTAATAATATAATCAACTGCTTTCATCTCCCCTACACTTCCTGCCCTTCTCCCTTCTAATTCATCACTAGCCAAAAACTGAATATGGCTTTGTAAGTGACTAGCAAGTTGCTTATCGGCCTTTTTAAGCTTTTGAGCCATTAAAAACAGGGGAGAAACTAATAAAAAGAGCGTGGTAAGTTTGCGCATGATGGTATATTAAAGCACAAAATTAACAAAAGCAGACAGGATTTAAGTGACTTGGCACACATTAGTTTAAAACAACACTCAATTTCTAATTTCGTAAGCCGTCCCCACACATAAAAGCTAGCTTTGCCGCCACATGAAGCCAGGCATAAATATAGCTTTAGTGGGTAACCCCAACTGCGGTAAAAGTTCACTTTTCAACGCACTAACTGGCTTGCACCAAAAAGTAGGCAATTTCCCAGGGGTAACGGTGGACAAAAAAACAGGAAGCTTGGCTTTGGGCAAATATGCTAGTACTTTAATTGACTTGCCTGGAACTTATAGCTTTTATCCAAAACGTGAAGACGAATGGGTGGCATACAAAGTATTAATGGGTGTAGATGAGGAAATTAAAACAGATGTAATATTATTAATTGCAGATGCAAGTAACTTGAAAAGAAACTTGCTTTTTTGTAC
>CANHAE010000012.1 GCA_947458915.1 Bacteroidota bacterium
CTTGGCCTATTGCAGTTTTAATTAATTTAGTATCTGCGGCTGAAAAATCAACAGCAATGGCTATCCTTTTCAAAGGGGCGGTTTGTTCCCAGTCTAATTCAACTGGATGTCCGTGTAAATCCTGCCTATCCTTATACAAACGAACTAATAATAGTGGGTAAATAATAATATAAAAAAGAAGCCCTACAAAGAAAGTAATTACAATCATTAAAACGGCCTTCAACATAAATGCTGCATCTCCTTTTAAAAAGTCCACTGCAAAATCAAGTACTAAATTGCCATTTAAATAAACAAGGATACTTGCAATAATCCAGGACAATAATTTTATCCATTTTCCAATTGCGAACTCCCCCATTGTTTTTTTATCACTAACGAAATGTATTAAAGGAATCACTGCAAATCCTAATTGTAAACTTAAAATTACTTGGCTAAAAATGAGCAACTCATCTACACGTCCTTCCCCCATGATACCAATTACAAAAACAGCAGGAATAATTGCAATAAGCCTTGTTAGTAACCTGCGAATCCAAGGATTTAGCCTAATGTTTAAATAACCCTCCATAACAATTTGACCCGATAAAGTACCTGTAATCGTTGAGCTTTGACCCGCAGCAATTAATGCCACGGCGAATAAGATGGGTGCAAGTTTAGATCCTAATAAGGGCGCCAATAAAGAATGTGCCTCTTCAATTTTTGCAACCCCTTGGTTACCTGTGTTATGAAATGCAGTTGCTGCTAATATTAATATTGCGGCATTCACAAAAAAAGCAGCATTCAATGCAATTGTACTATCAATAAAATTATAAAATATAGATTTTCTAATCCCCTTACTGCTTCTCTCTATTTTTCTTGTTTGTACTAAGGCAGAATGTAAATATAAATTATGAGGCATGACTGTTGCACCAATCATTCCAACCGCAATGTATAAAGCGGCAGGAGAAAGTGCAGAAGGAACTAAGCCTTTAACAGCCTCGCCTAAATCCGGTTTGGCGATAATCATCTCGAATAAAAAACTACACCCAATAGTTACTACTAAAACAAAAATAAAAGCTTCCATCTTCCTAATGCCATAGCGTTGAAGTAACATGAACAGAAAAGTATCTAGCACTGTTATAAGTGTACCATACATAAGTGGCAAACCTGTTAAAAGTTTTATACCAATTGCCATCCCAAGCACTTCCGCTAAATCAGTGGCCGCAATAGCCAATTCAGCTAGTATATACAAACAAAAATTTACGCCACGTGGATAGGTTTCCCTATTTACTTGAGCCAAGTCCAACCTACGCACAATACCCAAACGAGCACTTAAACTTTGTAAAAGAATAGCCATAATATTACTTAATAGTAATATCCAAATAAGTTGATACCCAAACGCAGCACCTCCTTGAATATCGGTAGCCCAATTGCCTGGATCCATATAACCGACACTCACTAAATACGCGGGTCCTATAAAAGCAAAAAGCCTTCGAATACCCGTCTTATTATGAATGGGCACCGACTCATGTAATGTATCTAATGATTTATCGGACATAGTGTTGTGTAAATTTAACCATAAACCTTTTGTGAAACTCAATATGTTGAACTAATTTAGTGAAAACTTAGCTAATGCGCAAACTATGCGTTTTTATAGCACTCCTAAGTGCAATGGGTTGTTCTGAAAAAACAACCGACTTTTCTGGGAACACACCCTTAAAAATTAACGACTTTAATAAAGCATTTAAAACTGTCGCACTTCCGATTAATTTAACCGACAGTAACTTAGCGCGTTATACCGATTCCACTGAAATTGGGCGAAAAGCACTAGTTCAATTTATACCGGATTCGATTGTGGAAGAAATAGTTTCCATTAAAGATAATAATACAATCATTTATCCAGTTCTAAAAATTGAAAAAGAAGAAGAATATTATTTATTATTAAACCTACATCAAAAAAATAAACAAGCGCTTGCAGTATTAGTTTTTAGCAAAAAAAATAAATACTTAGCATTTAAATTACTCACTGAATTTGATATCATACACAAAGGATCACGATTGTACGGAAAGAGTTTGTCTATTAACAAAGAACCTTCCTTTTTAGTTGAAGAAAGAAAGTTGGGAAGCGATAATGCATTAACCTACGAGAAAAAAGGATGGGCCTATACAGATAATGCAGTGCGCTTAATTTACTTTGATTCAAACAATAAACCAGAAAGTAAAACAATATTAAATCCAATTGATACACTTGGAATGAAGAACCCTCTTAGTGGAGATTATGCAAGGGACGCGAAAAACTTTATTTCTTTACGAGACTACAATAACACTAACAAATACCAGTTTTTTTTACATTTCGAAAAGAAAGAAGGAACCTGCGTTGGTGAGCTAAAAGGCTTACTTACGTTTGACAAGAATCAGGCAACTTATACGGAAAAAGGCGATCCTTGTATTATCCATTTTACGATAAATGGTAATGTAATAAAGATTAAAGAAGACGGAAATTGTGGAAATCACCGTAATATGACATGTTATTTTAACGATGCCTATGACAAGAAAAGAAAGGCAAAAAAGAAGAAATAATCCACATTCGTCTACTCACAAGGCTTGTTATCCACACTCTAATGTGTATTTTTTACATAATAGGCAAAATAATATTATCTTGCAGCATATAATTAAAGTCCTATAACATGAGTTTTAAAAACTATCAAGTTCCTTACCCTATTAATGAACAGTTTAAGAAAAAGGCGGCCTACTTTTCAATGGAGTTCGCAATCCATCAGCCTTTAAAAATATATAGCGGTGGGCTAGGTTTTTTAGCTGGATCACATTTAAGAAGTGCTTTTGAACTAAATCAAAATATGATTGGTGTCGGTATCCTTTGGAAATATGGTTATTATGACCAAGCAAGGAACCAAGACCAAACTTTACAAGTAACCTTTATGGAAAAGATGTATTCTTTCCTTGAGGACACCGGTATCAAATACCAAATACTTATACATGACCATCCAGTATGGGTAAAAGCGTTTTATTTAGCTCCGAATACATTTTGTAGTGCTCCTTTGTTTTTATTAAGTACTGATTTGCCAGAAAACGATTATGTATCACAAACAATAACGCATCGTTTATATGACGCCAATGTAGCTACAAAAGTAGCTCAGTTTATTTTACTTGGGGTTGGTGGTGCAAAGCTAATTGATGAAATAAATTTTGATCCTGAGGTATACCATTTAAATGAAGCACACGGATTTTCTTCCGCATTCTATTTATTAAATAAGTTTAAATCATTAGACGAAGTAAGAAAACGTTTAGTGTTTACTACACATACACCAGAGGAAGCTGGTAACGAAAAGCATGATATTTACCTATGTCATAAAATGGGCTATTTCTGTGGACTAAGCCTTGACGAAGTAAGGAAGTTAACCGGGAATCATGACGACCAATTTAACCATTCATTAGCTGCATTGCGTTTTGCTAGAAAAGCAAATGGAGTTTCCCAATTGCACGGACATGTTAGTAGAGAGATGTGGGGGAAGCATGAAGGAATTTGTCCAATTATTCATATTACCAACGCGCAAAACTGGCGCTATTGGGCAGACAAGCAGTTGTACCGATTTGCTGAAGCTAGCGACGATGCTGGTTTTGACGACAGAAAAATGTATTTAAAAAAGCGTGCCTTTGAAATCGTAGCCGATCAGACAGGTAAAGTATTCGATCCAAATGTATTAACAATTGTTTGGGCAAGACGTTTTGCAGGATATAAAAGAGCCGATTTCTTATCATGGGATATTGAGCGTTTTGAGAAATTATTGTCGAACATGAAATATCCTGTTCAATTAATTTTTGCGGGTAAACCTTACCCGGTGGACTACCCTGCTATTTCTCAATTTAACAACTTAGTACACTTAAGTAAAAAATACGAAAACGTAGCTGTATTAATTGGCTATGAATTGTCCCTAAGTAAGAGAATGAAGCAAGCATCCGATGTTTGGTTAAATAACCCTCGTGTACCAAGAGAAGCTTCTGGAACAAGTGGTATGACTGCCGCAATGAATGGTGCTGTAAACTTCTCAACCGATGATGGCTGGATTCCAGAATTTATTAATCACGGTAATAATGGTTTTGTAGTGCCAAAAGCAGATTATGATAAAATGAGCACACAAGAACAAGACGATTATGATTTAGATGAATTATACAAAATATTAGAATCACAAATTGTTCCAATGTATTATGAAGACCGTAATACTTGGCGAGAAATTACTCAGAATGGAATGAAAGATGTTCGTTTCCAATTTGACAGTAACCGTATGGCCGAAGAATACTATGAAAAGATGTACAAAATCTAACTATTACTCCCCTTATTTGAATCCCTTCGAGCAATCGAGGGGATTTTTTTGTACCCCTAAATCAACTTTTCCTTCCTACTTTTGTTAAACTATTATGAATAAAATTATTATTGCCATAACAGGTGCTAGTGGAGCCATTTATGCAAAGTGCTTACTAGATAGCCTTATGAACATGAAGGACCAATATGAGGCAGTAGGTATTGTTATGAGTGATAATGCTAAAATTGTTTGGGAAACTGAATTAGGCAATAAGGATTATACCAACTACCCTTTTACTTTCTATAACAAGAACGATTTTAATGCCCCTTTCGCTTCTGGTTCAGCACAGTATAATGTAATGATCGTTGTCCCTTGTAGTATGGGCACTTTAGGCCGTATTGCTAGTGGTGTAAGTGATGACCTTACCACCCGTGCAGCTGATGTGATTTTAAAAGAACGTAGAAAATTGATTCTTGTAGCAAGGGAAACCCCCTATAACTTAATTCATATCAAAAATATGGAGACCGTAACTTTAGCGGGTGGTATTATTTGTCCAGCTACTCCAAGTTTTTATAGTAACCCGCAAACTATTGAACAAGTGGCCTATACCGTAGTGCATCGCATCATTGACTTAGCGGGACTAAAAAGCCCCAGTTTTCGCTGGGGCTCGTAAAATATTTCATCTTTAATTTACCTTATTCCTTTGGCGCTTCTTTGGACGTTCCTTTTGTGGCATCTTTAGGTTCCTTTGCTACTTTTGGTGCTTTTTCTTTCTTCTGTAAAGTGAAAACTAATTTATTGTTTTCCTTATCTAAGTCACCAATCAAAGTGTCACCAGCATTCACCGTATGGTTTAAAATTTCTTCTGCCAATGGATCCTCTATGTGTTTTTGAATGGCTCTATGTAATGGTCTAGCACCAAATTGCACATCATATCCTTTATCTGCAATGAATTCTTTTGCCGCTTCCGTTAATACCAAATTCAAACCTAGGTTAACCAAACGTGCTAGTACATTCTTCATGATAATATCTATAATCAAATAAATATTCTCTTTTGTTAAAGAATTAAATACCACTACATCGTCAATTCTGTTTAAGAACTCAGGTGAGAAGGTACGCTTTAATGCTTTTTCAATTACAGAACGATTGTTCTCGTCTGTTTGTTGCACCCTTGTAGCTGTTGCAAAACCTACTCCATCACCAAACTCTTTTAATTGACGAGCGCCAATATTAGAAGTCATAATGATTAAAGTGTTTTTGAAATCTATCTTACGACCTAAACCATCAGTTAATATACCATCGTCTAATACTTGTAATAAAATATTATAAATATCTGGATGTGCCTTTTCGATTTCATCTAAAAGTATTACACAGTATGGCTTACGACGTACCTTTTCTGTTAATTGTCCCCCTTCTTCATAACCAACATATCCTGGAGGTGCTCCAATTAAACGACTCACTGAAAATTTCTCCATGTATTCACTCATGTCAATTCTGATTAAAGATTCTTCAGAATCAAACATGTTTCTTGCAAGTGCACGCGCTAATTCAGTTTTACCAACACCTGTTGGACCTAGGAAAATAAAAGTACCAATTGGTTTTTTAGGATCCTTCAACCCTACTCTGTTGCGTTGAATGGCTTTTACAACTTTGCTTATTGCATCATCCTGTCCAATCACCATTCCCTTCATATCATCAGCCATCTTTCTCAACTTGGTAGTTTCTGCTTCCACCATACGTTTTACAGGTATGCCAGTCATCATGTTGATGACCTCTGCAATATGTTCTTCATTTATTGGGAAACGTTTATTCTTACTTTCTTCTTCCCAATCCGTTTTCGCTTTATCTAATGCTTCTCCTAATTTCTTTTCTGTATCTCTTAAACTTGCTGCTTCTTCAAAGCGTTGGCTTTTTACTACTTTATTCTTTTCGTTCTTAACCTCTTCAATTTGCTTTTCTAATTCTACAATATCTAAAGGCACATTAATGTTTTTTAAATGTACTCTTGCACCTACTTCGTCCATTACATCAATAGCCTTATCCGGTAATAAGCGATCCGTCATGTAACGATCACTCAATTTAACACATGCAGTGATTGCATCATCATCGTACACTACATTATGGTAATCCTCGTATTTAGATTTAATATTATTCAATATGGTAATAGTATCTTCTACACTTGGTGGCTCAATAATTACTTTTTGGAAACGCCTGTCTAATGCACCATCTTTTTCAATATGTTGTCTGTGTTCATCTAATGTTGAAGCACCAATACATTGCAATTCACCTCTTGCTAAAGCAGGCTTCACAATATTGGATGCATCTAGTGAACCACTAGCACCACCAGCACCTACAATGGTATGGATTTCATCTATAAATAAAATTACATCTCTGTTCTTTTCCAATTCATTCATGATGGCTTTCATGCGTTCTTCAAACTGTCCTCTATATTTTGTACCTGCAACTAGTGCAGCTAAATCCAACGAAATAACACGTTTATCAAACAATACTCTACTTACTTTACGTTGTACAATTCTTAAAGCCAATCCTTCCACAATAGCAGTTTTACCCACACCAGGTTCACCAATTAAAATAGGGTTATTCTTTTTACGACGACTTAATATTTGGCTGACTCTTTCAATTTCAGCATCACGCCCTACAATTGGGTCCAACGCATCCATCTCGGCCATCTTTGTAATATCACGTCCAAAATTATCTAGTACTGGCGTTTTTGATTTACTTGCTGCCGAAGGTTTAGCTTTAGCTGATCCACCAAAACCACCTGCTCCACGTTTTTCTTCATCAAATTCGTCATCCCCCTCTTCGCCTTCATTAGAAAATTCAGCGCTAGACGACCTTCTTGGTTCTGATGAAGCGGAAGGTCCTGAACCTACCATGCCCAGTTCATTTCTGAATAAATCATAATCGACATCAAACTGGTTTAAAATTTGAGTGGCTATGTTTTCCTTATTCTTTAAAATGCTTAATAGTAAATGCTCGGTTTCCACCATTGGGCTTTTTAATGCCTTGGCTTCCAGCACAGTAACACGAATTACTTTCTCAGCTTGCTTAGTTAAGGGCAAACTATTAATATTCGCCACGTTTTTGCCTGACTTATCCTTTACGGCTAATTCTATCTCTTTCCTTAATTCGCCTAAGTTCACATTAAGCTGCCTTAATACCTTAATAGCAGTGTTTTCCTGATCTCTTATTAACCCTAGCATTAAATGCTCGGCACCAATAAAATCATTGCCTAACCTTAGTGCTTCCTCGCGGCTGTAAGAAATGATTTCCTTCACTTGTGTAGAAAAATTATTATCCATATAAATTAATTGGAGCTGTTACAAGAATAACGAATATTTTTGTCCTAAAGTATGTCGGTAATTAGTATGTTTATAACCTTATATATATGAGCCAAATTCAATACCAAACAGAACCAAAGGAGAAATTTACAGTTGTTACCTTGCTTAATACAAGTCTTAGTTCAAATCTCGTGCCAGAATTGAATGAAATAACCAATACAATAGGTGCAATGCCGCCAAAAAACTTGGTTTTAAACTTTAAGCATGTTACTAACTGGGAACTGCCTATTATTGAACAATTGGCCGATGCTCAACAAAGGTTTTATGACAATAATACCTCTTTTGTCATTTGTTGCCTGTCAGATAGCCTACAAAACTTACTCGACACTACCGAATTTGCATCTTTACTAAATATGACGCCAACCGAGTCAGAAGCCTGGGATATTATCCAAATGGAAGAAATTGAGAGAGAGCTGTTAGATAGTGACGATATGGAATTTTCTACCCAAGAATAGGCCTAAATAACTATGCACTTTAATAAGAATAGGCCTTAAAATAAGCTTATAATTAGTTATTTTCGCTAACCATGATTACCCCGCAAACCATACAACAAATTACCAGCCGAATTGACATCATAGATGTTGTTGGTGAATTTGTGAAGTTAAAGAAGCGAGGTACTAATTATTTAGGCAATTGCCCCTTTCATAACGAGAAATCACCCTCCTTTACGGTGTCTCCTGCAAAAGAAATTTATAAATGTTTTGGTTGCGGGAAAAGCGGCAACACCATCACTTTTTTAATGGAGCATGAGAAGTATAGCTATGTGGAGGCTTTACGTTGGCTAGCTGCAAGGTACCATATTGAAGTAGAGGAAACAGAAATTAGTCCAGCGCAAAAAATAGCACAACAGGTATCCGAGAGTTTATATGCAATTAATAGTTTCGCAATGGATTTTTTCACCAAGCAATACTGGGAAACAGAAGCAGGTGAAACTATTGCTCAAAGCTATATGCAACATCGAGGTTTTTTAAGACCCATTATTGAGAAATTTAAAATCGGGTACAACCCTTCCGACAGAGATAGTTTAGCGAAAGCTTTAATAAAAAACCAATTCAATCCTGAATTATTTGCAAGAACTGGTTTAGTTGTTGAAAGAAATGGAGAATGGCAGGACAACTATCGCGATAGAATTATTTTCCCAATTCATAATACTACAGGAAAAATTATTGGTTTTGGTGCACGTCAAATTGCCAAAAACGATAAGTCCCCTAAGTATATCAATACACCGGAGAATGAGATTTACAGTAAGAGTAAAATTTTGTATGGTTCTTATTTTGCACGTACTTCTATTAACAGCAATGACGAATGTTTACTAGTAGAAGGATACACCGATGTTGTTAGCTTACATCAAGCGGGTATTGAAAACGTGGTAGCAAGCGGGGGAACTAGTTTAACAATGGACCAATTAAGGCTCATTAAAAAGTATACGCATAACCTTACTATCATTTACGATGGCGACGCAGCTGGTATAAAAGCCGCATTGCGTGGGTTGGACATGGCTTTGGAAGAAGGATTAAATGTACAGCTTGTTTTAATTCCAGACAAAGAAGATCCGGATAGTTATGTAAACAAAGTTGGACCAGAAGCATTCAACGCATTTGTTCAAGCAAATAAAAAAGATTTTATATTATTCCAGTTAGACGTCCAACTGAAGGAAGTGGACGGCGATATGAATAAAAAGAATAGTTTAGTAAACCAAATTGCAGAAACTTTAAGTAAGATAAATAAGGCGGAAGATTTTACCAAACTGCAAGATTATGTGAGAAAGTGTGCGGGGCTTTTGCGCATTGACGAAACAGGATTAACGCAATTGGTTAATAAATTCAAGCGTGATAAAATAGTTAAGGAAGAAAAGAAAATGTCTTACGACGAGGCTGCTATATTAATGCCTAGCTTTTCTCCTGAACCAATTGAGGAGTCAAATAACCTAGATTTACTAGTCGATAAGGACCTTTTGCATGAAAAAAATTTAGTACGTACTATTATAGAATTAGGAATCGAACTCACCCCTAAAGGCAAGTTGGTAGCCAACTTTTTATTGGAAGAAATGGAAGCCTTCCCTTTGGAACATCCGGAAATGATTCACGTGATGGATGCTTATAAAAAATGGCTATACGAAGGAAAGATGCCTAATGCTAAAACTTTGCAATACCATGAAGACCCTCGTGTACAAAAATGGGTAGTAGAACTTTTTGCACCTGAACATGAAGTAAGCCTTCGTTGGAACGACAAATTAGGTATTGTAAAAAAAGACGAACCAAGGGATTATATGCACGAAGTAGAAGTAAGCCTCATGTACTTCAAATTAAGAAAAGTTAAAAAAATGATCGAGCTAAATCAAAGGGATTTAGAGAACGCCCCAGAAAAAGAACAGATGCAATTACTGCAAATACATAAGCATTTAAAGGATGTAGAAAAAGAATTAACCAAGCATATTGGTACCGTTATTTACAAATAGCAATAAAAAAGGCTTCGTGTTTCCACAAAGCCTTTTTTAGTATTTAGCTAACCATTTACTAAAACTTTTTATAATTACTTCTCAGAAGGGTTTTGTTTACCTGCCAATAGTTTTTCTAATGTGGCTTCTAGCCTCTTTTGTTTTGTTTCTTCTTTCTTAGCACCTTGAATCCAACTTAAATATTCCTTTTGATTGGTGATTGAAAGAGAGGTGAAAAATTCTCTGGCTTCCTCATCGGCTGCAAATAACTTATCTAATTCAATAGGAAGTGCAATTAACCTTTTTTCAAAATCATCCACCTTTATATCCGACATCTTAATTTCAGCAAAGGCACGATTACGGTTAGGGATTTGATCGAATTTCTTAAAACGCATTGCTGTCCAAACATGGTCTAAAGTTACTTGACGTACTGCTTCGTATTCATTTTTAGATAATATCTCCCAGCTAGCATCCCTGTTTAAGTCGGAAACTATTTTAGAAGTTGTTTTTGGGTAAGCAATCCATAATTTACATTCCGGGTGGAATGCTGAAAAAATTTCCTTTAGGATATTATTTAACTGCAATTGGTTGATTGCGAAAATTAGCGCAAAATCAATTTTTCTTGTTTTTAACAAGGGCGTTAAGTTCTTATTATAATTAAGCTTTGCAAATTGTTTCTCCACTGAGGAAGGCAGCCCTTGAATCAGTAAATTCTTTTCTTCTTTCAACTGCAACTTCTCCAAAATATTCTGATTACCTGGCATACTATAAAGATTTAAGGGAGGGCGAAGTTACAAAATTCTATGCGCAAAGCCTTAGAAATTTTAATAAAAATTCATAAAATGCTGATAAAGAGCTATTTAAGCTACTTTTTTTTATGCTTATTCTTAAACATCGGTACTTTGTTTTCCGTTCCTTTAAACAACCTGCTGATGTTCTTTTGATGGGTAACAATGACCATAAAGGCAACAACTATCGCAAAAAGTCGATAAGTAGTTTCTTTTTCTTTAAATATAAATAGAATCAACACCATGAACGCCACACCTGCTAACATAGAACTTAGTGATACGAAACGAGTGGACAAAAGTGTAATAATGAACACGACTAAACAAATGAGGGCAACAGCAGGTTGAATGGCCATTGCCATGCCTAATAAAGTTGCCACCCCTTTACCACCTCTAAAATTGGCCCAAATAGGGAAAATATGACCGAGAACCGCTGTCATACCTAATATGATCATGAAATTGGTACGCGCTAATTCGTCTGTTAAATAAAAAGGGATAAGTATATATAAGGAAGTAGCAATAACTCCTTTAAGCACATCCACGAGCATTACAAAACTGCCCCATGTAGTGCCCAAAACCCTAAATGTGTTAGTTGCACCTGCATTTCCACTACCATATTCTCTAATATCAATGCCAAATATGGATTTACTCACCCACACCGCTGTAGGGATAGATCCAATTATATAAGCCAATATTACAAGAATAACTTCCATCATGCGGTCAATTTGGGGAAACACAAAGTTACGACCAAATAAATGAACAAATTGTTAACAGATACGAAATTTATAGGCCTATCTGTTAAACAAGATGCTTACCCAGCCATTTAATGGTTGTGCTTTAATAAAAAACCAGCCGTTATCACTCGCTAAATTTACCATATCTTGTTGATCCTCAATTAATAAGCCACTAAGTACTAAATGAGCACCTGGTTGTGCCACTTTTGTAAGCTCCACCATATTGGCCTCTATAATATGTCTGTTTACATTGGCCAACACCACTTCAAATTGGTCATTTTGGAAAGCAGATTCCACTTTTTGGACCACAATTACCCTAGAATCGTTGTTTTTTACGTTCTCATTCGCATTTTCGATACACCAGTCATCGTTGTCCACTGCAAGCACCTCGCTTGCACCCAACTTTTCGGCAAGAATGGCTAATACCCCAGTACCCGTTCCAAAATCGTACACTGTCTTCCCTTTAAAGTTCATATGTTCCATTAACTGCATCACAGAAAAGGTAGTTGCGTGGTGGCCTGTTCCAAAACTCATTTTAGGGGTAATCTTAATTTCATATTGCACGGCCGGTTCAAAGCTTGGATGAAAATGAGCCTTAATCCCAACAAAATCACCTACCCTCACTGGTTCAAAATTAGACTCCCAAAGGGCATTCCAATTTTGCTCCTTAATAATTGATTTTGAATATGTTAAACCATAATTGTTAAATATTATTTCTAATTCATTATCTACTCCCTTAGCCTCAAAATCATTCACAAGCATAAAGGTTTTACAAAACCCTGCACCGGTTCCTAATCCAGCCTCTGCCCCTAGGATACTACTCATGCCTACGCCATTATTAATTCCTGTAGCTGCCTCTTCCTCATTAAAGCCCTCAAAGCCTAAGTCAGCTAGTAGCGCAACTAGAATCTCAAATTGATCTTGGTTATTAAAATTGAAGGCTATTTGAATGTATTCTTTTGACATTGGGTAGTTGTAATTTTTGTAAAGATACTTTACATGATTTAATAAATACCAATCCCTCGTCTCCCACTGCGCATGCTCGAATGCTCGACTCGGAATTGTATTTATTAAATTGGAATGTTTGTAGAAAAACTATGCCCCAAATAAAAATGCCCTCCCGAATAAACGGGAAGGCATTCAATATAATAGGCTTATAAATTTTAAGCTTGAGGGCGGTCTTGACGAGGCGCTTGCTCAGGACGTGGTATTAAAGCTTTATGGCTTAATTTGAATTTTCCTGTTTTAGGATCCAAACCTACCAATTTAACCTTAACAACATCCCCTTCGTTATAAATACCATCCATTGTTTCTAAACGGCTCCAGCTTATCTCACTAATGTGTAATAAACCTTGTTTGCCTGGCATAAATTCAACAAAGGCGCCAAACTCCTTCACTCCCTTTACCACACCTTCGTATTCGTCTCCAATTTCTGGAACAGCAACTATGCCATTGATCCATTTTACTGCAGCATCTAAACTATCCTTATTTGCAGAGAAGATACTTACTTCACCATGGTTACCCACTTCTTCAATATTAATAGTTGCACCAGTTGTTCTTTGCATTTCTTGAATGATCTTGCCACCTGGTCCGATTACTGCACCAATATATTCCTTATCAATAATCAATTTAACCATTCTAGGTGCGTGTGGTTTCACATCGGCACGGGCTGCTGGCATACACTCATACATTGCATCTAAAATATGTAAACGACCTTTTTTAGCTTGCGATAATGCCTCACGCATAATATCCATACTTAAACCATCAACTTTAATGTCCATTTGAACACCACAAATACCATCACGTGTTCCTGTAACTTTAAAGTCCATATCCCCTAAATGATCTTCGTCTCCTAGGATATCTGTTAAAATTGCATATTTACCATCTTCTCTTGATATTAAACCCATTGCCACACCACTAACGTGCTTAGGCATTGGAACACCTGCATCCATTAAGGCTAATGAACCAGCACAAACAGTTGCCATTGAAGACGAGCCATTTGATTCTAATACATCAGACACTACACGTAATGTGTAAGGGAAGCTTGTAGTATCAGGAAGCATTTGCTTTAAAGAACGCATTGCTAAGTTACCATGACCAACTTCACGACGACCTACACCACGCATCATTTTCACTTCACCTGTTGAGAATGGAGGAAAATTATAGTGTAAGAAGAATTTTGTGTATTCAGCACTTGCAGCAGTTTCTTGCATTAACTCATCCAACTTAGTACCTAAGGTAACTGTAGTTAAAGACTGCGTTTCACCTCTTGTAAATAAAGAAGATCCGTGTGGCGTAGGTAATGGATCTACTTCCATCGCTAAAGGACGAACTTGATCTAACTGACGGCCATCCAAACGAATACGCTTGTCAACCATCATATCTCTTACTACTTCCCATTTAAGATCCTCATAATACTTGCCTGCTAATTTCTTTTGCAAGTCAGTTATTTCAGTACCTAAATGCTCAATGATTTCTTTTTTCAATGCAGAAAAAGCGTCGCTTCTTTCATGCTTTGCAG
The DNA here is from genome assembly GCA_947458915.1 of Bacteroidota bacterium. Taxonomy (GTDB): domain Bacteria; phylum Bacteroidota; class Bacteroidia; order Chitinophagales; family Chitinophagaceae; genus Sediminibacterium. The sequence continues at coordinate 14,135 of CANHAE010000012.1, forward strand.
AACCTAATTCAGCAATCGCGTTTACTTTTGCTTTTGCAAAAGCGTACACTTTTGTTTTGATTGCTTCGTCTTGTTCTGGTTTTTTGTAATCACGTACTTCTGTGATACCTACTATTTTTCTTAATTCAGCTTGCGCTTTAATTTGCTTGCGGATGGCTTCATGTGCAATCTCTAAACACTGAACCAATTCTTCCTCAGAACATTCTTTCGCTTCACCTTCCACCATCATCAAGTTCTTTTCTGTTGCTGCGATTAAAAATTCTAAATCCGATTTTAACAATTGCTCCTTTGAAGGGTTAATGATAAACTTACCGTCTAAACGAGCAATTCTTACTTCAGAAATAATTTCTTTAATAGGAATATTCGATACTGCTAAAGCAGCAGAAGCAGCTAAACATGCTAATGAATCAGGCATTACATTAACATCGCTAGACACCAATGAAATTAATACCTGCACATCACATAAATAATCTTCAGGGAATAAAGGACGTAACGCACGATCAATTAAACGACTCGTTAAAATTTCATAATCATTTAAGCGCGCTTCTCTTTTAAAGAAAGAGCCTGCGATACGACCCGCTGATGCAAATTTTTCTTGATAGTCAACGCTTAATGGGAAAAAGTCTTGTCCGTCTTTCGGATCTTTATTGGCAACCACTGTTGCTAATAAAATACAATTTCCTTGTCTTACAGTAACTGCACCGTCTGCTTGACGCGCTAATTTACCCGTTTCGATAAATACTTCCTGACCAGGATTTATTTCGAACTTAACCGATTTTGGTTGTGATAACATGTTAATTTTTTTTGAAACGATACCCCAAGACGGAGCACCATTAGTATACAAACAACTAATCCCAACCGTTATTATTCAGTTGGGATCAGCTTATGATAAGTAGTTCTTGAATTATTTTCTTAAGCCTAATTTCTCAATTAGCGCACGGTAACCGGTAAGGTTATGTTTTTGTAAATAAACCAATAAACGCTTACGCTGACCCACTAATTGCATTAACCCTCTTTGAGTTGAATGGTCTTTGTGGTTCGCTTTCAAGTGACCTGAAATGTGCGCGATACGTTGGGTTAACATAGCAACTTGTCCTTCAATAGAACCAGTGTTTGTTGCTTTTCCACCAAATTCAGCAAAAATGCTTGCTTTTTTCTCTTTTGTTAGTATAGACATTGTAAAACTTCGTTTTTGTAATTAACTATTTAATTACGGTTTTTTTCTTTTATTTCGGCTGCGAAGATAAGGAGAAAAGGCGGAATGCTAATCAAAAATTTCCACGTTTTTTGGGTATTTTGCTCGATTAAACACGAATAGCTTGTCTGCTAGCTGTGCTATATAGCTAATCGACAGTACTTTAACGTCTGTAATATTGTTGCTTTTGTCCAAAATAGTAGCATTTGTAAGGGCCGATTTCACTTTATCTATCACCAAAGTTACTTTTTGAAAGCTTTTACGCTTGTCAATTGGGTATAATTCGATAGTTGCCTTTGTGGCATTTTGACTTAATAGCTTGTAATTGAAGTCTTTATCATAATTACCAGCAAGCAGTTTTTGTGGGCTCAATGCCTGGTCCGAATCCGCAAGGCTTGATTTTGAGATAGAATTCGCACCATCAAAATTGTAAACAGCAGTACCATCACAGATAATTTCAACGGCGTTTTGCTTTAGTAAGTATCTCTCCCCTTTCATCTTGAGGGTAATAAGCTTGGTGCCTAATGCCTTACCCTTGTTGTTTTTTGACACCAACTGTATATTGGCTTGTATTCCCTTGGCTGCTTTTACTTTTGCCCCCATTTGGTCTAATATCAACTTTGCTTGAGGATCTTTCTGAGCACTAACTGATGACATTATGAAACTAAGTAGGAAAGCAAATAAATATCTCATGTGAAACTTATTAAATTACTTGATAATAACAATCCGGTAAAGATAAATCAATCCATTGGAAAAGTGCAACGAATTAAGGAACAAGTTCCCATATATAATGTCATCAAATAGAAATTTAACTATTTGGTGACATTTAAAGATTTTGCAAGAAGTCGTACAACTCTGTATCAGTTTTATACAATACTTCTCTTGGCTTACTTCCTTGGCTAGGTCCTACAATACCTGCAGATTCAAGTTGATCCATTAAACGACCTGCGCGGTTATACCCTAATTTCATTCTTCTTTGTATTAATGAAGTGGAGCCCATTTGTGCACTTACTATTAATTTAGCAGCATCCTCAAATAAAACATCCCGCTCCCCTGCATCAAAGCCACTGGCATCCACATCTTTTTCGTCGGAATATTCTGGCAATAAGAATGCCTGAGGATATCCTTTTTGTTCAGAGATAAAATTACATACACGGTCCACCTCAGGTGTATCCACAAATGCGCATTGTAAACGCGTAATTTCTCCATTATAACTCACTAACATATCTCCTTTACCAATTAACTGCTCGGCTCCACCAGCATCTAAAATAGTACGGCTATCAATTTTACTTGACACTTTAAACGCGATACGAGCAGGGAAATTCGCTTTAATAGTTCCTGTAATAATATTTACAGATGGGCGCTGTGTAGCAATAATTAAATGAATTCCAACCGCACGTGCTAATTGTGCTAAACGCGCAATTGGCATCTCTACTTCTTTACCTGCTGTCATAATTAAATCAGCAAACTCATCAACAACTAAAACAATGAATGGTAAATACTGATGTCCTTTTTCAGGACTCAATTTACGAGCTGTAAATTTCTCGTTGTATTCTTTAATATTTCTACAACCCGCTTCCTTTAATAAATCGTAACGGTTATCCATTTCAATACACAAAGCATTCAATGTATTAATTACTTTTTTTGTATCGGTAATAATAGCGTCTTCCTCCCCTGGTAATTTTGCCAAGAAATGTTTTTCAATTACACGGTATAAACTTAATTCCACTTTCTTAGGATCTACCAACACAAACTTTAATTGGGAAGGATGTTTTTTGTATAATAATGAAACGAGTATCGCATTTAATCCAACCGACTTACCTTGCCCAGTAGCACCTGCCATTAACAAATGCGGCATACTTGCCAAGTCGACAATGAAATTTTCATTATCAATTTTTTTACCAATTGCAATGGGTAGTGAATATTGACTTGTTTGAAATTTCTCACTCGCTAACAATGTTTTCATACTCACAATAGACTTGCGAATATTGGGTACTTCAATACCAATAGTTCCCTTTCCAGGGATAGGTGCAATGATACGTATACCTAACGCCGCTAAACTTAAAGCAATATCGTCCTCTAAGTTTTTAATACGACTAATACGTACACCTGGTGCAGGCACAATCTCATATAAAGTAACAGTAGGCCCTACGGTTGCAGCAATACGTTGTATGGCAATATCGTAGTTCTTTAAGGTTGCAATAATTTGATTCTTGTGCATTTCCAATTCAGCCGGATCTTGCACAATTTTCTCACTACCATGTGTCTCTAATAAATTAATACTAGGATACTTATAATTTTTTAAGTCAAGGGTGGCATCATATTTTGTTCCAATACTACCTAGTATCGGAGAAGAAGCAGCTGCTTCTTTTGTAATGTCTTTTATCTCTAAATCTAAATCCTCAAGTAGTTCGTCATCAAGGTCGGCAAAGTCGTCCTCTAGGTCGTCTGCTGTATCAGATTCATCCGCGTCTTCAATTGTAAGTGTTGGGGTTAACTCATCTAATTGAGTTTTTTTTTCCATCTCTTCCAAGGAAAGTTCGTCAATGTATAGTTTTCCACCTACATCAGGTAAATTTCCTTCAGCTTCTTCTTCTTCTGGCATAATTACCGATGCGCTATTTCCTTCTGTATTTTTTAATTTATTATTACTAAAACCAGGAGGGACATCTGCTGCATTCAAATCCCATTCTTGTTTTACAGCTTCTTCAGTATCCTCACTCACAAAAGGAGTTTCTTTTTTCTTTGGTACCAAAAAATCAAAAGTAGGCACGTTAAAACTTGGGTTGAATCTCCAAATAAAATAACTAAAGCCTGCTATGAATAGTATTGCGCCAGTTCCAAATTTTCCGATCCATTTAATTAACCAATTGCTGCTAAATTCTCCCAAAGCCCCACCCCATGAAAACGCGGCGTTAGGTGTAAGGAACGCAAAACAAGTACTTAATACGAGTAGTCCTAAAATAACATAACGCACATTACGCCATAAACTGAAAATGGTTTTTGTGAAAAATAAATTCACCCCTAACACAAAAAAGAAAGTACAAAATAAATAAGCAGCTAATCCAAAACCATTAAACATTATTTGGTAAGCAACAAATGCACCTATGTAACCTAGCAAGTTGTTCGCTTTTACATCATCTGTTGAGAATAATTGAGTACGCCATAATTGAACCAAATCTTGGTCGTCTTGCCATGTAAATAAATAAGAAGTAAATGCTATAAATAAAAATAAAGCAACTAGTAAAGATATCGCTCCAAGTATTTTGGATGTACGTTCGTCCTTCACCACGGCTGCAACATCAACGGCTGTCTCTTTATCAGGATTTAATGCTTCGTCGTTTAGCTTAGGTTCTTTTTTACTTTTGAGCGTATTTGCCATAGAGACAAATATAAGTTTTCCCTTATAGTTTGAAAAGGATTTTTAATTAATGTGCAAAATTGGGGAAACCTGCCCTAGTTATCCACTTTGTTGAAGTATACGGCACGCCCCCATAATACCCATCCTATAATTAAACATAGTCCACCAATGGGTATTATAGGACCAATAAATTTGGTAAAATTGAACTCAATTAAGGGTTGTAAGGTTAAAGCATATAAAGAACCGCTGAACAAAAGAATGCCAATTAAAAATAGAACACCCGTTTTGTTTAATCGTTTTAACTGCTCCTGATTTGCTTTATTTTGTTGCATATGAAAAGCAAGTAATAATAGCGCCAATGCATGCAAAAATTCATACCGTACCCCTGTTTCAAATACGGCTAACTGTGCAGCAGGTACAATAGCCTTTAAACCATGTGCACCGAAGGCACCAAGCATAACAGACAAGCCAGCTAATGCAATTCCACAAAGCAGGTATTTACGAGACATGTTTAAGTATTATTTTTTTCAAGTTTGCTTCCTTAATATCATCGCTTGTTATTCGATAGTTAGCTTGCTGGTAAAAGGGATTGCGTTCTATTAATTTTTCCTGCACAAACTTTGCAATTTCATTTTCGTCCAAATTTGCAATAAGGGGGCGTTGTGCTTTTTCAGCAGTCAGCCTGCTTACAAGTACTTCAATGGATTCGTCTAACCAAATAACAACTCCCTCCTTTTTCATCCAATGCATATTATCATGGAAGCAAGGCGTACCGCCACCTGTAGCAATTACAAATTTCTTCTTTTCTTTAAACCACCTTAATATTTTGGCTTCTGTTTTTCTAAATGTATCCTCCCCGTCCTCACTAAATATTTCAGGAATAGACTTTTCCTCGTTCATTTCAATAAGTTCGTCAAGGTCATAGCCAACACATTTATTCCATTTGGCTATTTTTTTTGCCCAATAGGATTTGCCCGAGCCCATCATCCCAATTAAAAAAATTTTCTCTGCAGCCATGCTTTTTCACTTATTTAAATGCATTAAGCCCTGTAATATCCATACCTGTAATTAATAAATGTATATCGTGTGTTCCTTCGTAAGTAATAACACTTTCAAGGTTCATTATATGCCTCATAATTGAATACTCGCCGGTAATACCCATTCCGCCTAACATTTGTCTTGCATCTCGTGCAATATTTGTTGCAATTTCACAACTATTACGTTTTGCCATACTAACCTGAGCTGGTGTTGCACGGCCTTCATTCATTAATACGCCTAAACGCCAAACTAATAATTGTCCTTTAGTTATTTCAGTAACCATTTCTGCCAATTTCTTTTGTTGCAATTGAAATCCTGCTATAGGTCGGCCAAACTGAACGCGTTCTTTACTATATCTTAATGCAGTATCGTAACAATCCATTGCAGCTCCCAAAGCACCCCATGCAATACCATAACGTGCTTTGCTCAAACAACCTAAAGGACCTTTCAATCCTTTTACATTTGGTAAAATATTTTCCTTCGGCACTTTTACATTATCAAATACCAATTCACCTGTTGCACTTGCTCTTAAACTCCATTTACCATGTGTTGTGGGCGTACTAAATCCTTCCATTCCACGTTCTACAATTACACCATGTACCACCCCTTCTTCATTTCTTGCCCATACCACTGCAACTTGTGCAAATGGTGCATTACTAATCCACATTTTCGCACCATTCAAAATAAAATGGTCCCCCGCGTCTTTGATATTAGTAAGCATGCTTGACGGGTCTGAACCATGGTCAGGTTCTGTTAAACCAAAACATCCCAACCATTCGCCTGAAGCTAATTTTGGTAAATATTTTTTCTTTTGTTCCTCACTTCCATATGCATAAATTGGATACATAACTAATGAACCTTGAACGCTCGCCGTGCTTCTTACACCACTATCGCCACGTTCTAATTCTTGCATCATAATACCATAACTAATATAATCCAAACCACCCCCACCATATTCAGCTGGAACAGTTGGACCAAAACAACCTAAGTCACCTAATTGCTTTACAATTTGAACTGGGAATTCGGCTCTTTGTGCATAGTCTTCTATAATTGGAGAAATTTCTTTTTTCACATAGTCTCTAACCGCCGACCTGACCATTAAGTGTTCTTCACTCAATAGTTCGTCTAATTGGTAATAATCTGGAGACTCAAACAAATCGGTTCTTACAGCCATAATGTTATTTTTTTAAATTCTGTGACTTGACAAAGGTAATTCAATCACCTTATTGAACTAATAATAAATTTACTTCATTGAGCAAAAATTACAAGCTAATTGACCCTATTTAAGGCTGCAATAATTGTTTCATTTGAATGGCATATTCTTTTGCTGCAATAGCTGCTTTTTCAGCAAAATCGATCCCGTTACTCGCAAAAATCACTGCTCTGCTTGCATTAACTAATAACCCCACGGATTCGTTTTTCCCATATTTCGTTACATCGGTTAAACTTCCGCCTTGAGCACCCACACCTGGCACTAGTAAAAAATGCTCGGGGATTATTTTTCTTACTATGCTTAAATCCTCAGCTTTTGTGGCACCTACTACAAACATCAATTGATCGGGGCTTGCCCAACCTGCTACTTGCTCCAAAACACTTTCAAAAACAAATTGCCCATTTGCTAGTTTTTGTTGTTGAAAATTTTGACTACCTGTATTAGATGTTAAGCCTAGCACAATGGTCCATTTATTTTTATAGGCTAAAAATGGCTCAATACTATCCTTGCCCATATAAGGTGCAACAGTAATTGAATCAAACGGCAATACCTCAAAAAATGTTTTAGCATAATGCGATGAGGTATTGCCTTTATCACCTCGCTTTGCATCGGCAATGGTAAAATGTGTGGAAGGAATATGAGCTAATGTCTCCTCCATTGCTTGCCACCCTTTCACCCCTTGTGATTCATAAAAAGCAGTATTAATTTTATAACTCACGCAATAAGGCGCTGTGGCGTCAATAATTGCTTTATTAAAAGCTATAACCCCTTGAGCATTTTTAGGAATCCCTGTAGGCAGTTTTTCAATATCAGTATCTAATCCTACACATAAGTAAGATTGCTTCTGCAATATTTGTTCAACCAATTTATGCTTTGTCATTCGTTTTATTTATTAGATATTTCAAATACTTTATAACCCCAAGCAGGTAATTGCAGCGAGCTAATATTTTTTGTGACTTGTTTGGTGAATACGTTGGTATAATTTTTACCATTAACTGATTTAGGAAGTGCTACGCTAAGTGGCTTGTTTGATAAATTAAGCACCACTATTACAACATCGTCCCCCTTTTTTCTTTGGTAAGCTATTACTTGCTTTGGGTTGTTCACTTTTAGTCTTGTAAAGCTTGCTGATTCTTTAAAAGCGGCATTTGTTTTTCTTAAACGTAAAAGTGTTTTGTAAAAGGGAGCTCTTTCATATTTCTTAAACTCAATTGAATCCTTTTCAAAAAAAGCGAGCGGTCTTAAAAGTGGTTCTTCTTGACCACTGTACACCAAAGGCAATGTTCTGTTGTAAGTTAAAGTCAATACCGCAAATGGAGCATGCACGGCACCTGGCATTGTAGCATAGTCTGCTTTATTCCAAGAATTTTCGTCGTGGTTACTTGTAAAATATAAACGCCAAGCACCCTTCATAAAACTTGTATCAATTTTTGTAAACGCGCTATCCAAAGCACTAACCTCTTTCTTCCCTGCAGCAATGTCGTTCATTACATGAAATTCTGTCCAAGTATAAGTTGCGTCAAAACCAGTTTTGTGTAATTCATTGTCATCTGCTTCAGCCAAGAAAAATAAATCTCTTTCTTTTTTCAAAGCGGGTATACATTTATTCCAAAAAGTATAGGGAACACCCCATGCGACGTCAACACGGAAGCCATCTATTTTTGTGTTTAAAACCCAATACTTCATTGCTGAAACCATACTGTCTTGCATAGTTTCATTTGCATAATTAAGTTCACGCGTATCCGACCAATCGGCTGTATAAATTGCTTTACCTGTACTATCTCTTTCATAAAAATCAGGATGCGTGTTTAACCACTCATGATCGGCGCCTGTATGGTTAGGTACCCAGTCAATAATCACTTTCATCCCTAATGCATGTGCTTGGGAAACCATATTATTAAAATCGGTAATTGTACCAAATTCTGGGTTCACACTAGTAAAATTCGAAACAGCATAGTACGAACCTAAACTACCCTTACGGCCTTCAACCGAGATAGGCTGCAATGGCATAAACCATAAAGTTTGCACTCCCATTTGTTTAAGCCTAGGTATGTGTTTAGAAAAAGCATTAAAAGTGCCTTGGGGTGTATATTGACGAATGTTTACCTCATAAATATTGCCTTGTTCCATAAAAGAGGGATGCTTTTGCTGTGCACTTGCATTTAACCCAATTAGGACCAATAAAACTAGGATACTTTTTTGCATTTTTTCCGGTTTTTAGTGTGAGGCAAATTTAACATTTATAATTGGCTTAACTTTGAGTATGCTTAAAAAACTATGCTTCATTTTATTGCTTTTAGTGGTTATTACCAGCTGCTCAAGTAATAGTACAATTGAAAAGGCCGACAACCCCCTAGATGCAGGCCGGTATTTTATTGAAAACTTCTTGAAAGGAGATATTAAGAATGCCAAGCATTATGTGTTAATTACCCCTGAAAACCAAACTTATTTAGATAGTTTGTCAAATCAATACTTTGCCTTGGACCGGGAAGGACGCCAACAATTAAGGCTTGCTTCCATACAAATTAATGAAGTGCTTACCGTTGATTCCACTACTACTATTATTAATTATCAAAACTCCTTTGATAATATTGTGCATAAATTAAAGGTGGTGCCAACAAAAGAAGGCTGGAAAGTGGACCTGAAATATACTTATGGTCCCAAATTATAGGCAAAAAATATAAAAACTTGTATATTTGCCACGTCTTATTAAATCTAAAATAACATTCAATAAAATGGAAGCTACAAAAAACACAAAAAAATACTGGATCCTTTGCTTTCTTTGGTTAGCAATCATGATTACCTTAATGGTGGTTTACCGAGAATTTTTCTGGTTAGCACTTCCTGGCACTGTTACTTACTTTGCAAAAGCAATGGATATTTTTTAATTCCATTTTTAACGATACAAAAAAAGCCTTCTCGAATTATCGGGAAGGCTTTTTTGTTTACTTATTTATTTTGCTACCTATTTTGTTAAAACACTAGAAAAGCTTCGCTACTTCATTTGCTTTATTAACTACCCCATGTAATTGTACAAATTGTTCATAAATCACTTCCAATGTAGTTGCGCCTTTTAAACTTTGTACTTGCGCAATATGAATATAGAATGTAACTATAAATTCTTCATCTACACACTCACAACTCATATCAATACTCGATTGCTCCTCACTGTCGTCCGCATCTGAAAACAAAGGCGTTAATATGGCAGCTATTTCATTTCTATACTGGCGCAGCTTCATTTCAAATAATTGACCAATCTGAATTAATTGAGTTTCTGACTTATCATAGTATTCAACATCATTCATTTGAATTTTCAATTCTAAGCTTAAGGATTCTTCCGAAGTCCCATCCATTAATTCATCATAAGGCAAATCTTCCCCAAATAAATTAAATTGATATGTGTATTTTTCCAAAGTCAATAATGAAATCTCACATTGGCAACCATTATCACGATCGGGATTTTTGGATAACAAATCCATTAAGGTGTCTGTAGGCAATGCTACTAGGTCCCATTCCTTTTACCAATGCTCATCTTTAAATTTGTATGCTAAACTTGTATTCATTGTTATTATTTTAATACGCTCAAAGCCGCATCAATGTAGGTGAAATTTTCTGGCTGAAAATGGTGAATGGGTTTAGTGACTTTAGATTCGCCTAAGCGAACCACCACCGCATTTTTATCTTTTAAAATATATACATATTGTCCAAATAAACCATTTTGTGCAGCTACTTTCATTCCTTTATGATTAAATATCCAATATTGGTAGCCGTAAAAATCAACTGGCGCGCCATTTTCAGTAGGGTCCTTCAAATAACTAGCTGGCGTAGTTGCTTCATTAATATATTTTGCTGACACAATTTGTTGCTCCCCCCATTTGCCCTCATTTAATACCAATTGTCCAAAACGCGCGTAATCACGTGCAACTCCATTAAAGCAACAAAATGCTTTTTCGTGTTTATTATTTCCATCTAATAACCAAAGTGCATCAGATTCTGCACCCATAGGTTGCATAAATTTTTCACTCACTAATGTTGAAATATTTTTACCAAATACTTGCTCAACCAAAAAACCAAGTATTTGCGTATCCGCACTTCGGTATTCCCAATTTACACCAGCCGGTTCCTTTGGCATTAACTGGTCAATCATATACGCTTCATCATCCCCATAATAAGCTGTTGCGTTTAAACTAAAATAGCTTTTATCTCTTTCTAAATAATTAGAACCCGAACTCATTGTTAATACATCCCTGATGCGTAATTTCTCCCATCCATTAGTTTTAAAATAAGGTAAATACTTGCCTACAGGCTCGTCCAATGATTTAATTTTCCCTTCATCTAGTGCAACGCCAATTAATAAGGATATGATGCTTTTTGCAGCCGAAAAGGAACCACTTAATGTTTTAGGAGTGTAGCCATCCCAATATTTCTCGTAAACCAATTTCCCGTCTTGAATAACAAGAAAAGCATGGGTGTCATTAGAATCAATAATACTTAACAAAGAATCGGGTATAATTCCTTTATTATAATTACTGTCTATGGGCCAAAATTGCGGTTTATTCCCACTAGCCACTAACCTTGTTGGATGTGTTTTATAGTCATGTATGGTATGCACGCCCCATTTTGCAAAATTGCGTAAATGAGAAAGTTGAGGCGTATAAGACAAGCCTACAAGAATGATAACAATGGCTAAGAGGGAAAATAAGATTTTTTTAAACATAGGATGGGAAAGTTTAGTTTAATTTGCGTCTAAACTGAACAGAATGCACATTCTTTTGTTATTCTGTCAGTAGCTAATTACTTGATAAATTTAAACAATAAAACTAATAATGAAGATGCTCGCTGAAAATTTTGATGAAATTATAGAAAAACGTAGATCCAACCGCCGTTTCGATTCCGAAGTGAAAGTACCTGACGAGGTAATTAAAAGAAGCTTAGAAAGGGCAATACTCTCCCCGAACAGCAGTAACATGCAATTATGGGAATTCTATTGGATTAAATCACAAGCAGAAAAAGAAAAGTATACTGCATTTTGTCTTGGGCAATCGGCCGCTAAAACTGCACAACAAATTGTTGTTTTTGTGACCAGAAAGGATTTATGGGCCAAGCATGCCAAATGGAATTTAGAACGATTAAAACAAGGGATTACTGGCGAACCAAATAAATTACAAAAAAGAGGATTAGACTATTATGGAAAATTAATGCCACTAGCGTATCGAAGTGATTGGTTTGGCTTTTTTGCTTTTGTGCGCCGTATGATTAGCTTTTTTGGTGGACTTACAAAACCATTTTATAGAATGGGAGGAAAAGCGGACCAAAGAGTTACTGTTCATAAGTCATGCGCACTTGCTGCACAAACATTCATGTTATCTATTGCAGCAGAGGGTTTTGAATCATGCCCAATGGAAGGCTTTGACGAGAAAAGAGTTAAGCAAGCGTTGAACTTACCTTGTGGTGCCGAAATTAATATGATTATTGCAGTGGGTAAAGGAACACCCGAAGGCGTTTGGGGACCTAGGTTTAGAATCCCTTATGAAGAAGTTGTTTTTGAGCGTTAATATTTTTTGTCTAGCCCAAATGAACTATTAAACTACATATAGCTAGTAAAGTAAATGCCCCGGATTTTCGGGGCATTTACTTTTAAAAAAAGTTAGTTATACAAATAGTTTAAATCTTTCATGACATTGCTGCGTTAAAAATTCACGATCATCGGGATGGGCGATATCAATTAATAATTTTGCTCTTTGGCGTAAATTCTTCCCATACAAATAAGCAACTCCATATTCTGTAACCACATAATGAATATGACCTCTTGTAGTTACTACCCCTGCACCTTGTTGTAAATAAGGCACGATTCTTGAAACACCTTTATGTGTTCGACTAGTAATTGCAATAATTGGTTTCCCACCTTCACTTAATGCTGCACCACGCATAAAATCCATTTGACCACCTATGCCACTGTATTGGTAACTCCCAATACTGTCTGAACAAATTTGACCAGTTAAATCAATTTCAACTGCACTATTAATAGCAATAACTTTTGGGTTACGTCTAATTACATGTGGGTCATTCACATAATCTATGTCTAAGAATTGGATTGCAGGGTTATCATTAATATAGTTGTACAACCGGTTTGTTCCAATTGCAAAGGAGGTAATTAACTTATTAGGGTGTATTTTCTTTTTAGTATTATTAATAATATCCTTTTCAAACAAATCAATAACACCATCACTAAACATTTCGGTATGCATGCCTAGGTTCTTATGCCCATATAAAGATTTCAAAACCGCATCTGGAATTGTACCAATACCTACTTGTAATGTACTTCCATCTTCTATAAGTTCAGCCACATTTCTACCAACAGCCAATTCTGTTTCAGTCACTTTAATACCATAATCAACTTGTGGTAAGGATTCATCATGGAATACCATTGCAGCAAACCTATCTGTATGTATCATTCCATCACCATGCGTCCTAGGCATTTGAGGATTCACTTGAGCGATTACGTGTTTAGCATAATTAACTGCTGTTCGTGCAATGTCAACGGAAGTGCCTAATGTACAATATCCATGCATGTCTGGTGGAGAAACTTGTACAATAGCAACATCTACAGGTAATACTGTTCGGATCATGTCGGGAATATCACTTAAGAATGCAGGTATATAATCGGCCCTGCCTTCCATAACTGCTTTTCGAACAGGTTCTGAAACAAACAATGAATTAATATGAAAATTTTTTTCAAAGCCAGCATCCGCAATTTCAACTTTACCTTGTAAGGTGATTGAAATAACTTCTATGTTTTTTAAGTGGTCTTTTTCTTTAGCTAATTCCCTTAATAAATATAAGGGCGTACACGCACTTCCATGAATAAATATGCGATTCCCTGTTTTAATTAATTTCAACGCTTCCTGCGCAGTTGTATAGTGAAATGGATGAATCATGATAACTATATTATATACTACGAAATAAGGCTGTTATCAGGCAATATAATATGATTAATATCAATAGTGTTATTGATATATGATAGTTATTAGTTTAGAAATTTACCAAAAAGGCATTTAATTAAGTCACAGGCGTAAATTACTTTGCAGGTGTAATTATAATGTTTCTGTATTCAATAGGGCCATGATCCCCTTGCATCATAATTGGACCTGGGGCTCCTTCATTGCTATCCAATGCGCCTCCAGTAATGCCTGGAATTTCGTTTTTGTAAATAATTGTTTTGCCATTGGCAATTATAGTAACAAGCCTACCAATTAGGGTAATATCATAGGACTGCCATTCGCCTGGCGACTTTGCCACCATTTCTAGTGGGTCAATAAAGCCATACACCCCTCCCAAATAAGTACTTTGAGGTTCCATGCCTTTGTTATCCTCAATTTGCACTTCATACCTTCCTCTTAAATAAACTCCACTATTACTTCCTTTGGGATACCTAAATTCAATATGCAATTTGAAATCGTTAAAGGTTTGAACAGTTCTAATATTAGCACCTGATTTAGGACTCTTTAATACCCCATTTTCAACAATCCACTGATTCGTTCCTAAAGCTTCCCAGCCTGCTAAATTTTTTCCATTGAACAATTGAATTGGCTTCCCCCAAATTGGTGCTTTTTCACGCCATAACTTTGGTGCACGTTCACCCACCCAAGTATATACTTTGCCATTAGTTGCAGTCATTGTACCAGACAATTTATCACCCACTAAAATACCTTCCACTTGTAATTCTTTATCGGTTCTTTCCCATTGTGCTGGAATATGAAATGACATTTTACCTTCCTTGAATTCCACTTTTGAAATAGGCCTTGCACTTCCACCATCGGCCACAAAACGTCCCACAAATCCATTCACTCCGGAATGTCTTACCTCTAACCAAGAGGGCGCCTTTCTACCCTCCTCTGCATTCACGGTTAAATCCCATCTTCCTTCTAAATGTGCTTGCGCATTTATATTTAAATAACTAGCAATTAATAGTAATAATAGCGTCGTGAATTTAGTTTTCATAAGTAATTATTTGAGTGAATGAAATTGAACTGGAATGTACAAAAAAAAACAATACTGGCCTATTTATAACATTTACCCCCCTGTATTAATTGTGGCTTGCATAACTTGAAATGAACCAGCAGGTGATAACAATTCAATATTATTATTTTCATGACGAAAATCAAGTTTTCACTTTTCAATAATTGAGTAAATATTAATTATTAAAGTTATTTTTGCGCCGAATGATGTCATACTACATAACATGTTAAAGCTTACCAAAATATTTCACTTTGAAACTGCACACGCTATTCATGGCTATGAAGGAGCATGTAAAAATATTCACGGTCATTCCTATGAGCTCCATGTTACCGTTGTTGCAGACACAGTTTATGAGGACTTTATACCAGCCCCTGGTTATATTATTGATTTTAAAGAGATTAAAAAAATAGTAAAGGATCAAGTGATTCAAAATTTTGATCATAAACTTATTTTGTCCGAAGCCTATATCGCGGACCATCAAATAACTACTAAAGCCGAAAATTTAATTATTTGGAAAGCGGAACCAACTGCGGAAAATATTTTACTTTATATCAGTAACACTCTTAAAAACTCCTTGCCGAATCCGATTCAAGTGGATCATTTAAAATTATATGAAACCAAGGACTCTTATGCAGAATGGTGTAAATAGTGTTTCATAATTAATATTGCTAGGATTAATAAAAATAAGCTTACTAATTTGTCTAAAAAAAATATCCCGCAGTTGCGGGATATTATAAATCATTAGAACAATTTTCAACCCTTTATACTTTAATAGAAGGCGAAGAAAATCAAGTGGAGTCGAGGGGAGTCGAACCCCTGTCCAAACAATGTTACCATTGGTCTTCTACATGCTTATTGTTTTATTAGTTGTCGGCAGTAAACCGGAAGAACACAAACCAATTTACCACTTAGCTGAATAGTACTTAAATAAAAGGCACAGCCTACTTTTATCGCATCCCGTTTTGTTTTGATTGGGCTGAGGAGTGGGTAACGGGCCTACCTTCTCGCTCGACCATAATGGAAGTTAATTCACTGAATTAAGCAGCC
>CANHAE010000013.1 GCA_947458915.1 Bacteroidota bacterium
CTCTGTAGTAGAGTTCATCCCTTTTAACATTAAAAGGTATTTTCCAAAATGTGTGAAAAGATTCATGTTGTAAAATTAACTTATTTCTTTCTTTTTTTCATACGCTTCCACCAGCTTGTCCTTTGTACTTCGGTATCGGTGTCAATTCTGGTTTTTAATTGCGCGTCCACTACTGCAACCGTCGCCATATTAATAATATTTCTAACGCTAGAACCTAACTGTAAAACATTTACTGGCTTTTTTAAGCCTAATAGAATGGGGCCAATAATATCTACGCCTCCCACTTCTTTCAATAAATTATAAGCTATGTTACCAGCTGTTAAATTAGGGAAGATTAATACGTTTACATCTGCGTCTACTAATTCACTAAAGGGATAATTTTCTCTAAGTATTTCTTTATTAAAAGCTAGCATGCCTTGCATTTCGCCATCCACTATCAATGAAGGGTTTTTTTGTTTTATTATCCTTGTTGCTTCTGCAACCATTTTTGCTTCTGGCGTATCGCTACTTCCAAAATTACTATAGCTTAACATAGCCACTTTCGGTTCAATATTAAAATTGCGTACTTCCTTAGCTACAAGCAATGCGATATCAGCTAATTCTTCCGCATTAGGGTTAATATTAACGGTGGTATCAGCTAAAAATAGTGGTCCTTTCTTAGTAATTAACAAATACATGCCTGCAATTTTCTTAACCCCCTCGTCCGTTCCTATAATTTGCAAAGCAGGTTTTATTCCGTCAGCATAGTTCCTTGTCAAACCCGATAACATAGCATCGGCTTCCCCTGTTTCTACCATCATGGATCCGAAATAATTTTGAGTGCGCATGAGTTTTAAACTCTCATATTTATTGACTCCTTTGCGTTGGCGTTTTTGGAACAATAAAGAACCGAAAAATTCTCTTTTCGCTTCCATCTCGTCACTTCTTACATCAATAATTGGCAAGTCAGAAATATCGATATTATTCGCTTCAGCAATATTTTTTATACGTGCTTCATTTCCTAATAAAATTGGATAAGCAATACCATCATCATAAACAATACTTGCTGCTTTTAATATTTTAGTATTTTCTGCATCGGCAAATACTAAACGTTTTGGATCACGTCTTGCTTTGTTGCTTATTAAACGTAATAGTTGATTGTCTAATCCCAAGCGCTTGTTTAACTGAACCACATATGCATCCCAATTAGGAATTTTTATTTGTGCCACACCGGATGCTTCAGCAGCTTTTGCAACTGCAGGCGCTAATGTGCTAAGTAACCTAGGGTCCAATGGCTTAGGAATAATATAATCTTTACCAAAGCATAAATTTTGTTGATTATACGCCATGTTAACCATATCAGGCACTGCTGTTTTAGCCAATTCTGCCAAAGCATTTACAGCAGCTAGTTTCATTGCTTCGTTAATTTGTTTTGCACGCACATCCAATGCACCTCGGAAAATATAAGGGAACCCTAATACATTATTCACTTGGTTAGGATAGTCAGAACGGCCTGTTGCCATTATAATATCCTTCCTTACCGCAGTTGCTGTTTCGTAATCAATTTCAGGGTCAGGATTAGCAAGTGCAAATACAATTGGATTTTTTGGCATACTTGCCACCATTTCAGCCGAAACAATATTACCTGCACTTAACCCTAAAAATACATCGGCTGTTTTAAATGCCTGTGCAAATGTTAATGAACTCGATTTTACAGCAAATGGTTTTCTGTCATCACCTAAGTCGGTTCTTCCCTGGTGTAATATGCCGTCTTTATCAAATAAGTGGAAGTTTTCATGCTTCGCACCTAATGCAATATATAATTTAATACAAGCCATTGCTGCAGCACCAGCACCACTTACAACAAATTTAGCTTTGTCTATTTTTTTCTTTTGTAATTCAAGTGCATTTAATAAAGCTGCACTACTAATAATGGCTGTTCCGTGTTGGTCGTCGTGCATCACCGGAATATTCATTGTCTCTTTTAATTTTTGCTCGATATAAAAGCATTCTGGTGCTTTTATATCTTCTAAATTAATGCCTCCAAATGTAGGCTCCAATGATTTTACAATTTCAACAAATTTATCAGGGTCGGTTTCGTTTATCTCAATATCAAATACATCAATGTCTGCAAATATTTTAAATAATACCGCTTTCCCTTCCATTACTGGCTTACTTGCCAAAGGTCCAATATTTCCTAATCCTAATACAGCAGTTCCGTTGGTAATTACACCAACCAAATTTCCTTTTGCAGTATACTTAAATACATCCGCAGGATTATTTTGAATTTCGGTACATGGTATTGCAACACCAGGGCTATAGGCTAAGGATAAATCCTTTTGGGTTTTAGCTTCCTTAGTAGGAATTACTTCAATTTTACCTGGTCTTCCACCAGCATGGTATTCAAGTGCCTGTTCTTTTCTAAGATTATCTTTTGTCGACATATAGTTAGTTTGTAACGAATGTTAGTTTTGAGGTAGTCAAAGCTACTGAATTAATTGAAAACGGGTTTTTAAAGCATTTTAGGCAAATAAGCGCACGCCCAACCAAGCCATCATGCCTACACCATGTGTTATTGCTTTCTCGTCTATATTGAATAAAGGCGTATGTACATTATGCACAATCCCTGCTTGTTCATTCCTTACTCCTAACCTGAAAAAACAACCCGGAATCACTTGTGAGTAATAACCAAAATCCTCAGCACCCATACGCTTTTCTGTTTCTTCTACATTTTCCTTACCCATATACTCATCGGCCAATAACCAAGCAGCTTCGGTGATGATAGGTTCATTATCCACCGTTGGGTAGCCAACGTCTACTCTAAAATCTATTTCAGCCCCTGTTGCAATGGCTAACCCTTTTGCCTGCTGCATCATTAATTCGTGAGCTTGAAAACGCCAAGCTTCGTCCATGGCCCTAAATGTGCCCATTAATTTTACTTCGCTTGGTATTACATTAGTAGTATTACCTCCGTGAATAGAACATATAGAAAGTACAGAAGGGTTTTGCGGGTTTCTGTTTCGCGAAATAATTGTTTGTAAACTTGTAATTAGTTGTGCAGCCACCAAAATTGTATCAACAGTTTGGTGCGGCGTTGCAGCATGTCCCCCCGGTCCTTTAACACTCACATATAATTCATCAGCACTAGCCATTACACGGCCTTTTCTAAAACTTAACTTTCCGTAGTTCAAACCAGGATGTACATGTAAGCCTATTATACCTTGTGGCTTAGGGTTTTCCAAGGCGCCGTCGCGTATCATATAACTTGCACCTCCTGGATTTTTTTCTTCCCCAGGTTGAAATAATAATTTTATTGTTCCTTCAAACTCACCTTTCAGTTCCCACAAAATTTTTGCAGCACCTAATAAAATAGTAGTGTGCACGTCATGCCCACACGCATGCATCACACCTTCCTTTGTTGAAATGTAATCGATATTATTTTCTTCAATAATTGGCAATGCATCCATGTCGGCACGCAAAGCAATAATTCTTGATGTTGGATTTTTACCTTCTATAATGCCTAATACGCCTGTTGTAGCAATGACTGTGAAGGGTATGCCAATTTTAGTAAGTTGCGCTTGTACATATTTGCAAGTTTCGAATTCCTGATAACTTAATTCAGGATTTGCGTGTAAATGGCGTCGGGTAGCAACGTTTTCAGCTTGGTGCTGTGCTGCCAATGTTTTTATTTTTTCAAGTATCATAATTCAATTCGACTATTTAGTGAACAATAACAACATGATTTTTATACTCTTAATTAAGTTCCTACTTAATAGTTGCTTTTAAGATTGTCTAATGTAGCACCTGTAACAATAGATACGCCTGCACTACAGCCAATACGGGTAGCTCCAGCTTCTATCATTTGTTTCGCAGTTTCATAATCGCGTATACCGCCCGATGCTTTTATTTGAATAGCTGCTGGCAAATGTTTCCTGAATAATTTAACTGTTTCAATACTTGCTCCCTTTTCGGCATACCCTGTCGAAGTTTTTAAATAATCAATGCCTGCTGCTCCATAAATATCGCAACAAGCAATTATCTCTTCATTAGTCAATACACCCGATTCTATGATAATTTTAACTGTCTTACCCTTGGACCTAATAATAGGCATGATGTGATTTATCTCGTCCGCTATATATGCCCAATCGGCATTTTTAATAGCCGATATATTTGCTACAATATCAAGCTCGTCGGCTCCGTCTAACATAGCCAATATAATTTCTGCTATTTTAGCTTCGGTTGCACTATACCCAAAAGGGAAGCCAATCACAGTAGCTACTTTAACTTCGGTAGCTGCGGTATATTCCTTTGCTAACTTAACAAAATTGGGCGGTACACATACTGCTGCAAATTCAAACTGTTTTGCCTCTTCACATAGTTTGTGAATATCCGAAACTAGGCAAGTTGGTTTTAAAACAGTATGGTCAATATATTTGTTAATAGGTAACATTCTTTTATATTTTATGAATCTGCATCCCTACCGTGACAAGCTTTATACTTCTTGCCGCTTCCACAAGGACAAGGGTCGTTTCGGCCAATTTTTGGACCTACCTGTATAGGTGTTTGTTTGGCCTCACTAGGGTCATGGTATTGTTTTTCACCAGTACCTTCTTCCGTTCTGCCTGCGCTTAATTTACTTAAGTCGGTTTTTTGTTGACGGCCTTCTCTCACATCCTCTTCAATTGGCAAATGCACGTGACACAAAAACTGTACTAGTTTGTGGTTAATTTCCATATCCATTTTCTTGAACAATTCAAATGCCTCCATTTTGTATATAACCAATGGATCCTTTTGCTCATACGTTGCATTTTGTACCGATTGTTTTAAATCGTCCATGGCACGTAAATGTTCTTTCCATGCATCGTCAATTAAACTTAATGCAATTGATTTTTCAGCTTGAGATACCAATGTATTTCCACCAGTACTGATATTTTTATCCAAATTAACTAAAACATTGAAAGCGATTTTCCCATCCCCTACAGGTACAATCACATTTTCAATATGCTTACCTTGTTGCAAACGAATATTTTTAAATACAGGGATACTTTTGTGCATTATCTCCCCTTTCTTGTATTCATAATGCGCTAATGCTTCTTGGTAAACCAACTCCGCTAACTCATTTTCATTTTTAGCCTTAAAATCCTCTGCAGTTACTTTAGTATCAATCCCTCCGTGTACAATTAAACCTAATTTGAATGCCTCATAATCGTTTGCTGTTTTATGTGCAAACACAAGTCCTTCCAATACTTGATAAAACGCGTTGTCAATATCCAATGCTAGCCTTTCTCCGAACAAGGCATGACTTCTTTTTCTATAAATCACTGCTCTTTGTTTGTTCATTACGTCATCATATTCCAACAAACGCTTTCTTGTACCAAAGTTATTTTCTTCCACTTTGCGTTGTGCACGTTCTATAGACTTCGTGATCATGCTATGTTGAATCACTTCTCCTTCTTTGTAGCCAGCAAAATCCATCACTTTAGCAATACGTTCACTTCCAAACATGCGCATTAAATCGTCTTCCAAAGAAACAAAAAACTGAGAAGAACCTGGGTCACCTTGTCGTCCGGCACGACCACGTAACTGTCTATCTACACGACGTGATTCGTGACGTTCTGTTCCTAATATAGCTAAACCACCAGCAGCTTTCACTTCGGGGCTTAATTTAATATCTGTTCCGCGACCGGCCATGTTTGTTGCAATGGTAACCGCTCCTGTTAAACCTGCTTCTGCAACTACCTGTGCTTCACGTGCATGTTGCTTGGCGTTTAATACATTATGTGGAATATTTTTTTGACGCAACATTCTACTTAATAATTCACTCACTTCTACCGAAGTTGTACCTACTAAAACTGGTCGGCCTTTGTCACGTAAATCTTCAATTGCTTCAATTACGGCGCCAAATTTTTCACGCTTTGTTTTAAATACTAAATCTTGTTCATCCTTGCGTATTGCTGGAATGTTTGTAGGAATAGAAACCACATCTAATTTGTAAATACTCCAAAATTCCGAAGCTTCAGTTTCGGCAGTACCAGTCATACCCGCTAATTTATGGTACATTCTGAAAAAATTCTGCAGCGTAATGGTGGCGTAAGTTTGTGTAGCTGCTTCTATTTTTACATTTTCTTTCGCTTCAATTGCTTGGTGTAAACCATCGGAATAACGACGGCCTTCCATAATACGTCCTGTTTGTTCGTCTACAATTTTAACCTGGCCATCAATCACCACATATTCAACATCGTTATCAAATAAAGTGTACGCTTTTAATAATTGGTTCACTGTGTGAATACGGTCAGCCTTAATGCTATATTCAGCAATAATTGTTTCCTTTTCTTTTATTTTTTCGTCAGCACTTAATTGTACATTTTGGTCAATCGCATTTAAAGTCACACTAATGTCCGGCAGTAAAAAGAAATTAGGATCCTCTCCAGACTTTGTAATTAATTGTATCCCTTTCTCCGTTAATTCTACTTGATTATTTTTCTCGTCAATGTGGAAATACAATTCCTCGTCCACTTGATACATTTCTCTTTGTTGATCCGCCAAGAAATAGTTTTCTGATTTTTGAAGCTTTACTCTAATGCCTGGTTCACTTAAATATTTAATTAACGCACCATTTTTTGGCAAGCCCCTAAACGCTCGGTATAAAGCCATTCCACCATCCTTTGCATCGTCATTCCCTTCGCTAATTTTCTTTTTAGCTTCAATCAAAAACTGATTCACCATTTTCTTTTGCACTTCAACCAATTTCTCTATTCTTGGTTTCAATTCAAAAAACTGTTGCTCTCCTGTTTGGTGTCCAATTGGTCCTGAGATAATTAAAGGAGTTCTAGCATCATCAATCAAAACCGAATCCACCTCATCCACCATTGCAAAGTGGTGTTTACCTTGCACCATTTCTTCTGGTGTATGCACCATATTATCCCTTAAGTAATCAAAGCCAAATTCATTGTTCGTACCATATATAATGTCTGCACGGTAAGCAGTTCTTCTTTCTTCTGAATTAGGTTGGTGTTTGTCAATACAGTCCACTGTAAGGCCAAGCCACTCAAATAAAGTACCATTCCACTCACTATCACGTTTAGCCAAGTAATCATTCACCGTTACAATATGAACCCCTTCCCCCGCCAACGCGTTTAGGTAAGCTGGCAAGGTAGAAACCAATGTTTTACCCTCACCAGTTGACATTTCGGAAATCTTTCCTTGATGAAGCACAATACCACCTATTAACTGCACATCGTAATGTACCATATTCCAAGTAATGGGCGCTCCTGCAGCTTTCCAGGTTGTTTCAAAAACTGAATCCTCTCCCATTATGGTGATATATTCTTTCCTTACAGAAAGGTCGCGGTCTAATTGAGTTGCTTTTGAAACTAATTGCTCGAATTCTGTAAAACGGCGTGCTGCTTCCTTAACTACTGCAAAAGCTTCTGGTAAAATATCCCAAAGTATAGCTTCAATAGCTTGGTCACGGTCCTTTTTAATTTTATCAATGTCTTGGTAAATAGTATCACGTCCCATTAACTCACTCATTGGAAGTGCTTCAGCCCTTGCTTGTTCAGATTCAATTTGGGCATCCATTGCGCTCAAATGCGCCTTGATTCGCGCTTTAAATTCAGGCGTCTTTTCTCTCAAGGCATCATTACTTAATGCTTTGTAACCTTCAAAATGACTATTAATAATAGGTACTAGGTACTGGATTTTCTTGACGTCTTTCTCACTTTTCGATCCGCCAAACAGTTTACTTATAAGTTGCAACATATGAATGCTTAATATTAGTGTTTAAGCCTTATTGTCAATATACATGCCAAAGTCATTTTGACAAGTATTTAAGGGGCCTAAAGGTAAGGATTTGGAGGCAGTTTGGTGATTTTCTGGGGTATAGGATATAAAAATTAACTTGTAGGCCCCGAAAAGTGAAATTTGGGCGAAAAAAATATACCTTTGCCTGCCTAAAACACAGGAAATAATAAAGCTATGGCTGGTCAATTAAAAGAAGTAAGAAATAGGATAAAAAGTACACAAAGTACACAGCAAATCACAAAAGCCATGAAAATGGTAAGTGCTGCTAAATTACGTCGTGCCCAAGATGCAATTACGCAAATGAGGCCTTACGCACGCAAATTGCAGGAAATGCTAAGTAATATTATTGGTAGCTTGGAAGGTGATATGAATTTGGCGTTGGCTGAGACCCGTCCTGTTGCAAATGTTTTATTAATTGTAATTACATCGGACCGTGGCTTGTGTGGCGGTTACAATGCAAATATTGTTAAGTTAGCGAAAGCTACTATTGAGGCAAAATATCCTACACAAAAAATTACTATCTGGAATATTGGCAAGAAAGGGTATGAGAGTTTAAGTAAATCAGGCTTTAACACCAATGCCGACTTCAAAGATATTTTCCTAAGTTTAAATTTTACGAACGTGCAAGTTGCTGCCAAAGCTGCAATGGATGCATTTGCTAATAAAGAATTCGATGCAATTGATATTATTTACAGCGAATTCAAAAATGCCGCAACACAAGAATTTAAAGCAGAAGCTTTCTTACCCATTCCAAAAATAACTAAGCAAGAAAATCAGAAAAAAACTGACTTTATTTTTGAGCCAGCAAAAGAAGCATTAGTCTCGGAATTAATGCCTAAAATTTTAAATACGCAACTATTCAAAGCAGTGCTAGATGCTAATGCAAGCGAGCATGGCGCTAGAATGACTGCAATGGATAAAGCAAGTGAGAACGCGAACGAATTATTAAAATCATTGAAAATATCATACAACCGCGCAAGACAAGCAGCTATTACGACTGAATTAACAGAAATCGTAAGTGGTGCGGCAGCATTAAACGGTTAAGCAATACTTATTTATGGAAATTAGTGAAATCATTCCTCATATTGAAGCGTTAGTATTTGCAAGCGATAAAGCTTTAAATGCAAACGACATTACTGAACTAATCAATAATGCTTTTGGATTTTTGGAAGAACGCATTACGCTAGACCAAGTAGAAAGCGCGTTGAATGGTATCCAAGAAAAATACAGCACCGAGTTTTACCCTTTTGAATTAAAACAAAGTGGAGGCGGATGGCAGTTTTTAACAAAGCCTACTTTCCATACAACTATAGCACAATTGAATGGCGATAAATTCTTGAAGCGTTTATCCAATGCTGCTTTAGAGTCGTTAGCTATTATTGCCTACAAGCAACCAATTACCAAAGGTGAAGTGGAAGCAATCCGTGGTGTAAACAGCGATTATTCTATTCAAAAATTACTAGAAAAAGAATTAATTATAATTAGCGGTCGTAACGAAAATTTACCTGGCAAGCCATTAGTTTATTCTACTTCAAGAAACTTTATGGATTATTTTGGCATTAATTCCACCGAGGATTTACCAAAAATAAAAGAAGTATTAGCTGACCAAATTGTAGAAGCTACTGTAATTAAACCTGAGGACTTCACAGATAACGGACTTTTTGAACAATTGGAAGCAGTTGCACAAGAAGAACGCGAAAACGAGGAAGCCCCAAATACAGAAGAAGAAACAGGCGACTACAACGAGGATGAAATTGATGCAGCCGACGCAGACGATAGCGCACCTGAGCAGCCAGCATAATTATGCACAATGCTGTCTTTCAATTTTCCCAAATTATCATTAGTTATTTAGCATTATAACAACGGTCATAATTGTATCTTCGTGTTATGAAGACAAGTTTATCTTTAGAACAATTGAAGGAAGCAGCTCTGCAATATGGTACTCCTTTATATGTTTATGACGCTGAAAAAATAGTAAGTCAATACCAGCATTTATTATCCCATTTTTCGAGTCAAACTACCCGTTTTTTTTACGCATGTAAATCGTTGACGAATATTCATATCCTGAACGTTATAAAAAATGCAGGGTGCAATATTGACTGTAGTTCTATAAACGAAGTTAAGTTGGCAATTCATGTTGGCTTTTTACCGGATAATATATTATACACTAGTAATAGTGTTGGCTTTGATGAGATTACAGAAGCCGTGCAATTAGGCATTAATGTAAATATTGATAGCTTATCCAACTTAGAAAAATTTGGTGCAAAATACGGAAGTGCCTACCCTGTGGGAGTACGCATAAGGCCCAATGTAATGGCAGGTGGGAATTTAAAAATTTCAACAGGTCATGACAAAAGCAAATTTGGCATTCCTGTGACACAATTGGACGAATTAAAAACGATTCAAGAAAAATATAATATTACCATTACAACACTTCATATTCATACGGGCAGTGAAATTAAGGATGTGCATATTTTTATGCAGTCGGCTGAAGTTTTTGAAAAGATGCTTGATCAATTTCCAACCGTGCAAGTACTTGACTTTGGAGGTGGCTTTAAAGTGCCCTATAAGCCTAATGAGACCGGCACCGATATTGCTGCATTGGGCAATGCCGTTGATACATTTATGCAAAGGATGATAGCAAAAACTGGCAGGGCTTTAATTGCTTGGTTTGAACCCGGTAAATATATAGTAAGCGAGGCTGGTTATTTTATTGCGCAAGTGAATGTATTAAAACAGTCGGGCGACACTATTTTTGCAGGCATTAATAGCGGCTTGAATCATTTAATTCGCCCCATGTTTTATGACGCATACCATCATATTTTAAATATTAGTAACCCCAGTGCACCTTTAAAACACTACGCCGTTGTAGGAAATATTTGCGAAACGGATACGTTTGCATGGGACCGCCCAATTGCAACTATTTATGAAGGAGATTTTATTGTGTTTTTAAACGCAGGCGCCTACGGTTATGAAATGGCCAGTAATTATAATGCACGTTTTAAGCCTGCTCAAGTATTATTCGGAAACGGGGTAAGCAAACTAATTAGCAGGCGCGACGAATTTGAGGATTTATTAAACCTCCAAGTACCTTTAACTAAATAAGCATGATTGAAATAAAAAATATCAGCAAAAAGTTTGACGACAAAGTTGTGCTTGAAACAATTTCTGCAAAGTTCAAGCCAGGTATTTGTAATTTAATAATTGGGGCTAGTGGTAGTGGTAAAACTGTCCTTGTGAAATGTATTGTGGATTTAATACATGCCGATAACGGAAACGTTTTTTTTGGCGAATTGGAATTAGGAAATATGACACCCGAGCAAAGAAAGGTTTTACGCAATAACTTAGGAATGCTTTTTCAAGGTAATGCTTTATTTGACTCCATGACAGTAGAAGAAAATGTAAGATTCCCTTTAGATATGTTTACACACTTAGGTTACGAAGAAAAGGTTGAAAAAGTAAATCAAATATTGGCTAGGGTAAATTTACAAGGGGTGAATAGCAAGTACCCTGCTGAACTAAGCGGAGGAATGAAAAAAAGAGTTGCCTTAGCAAGAGCCATAGTACTTAGGCCAAAGTATTTATTTTGTGACGAGCCCAATTCAGGCCTTGACCCTCAAACATCCATGGTAATTGATAAATTAATAAAGGATGTAACAGTAGAATTTAATATCACAACTGTTGTGGTTACACATGATATGAATAGTGTTATGGAAATTGGCGATTATATACTTTACTTACACCAAGGCAGAAAAGAATGGGAAGGAACTAATAAGGACATTATATACAGCCAAAACGAACTTTTAAATAAATTTATTTTTGCATCAGAATTTTTACAAGATGCAAAAGCAATGCGTATGACACAGCATTCTAATATTAAATAAAAAACCCTATGAAATACATTTTAACTAGCTTATTAAGCCTACTTTTTATTAGCAACTTGGTTGCGCAGGCTCCTACAAATGATGCGCCGTATTTAACAGATAAGCGGTCGCCAAATTTTTCCATTATGTCCATAAAAGGCAAGGAAGTGACTCAAAAGCAGTTACCTGTAAATTACAAGTATACCTGTTTTATCATTTTTAGTCCCGATTGTTCTCATTGTCAAACCGAAGCTGCAGAGATAGACAAAAACATCGCTAAATTCAAAAACGTATTTTTTGTATGGGCTAGTTACAGAGAAATGGTTGATATCAAAACCTTTGCAACCAAGTATAACTTAGATAAGCATGTAAATATGCTTGTGGGAAGAGATGCGAGCTTTACCATTCCTAGCTTTTTTAGGCCTAAAATGACCCCTTTTGTAGCTATATACAAAAATGGCACATTATTAAAAGTTTATGAACAAGGAGCAAAAGTTTCAGAATTGGTTGACATTATAGAAGGCAAATAACTAACTTTGCCCCGATAAATTACACATACCTAAAAAATAGAAGATATGAAAGTTACAGTAGTTGGTGCAGGAGCAGTTGGCGCAACATGCGCAGATAATATAGCTCGTAAAGAATTAGCTCAGGAACTAGTTTTACTAGACATTAAAGAAGGTTTTGCAGAAGGAAAAGCACAAGACATGATGCAGACTGCATCTTTGTTAGGGTTTGATACAAAAATTAGTGGAAGTACAAATGACTATAGCAAAACTGCTAATTCTGATGTAGTGGTAATTACTTCTGGCTTGCCACGTAAACCAGGAATGACACGTGAAGAATTAATTGGTACTAACGCAGGAATTGTTAAAGGTGTTTGCGAAAATATTTTAAAATTCTCTCCGAATGCAATTATCATTGTAATTAGTAATCCAATGGATACAATGACTTACTTAGCAATGCAGTCAACAGGACTTCCTAAAAATAGAATTATTGGAATGGGTGGTACTTTAGATAGCGCACGTTTCAAATATCAATTAAGCACAGCATTGGATTGTAGCCCAAGTGATTTAAACGCAATAGTAATAGGTGGTCACGGCGACACTACTATGATTCCTTTAATTAAGCATGCAACTTGGAATAGTGCTCCAGTAACTAAATACTTAAGCGCAGCACAACAAGATAAAATTGTTGCTGACACTATGGTAGGTGGTGCTACGCTAACTAAATTACTAGGCACTTCGGCTTGGTATGCACCAGGTGCTGCGGGAGCTGCTTTGGTAGAAAGCATTTTAAGAGACGAGAAAAAATTATTTACTTGTTGTGTAAGTTTGAATGGCGAGTATGGCCAATCGGATATTTGTTTAGGTGTGCCAGTAGTAATTGGAAAAAATGGCTGGGAAAAAATTGTAGAAATAGATTTGTCTGCAGATGAACAAGCTGCTTTCAATAAAAGCGCTGATGCTGTAAGAAGCATGAATGATGTTTTAAAAACATTATAAGCGCCGCCTAAAATAAGCACCGAATTATTTTATACAGAAGCCTCGCATTAGCGGGGCTTCTTGGTTTTTACGGGTAATAAAAATCCCTGTTAATTTGATGTAATAAAATAGTTATTAGCCTTGGTAGCAATGCTTTCAATATTTTGTAGGCGCATGCATGCGAAATGGCCTTGTGGACATTTATTAGTTCCATAATTAGAACAAGGCTGGCAGCTTAAGCCTGGGACTATTGCATTAAAATACAATTCAGCTTGTTCCCCTTTGGCGCTTGGATAATAAGGTGCCACTTGTAGTGCAGGTGAGGTAGCGCCCCATATTGCCACCGTTTTTTTATGGTAAGCACAGGCAACATATAAAAAGCCTGTATCGTGCGCGATAACTGTATTGGCATTTTTAACCAGCAAGGCCGATTCGTGTAAATTAAATTTACCACAAGCATTGTAAACCTTTACTGTGTCAATTTTAGCCACTTGTTCCCCTTCGGCGACATCCTCCTTGCCCCCAATTAATATTACCGGATATTTAAGTTTACTACATAGTTCCTGTAATTGTTTTACAGGCAATTTTTTAGTGCTATAGGAAGCGCCAATTACAACTGCGATATAACCCGCTTGGTGTGCTGTAGGGATGGCAGCTGCTTTTAATTGCACTGTTTCAGGTACAAAATAATCTAAGCCTTTACCGTCATTCACAACCCCTAAGCTAGCAAGTGTGTCAATGCAACGCTCACTAATATGCCTTTGTGGCATAAAATTTAAATGCAATTTTGTGAGTAAAAATTTTTGCACACTTAGCTTTTTGTAAGTTAAAGCAGGAACACTTAATGCTTTTTTAATTTTGTAAGTTCTAAAATTATTATGCAAGTCAATGATATAATCGAAGTTTAAATGCTTCAATGAGTCAATAACTACATCTAAATTTTTATCAAAATAATGAAAATAATCAATATAAGGATTTGCTTCGGTTACCGCCTTCATGGAAGCCTTAGTTAAAAAATGTATTTCCACGCCCGGCAATTGCTGTTTTGCAGCGCGTATGGCAGGTGTGGTAAAAATTATATCACCAATAGAAGAAAAACGAATAAATAGTAAACGCATATTTTGAATAACTATGGGAGTGGATTATCTAATTCTAAATAATCCAAATCCTTATGATAAGTTTCTTCCGTAAAAACAAATGCTATTAAGGTAATACTCATTACCACTATACCTGTAAAAATGCCGCTTTGCACAATACTCCATCCAAACATTTTCTGTAAAATATCCAAGAATAAAAAATTAATTAATGGTAAAGCGCCGCGGACCATATTGGGAATGGTAGTAGCCGCGGTGGCACGTAAATTGGTTCCAAATTGCTCGGCTGCCATTTGATTGAATATGGCCCAGTAGCCAGTACTAAAACCAAGAAAAGCACATATCGCATACATTCTTTCGTCACTATTATTATAACTACTAAAGAATAGTACCATCCCTACAATACTAATTAAATAAAATACAAGTAAAGCTTTCTTGCGACTTTTAAAGTACTGACTCACATAACCCACTAATAAGTCACCAATTGCAATTCCTACATAGGCGAACATAACCGACCTTCCTGAATCAATTAAATTTACACCATACATACCTGCAGCAAATTTATTACTATAGTTTACTAGTACCCCAATAACAAACCAAGTAGGCAAGCCAATGAGTATTGCAGTACTATATTTTTTGAACCGTTTTTTAGAAGTAAAAAACATAAAAAAATTCCCCTTATTAATTGTAGCGAGCTTAGCCGATTCAAACATAAAGGACTCCGACACTTTCACACGCATTACTAGCAAGAAGAAACCCATGACACCTCCTATTTGATAGCAAAGTCTCCAGTCGTTGGTGTAGTTAAATGTAAAGTAGGCAAATACGGCTCCAGATAAACCAATTCCTGCAATCATGGATGTAGCAATGCCTCGTTTGCTTTTTGGCAACATTTCGGATACTAAAGTTATACCTGCACCCAATTCACCAGCTAGTCCTATTCCGCCAATAAAACGGCAATAAGCATATTGGTCGACGGTTTGTACATAGGAGGTTAAAATATTTGCAGCAGAATAAAGCACAATAGACCCAAACAATACTTTTAGTCGTCCCTTTTTATCGCCAATTACCCCCCAAAGTATTCCTCCTATTAACAGGCCT
This sequence comes from Bacteroidota bacterium, assembly GCA_947458915.1. GTDB lineage: Bacteria > Bacteroidota > Bacteroidia > Chitinophagales > Chitinophagaceae > Sediminibacterium. The sequence continues at coordinate 15,325 of CANHAE010000013.1, forward strand.
GACATTTGCCAATTGATGATGTGTGCGCTGTCTTCGATAATTGTTTCCGCAGTAGCCCCTAAACTCATTACACTTGTATGTCGAACAATACTAAAAAGTAATAAATCATATACATCAACAAAGTAACCCAAAGCGGCAACAAAAACTGGCAAGGACAATAATCCGATTTGCTTATCGCTTTTCATACGCAAATTTATTTTTTTACTTTATGAGTGATCACTTTTAAAATAACTGGAGCGGTTGTAATTAAAACAATGCCCAGCACAATCACTTCTAAGTGATTTTTTAAATCGAAATTAAAACGAGCCAAAATCCAAGACTGCAAAAAATAACCCGAGCATAACATACTTCCAACCCAAGCCAAGCAACCAATAATATTAAACAGCATAAATTTTCGCTTATCCATTTGCACAATGCCTGCGACAATTGGGGCAAAAGTTCTTACAATGGGAATAAATCGAGCAATGATTATTGCACCTGCGCCGTGCTTCTCATAAAATTCTTCAGCTTGTATTAAATATTTTTTCTTGAAGAAAATATTTTCTTTCCAGTCGTACATAGTCGGGCCTACTTTGTTCCCGAAAGTGTACCCAATAAAATTACCCAATATCCCTGCACTTGAAATAAAAATAAATAATATGAACAGGTTTACCCACTCATTACTAGACGGATAAATTTCAGCAGCTAGCGGTGCGCAATAAATACCTGCCACAAACAATAAACTATCCCCTGGCAAAAAGAAGCCTGCGAATAATCCTGTTTCTGCAAATACTACAAACATAATTAGGAATAATCCTCCATGTTCAATATAAAATTGCGGCTGTAGTAATTGACTCCAATGAAACGCTTCTAGTAAAGTAATCATAGCTAAATAAATGAAAATTATATTTGATGAGGCTCTTCTAATGCACCCTCCCATTTACTCACAACAGTTGTCGCCAAGCTATTTCCTAAAACGTTAGTAGCCGAACGGAACATATCACAAAAATGATCAATTGGCAAAATTAAAGCAATCCCTTCTGGAGGAATATTAAACATAGCACAAGTAGCTGTAACAACTACTAGCGAAGCCCTAGGAACACCAGCAATTCCTTTACTAGTTAACATTAACACCATTAACATTGTTAATTGTGTACCTATGTCCAAATGTATACCATAAGCTTGCGCAATTGCCATACTAGCAAAAGTCATATACATCATACTGCCATCTAAATTAAAAGAATAGCCTAGTGGTAATATAAAGGATACAATTTTATCCTTGCAGCCAAAACGTTCTAATTCTTCGGTAAGCTTAGGAAAAACTGCTTCACTACTTGTAGTACTAAATGCAATCACCAAAGGTGTTGTGATATGCTTTAATAAGCTTGGTATTCTTTTTCTAAGAATAAGGAATCCGACGCCTAATAAAACAATCCATAATGTAGCAATACCAAATAAGAAATACAATAAATATTTACCATAAAATATAAAAATGGCCAATCCTTTTGTGGCTATCACCGCAGCAATGGCACCAAAAACACCCAATGGCGCAAAGTTCATTACATAGCCTACCATTTTTAAAATAATATGCGACACTGTTTCTAATGCTTTAATAAAGCCTTTAGCATGGTCGCCAATTGAAGCAGCTGCTACACCAAAGAAAATACTAAATATAACAATTTGTAAAATTTCATTATTCGCCATGGCCTCAAACATGCTCTTTGGAAATACATGTTCAACAAAATTCAAAATACTAAATACCTGCGTTTTACCTAATAAGTCCTTTGCGCCCGACATGTCGGCATTGCTTAATTCAATACCCTCTCCTGGCTTGAAAATATTCACTAGCACTAATCCAATTAACAAACTAACCAAGGACGCTGTGACAAACCATAAAAGCGCCTTTCCTCCAACCCGTCCTACTGTTTTCAAGTCACCTAATTTTGCAATACCCACCACCAATGTCGAAAATACCAATGGTGCAATAATCATTTGAACCAACCTTAAAAAAATAGTGGTTAATAATTTGACATTCTTGGAAAATCCATCAATAGTTGCCTGATCTTGACTTTCGTGAATATAGTATCCTAGAAGGGCACCCGCTATCATTGCAATAATGATATATAGGGTGAGTTTGTTTGATTTTTTCATACAGTTAGTTAGTGATGCAATATAAGACTTAAGTCTTAAAAATAAGCTTAACCTTGGCGGCATTTAGGCAGTAGAGATGGGGCTTTATTATCCACAAAAATGTTTGTCTTTTTAGTAAAAAGCGGTAATTGTTTGCAAAAAAAATGCTACTTTCCATGTCAAATTGAAACCAATTACTATGAGCTTATTTAGAAAAAAAGATCTTGCAGCCATGTTGGCTCAAGCTGAAGAAGGCGAAAAAGGACTAAAACGTACCCTTGGTGCCGGTAACTTAATTGCATTAGGCGTAGGCGCTATTATAGGTGCTGGCTTATTTGTTAGAACTGCCGCAGCTGCTGGACAAGCGGCAGGACCAGCAGTAACCATATCTTTTATTGTTGCGGCAATAGGTTGTGCATTTGCAGGCTTATGTTATGCTGAATTTGCAGCCATGATTCCTATCTCAGGAAGTGCTTATGCTTATTCTTATGTGACAATGGGTGAAACTGTTGCCTGGATAATTGGCTGGGCTTTAATTATGGAATATGCATTAGGAGCCGCAACAGTTTCAATTGCTTGGAGTGAATATTTAAACAAACTGCTCGGGGGACGAATACCCTATGAGTGGAGCCACTCCCCTTTTGAAAGTTTCACAGATACATTAGGCGTTACACATACTGGATTTATGAATGCGCCGGCATTAATTATTTTATTATTGTTGACTTTGTTATTAATTAAAGGAACACAAGAATCAGCAATCGTAAATGGCATTATTGTATTTATTAAAGTAGCTATTGTTATTATATTTATAGTATTAGGATGGCAGTTTATTAATCCTGCAAATCATACGCCTTATTTAATTCCTGCCGACCAAGCGCCTGTGATTGACGCTGGCGGAAAAGTAATTGCCGACTATTCGGGTGTATTTAAGCACGGCTGGGGTGGTGTTTTAGGTGGTGCTGCTATTGTATTTTTTGCCTTTATTGGCTTTGATGCCGTTTCAACTGCTGCACAAGAAGCTAAGAACCCGAAAAGAGATATGCCAATTGGTATTTTAGGCTCCTTAGTGGTTTGTACTATTTTATACATATTATTTGGACACGTATTAACAGGTGTAGCAAATTGGAAAGATTTCGTTGATCCTTTAAAAGGAAGAGAAGCTTCAGTTGCTTACGCTATTTCAACTTACATGACTGGTTATGGATGGTTAGCTACAGCAGTAACTGTTGCTATTTTAGCTGGTTTTTCTTCGGTTATATTGGTAATGCTAATGGGTCAGTCTCGTGTATTTTATTCAATGGCCAACGATGGTTTATTACCTAAAGTATTTTCGGACTTGCACCCTAAGTACAGAACCCCCTATAAGTCAAACTGGATCTTATTTGTGTTTGTTGGGGCTTTTGCTGCATTTGTGCCAGGTAATGTTGCCGGTGATTTAACCTCTTTTGGTACTTTATTTGCCTTCGTGCTGGTGAGTTTAGGTATTTGGATTCTACGCCGCAAGTCGCCAGACATGGAGCGTCCATTCAAAACACCTTTAGTACCATTAGTGCCAATTTTAGGGGCGTTAATTTGTTTGGCTATGATTTTCGCACTAGATGCTCAAACATTGAAGGTAGCAGCTGTATGGATGGCTTTAGGCCTAGTTGTTTACTTTATTTATGGTAAAAAACACAGCAAATTGAATAACTAATTCAGCTTATTGATAAAATTAAAATAGTCCCGATTTTCGGGACTATTTTTTTTGTGTTACTTTTGCAAACCTTAAATAATGAAAGTATGGGAAGGATATTTGAAGTAAGAAAAGCCACGATGTTTAAAAGGTTCGATCGTATGGCTAAGCAATTTACCCGCATTGGTAAAGAAATTGTAATTGCAGTGAAGGCCAGCGGCCCAAATCCCGACGACAACCCTGCTTTAAGAAGATGCTACCAAAATGCAAGGAGTGCTGGCATGCCTAAGGACCGTGTTGAAGCGGCTATTAAGCGTGCAATGGGAAAAGATACAAGTAACTACGAGGAAATATTGTATGAAGGTTATGCACCACATGGTGTTGCATTGTTAGTAGAGACTGCCACGGACAATCATGTTAGAACTGTTGCAAATGTAAAAAGTCATTTTAATAAAGGACATGGCGCATTGGGTAATAGTGGAAGTGTAAGTTTTCAATTTAAGAAAATGGGTGTATTTAAATTAAACCCTGAAGGATTGAACATGGATGATTTAGAATTAGAATTAATTGACCATGGATTAGACGAATTAGGAGAAAGTAACGACGATAACGGCAATCCTATAATTGTATTACGTTGCGCATTTGCAGATTTTGGTAATTTACAAAAAGAATTAGAAGCGAAAAACTTAGTAACTATTAGTGCTGAACTAGAATGGATACCTACTACAACAGTGCCTGTTACTGACGAACAAGCGGAAGACGTAAGTAAGCTAATTGAAAGATTAGAAGAAGACGAAGATGTAAATAAGGTATTCCATAATATGGGATAAAATAATATTAGCTACCATGTTTAATAACATGCAACTTAAATATCATTCAAAAAGGTTAGTAGGTATATGCTTACTAACCTTTTTGTTTTGTCAAGCCACTGCCCAAGTTCGAAATTTAAAAGTAACGCAGAAGCCCGCATATTGGAAACTAGCAATCACTACCGACACTTTACGCCAAATAATAAATTTACGTGTGCCACCAAATTATTACACTATGCAAACAGGATTTTTTTGTAATAAAGAAAGGGCTTTTGAAAAGCGTACTAAAGTTCCATTAAAAATAAGATTGGGTTCCTTAAGTTACACTGAACAACTAGAAGGTTATTAATACTACTCGGCCATTATTTCCTTTACCACTTGAATCACTTCTTCTGTATTGGGCTTAGAAAAATAATCACCATCACTTGCATATGCAGGTCGGTGCGCCTTTGCACTTAATGTTCTTGCAGCAGCATCCAGCCATTTATAACCGCCTTGCAATTCAATTACTTGTTGGTACATGTAAGCGGTTCCACCACCTGGCACATCTTCATCTACAAACAATATTCGATTTGTTTTTTTAAGCGATGTCAGAATTTGATGATTAATGTCAAAAGGTAATAATGTTTGAATATCTACTACTTCACAATCAATGCCCATGTCAGTCAAGCGTATTGCAGCGTCCTCTACAATTCTTAAAGTTGAGCCATAGGATACAATGGTAATATCAGTTCCTTCTTTAATCACTTCCGGCTTACCTAATGGAATTGTAAATTCAAGTAAATTATTTGGAAGTTGTTCTTTTAAACGATAGCCATTTAAGCATTCTACTAAAATTGCTGGGTCATTCCCTTTCAATAATGTGTTGTACATACCAACCGCCTGCACCATATTGCGTGGCACACAAATATGCATTCCCCTTAATGAGTTTATCATCATTCCCATGGGTGAACCACTATGGAACATGCCTTCTAAACGGTGCCCTCTTGTTCTAATAATAACTGGGCTACTTTGAATTCCGTTGCTCCTGTAATGAATTGTAGCAACATCATCACTTAATGTTTGCAACCCATATAATAAGTAATCAAGGTATTGGATTTCTGCAATTGGCCTTAAACCTCTTAAGGCCATGCCATGGGCTTGCCCCATAATGGATTGTTCTCTTATTCCTGTATCAAAAATACGGTCACTACCATGCTTAGCTTGTAAGCCAGCAAATCCTTGATTCACGTCACCAATAAGGCCTAAGTCTTCGCCAAATGCATATACAGCAGGATTGGTTTCAAATAAGGCATCAAAATATTTATTCAAAATCTCATACCCATTCAAAATAAATGAATCCTTATTTATAATAGCATCTACTATTGGGACATTCAATGTACTCTTTGGACCTTCGTTATATAAATACTTACTATATAAAGGAGTTTGTTGTTTTAAATAAGCAGCTAAAAAACTATTTATTGCATTTGTATTGGGATGTTTTGGTAGGCGCTCCATTACTAAATGCAAAGTCCTGAAAATATCCCGCTTTAATGGCTCTTTACTATGTACTAAATCTTGCACAATTGCTTTTACAATATTCAATTCAGGCTCGGCTACATTTTGCTCTGCTATTGCAACAGCTTCTATAACTTTTTCTTTAATTGGATTTACATACTTTTCCCAAGCTAATTGTTTTGCATTGCGCACTTCTTTTTTTACATCCGATTCTAGCTGATGTAAAGTTTCTTCGGTGGCAAGTTCGTTGAACAATAACCATTCACGCATTTTTTTATTACAATCCCAAGCACGCTCCCATTCAAGCCTTTCTGGCGTCTTATACCTTTCATGACTTCCACTAGTACTATGCCCCTGTGGTTGTGTTACTTCATCAATGTGGAATAATACTGGCGTATGCGTAGCCCTTGTATAGGCAATACCTTCTTCAAAGGTTTCACATAATGCGGCGTAATCCCAGCCTTTAACTGTAAATATTTTAATTCCATTTGTCCCCTCTTCTTTCTGCATGCCTTTTAAAGCTGCCGAGATAGAACCTTTTGTAGTTTGTAATTTAGTGGGCACAGAAATTCCATAACCATCATCATAAACAAAAACCGCTAACGGCACTTGTAATACGCCGGCGGCATTTATAACTTCCCAAAAATGCCCCTCCGAAGTACTTGCATCCCCAATGGTACAAAAACAAACTTCGCTTCCATTGTTACTTAATTGAGTAAACTTATCCTTATGTTTTGAACTTCTAAAACAAGTGGACGCAAATGCCAACCCTAATCCCCTCATAATTTGTCCTGCAGTTGGTGCGATGTCGGCAGAAATATTAAAACTATTCACTAAGTCATTCCACTCTCCTTTTTCATTTACAAATGAAGTTGCAAAATGCGAATTCATGTTTTTGCCCCCGCTATAAGGGTCGTTGTTTACGTCGGCGTATAATTGAGAAAAATAATTTTCAACAGTAGCAGTTCCTAAAGCAAACATAAAAGTTTGGTCCCTATAATAGCCGCTTCTATAATCCCCCTTTTGAAAAAATTTTGCAAGGGCAACTTGTACTATTTCCTTACCATCACCAAATATGCCGAATTTCGCCTTTCCTGTTAATACCTCCCTTCTTCCCAACAAGCTTACTTCACGACTTACCAGCGCCAAACGATAGTCTGCAATAACAGACGTGCGAAAGGCCTCAAAGGACAGCATGTCTTGTTCAGATACGGCTTCTAAAATGGGTTCCATTTTACAAAAGTAGGGGTCAAAATGCATAAAAAGTCAAGATTTAGATAAAATGAGTTAAATCCTAAATTTTCAATAATTTTACCTATCGAAATCATGTATTTCTATGAAACAGCACAACTATACCCCAATGAAAAAAACGTATCTATTTTTGGCTATTTTGGCGTTTTTGTTCGCTTCTTCCACTATAAAAGCACAACAAAACATTGAACAAGTACTTAAGTTTAAAAATGACCAATATGAATTTGGTAAAATAAGCTTCGGCAAGCCTGTAAGCTATACTATTGAAGTAAGTAATATAAGCAAGGATACCATTACCTTATTAAATGCACGCCCTGGTTGTGGCTGTACAACCCCTAATTTCAAACCTAACCAAAAAATCGCGCCAGGCCAAAAGGCACAGGTTGAAATTACTTTTAACGGAAGTGTGATGGGTACCTTTACCCGATTTACCGATATAGAATTTACTGGAGGCTTGAGAAAGCAAACTAAATTTTCAGGTGAAGGCGTGGCTATTTTAGATAACACCCCTGGAGAAGAAAAAAAATTACCCACTCCAATCAAGCAATCCATTTAATCCGAAAAATACTTACCTAAATTAACTATCATGAAAATAAAATTGCTAGCATTTTGTTTACTATTCAGCATTGCGAGTTTCGCGCAAAGTAATATTTCGTTTACCCAAAAGAACCACAACTTTGGTAAAATAAAGAAGGGAGTACACAAGTCGGTTATTTTTAATTACACTAACAATAGCGCAAAGCCTGCTGTGATAGAATTTGCCAATGCAGAATGTGGTTGTACACAACCTGAATACAAGCAAACGCCAGTATTGAAAGGCCAAACAGGCACAATTAAAATTACTTACACCTCTCCTAGCGAAGGCGTATTCAAAAAAAGAGTAACTGTTAAATTTGCAGGCGAAAAAACAACAACAGAACTATTTATAGAAGGAGAAGTAATTCCTAATTAATAGTTGTTAAATGATCACAATTAGCCAACGAGGAATAGAAATGCCTTCTTCTCCCATAAGGAAGTTGGCTGCTTACGCGGATATTGCAAAAAAAGAGGGTGTAAAAGTTTACCATTTAAATATTGGGCAACCTGATATTGAAACACCTCCCATTATGATGGAAGCAGTGCGTAATGCAAACTTAAAAGTGCTGGAATACACAGACAGCGCTGGCATTACTAGCTTTAGAAAGAAGCTTGCAGTATACTATAATACCAAAGGCATACTTGTAGACTATACAGATATACTTATTACCATTGGGGGAAGCGAAGGAATACTTTTTGCTTTTATGGCCTGCCTGGATGCAGAAGATGAGATAATTGTAACTGAACCATTTTATGCTAATTATATTGGCTTTGCAATTGCAGCAGGTATTAAAATAGTTCCCATTACCTCAAGTATAGCTAATGGCTTCGCACTACCCCCTATTGAATTATTCAAAGAAAAGATAACAGAAAAAACAAAGGGTATATTTATTTGCAACCCGAATAATCCAACAGGCTACGTATATAGCGAATATGAATTGTTACAAATAAGAGACTTAATAAAAGAAAAAAACTTATACCTTTTTTCAGACGAGGCTTATACTGAATTTAGCTACGAGGGTAAAGTTAAAAGCACCTTAAGCCTAGAAGGTGTTGAAGAAAATGTAATAATGATAGATACCTTTAGTAAAAAATATTCAGCATGTGGTGCAAGAATTGGAGCATTAGTCACTAAAAATAAAAAGGTAATTGATACTGTAATGAAGTTTTCGCAGGCAAGACTAAGCCCTCCTACATTAGAACAAATTGCCGCCGAAGCTGCACTAGGCTTACCCATTAACTATTTTGAAGAAACAAGTATAGAATATAAAAAAAGAAGAGACGTTTTAATAGCACGATTAACTAAAATGAAGGGGGTGAAATGCCCAACTCCAAGTGGTGCTTTTTATGCCATGGCCCAATTACCTGTTCACGACACTGACAAGTTTTGTAAATGGTTACTCACAAGCTTTCGAAAAAATAATGCTACTATTATGCTTGCACCGGCAAGTGGCTTTTATACTACCCCAGGATTAGGGAAAAACGAAATACGTTTAGCTTATGTACTTAATGTTGATGCTATAAATTTAGCGATGGATTGTTTGGAAGAAGCATTAAGCGTTTATCCTGATAGAATAATTTAATTGCTAGCAAATTCACTATATATATTTAACAATAACTTAAACTATTGCTTAATAATGAATAAGTACCTTTATGTAGTTATGGTTTAAGAATGAATATACTATAGCAAGCAATCGTAATGCCCTGCCGATTCTTCGGGAGGGCTTTTTTATGCCCTGCTGGGAAAGGCTACACGCTCTAATTTAACCATGTTCCGTAGTCTTGTAGCAATAAAAAAGGGAAGTCACCCATTGGATAAATTCCCTTTTTAAAAGTATCTTTTCTATTTACATATCAACTACCACGAGACCCGCCTGTCTTGATAGGCTTTTTCGATACCCCCGACGATTTTGTACTTGCCTTGGCTATGAACTTAGAACTACTTCCTTGAGTAGTATTCTTAGCACCTGTTGTGGCTTTCTTGTCAGCCACTTTTTTATTGATATGAAATCCCATAATGAATGTATTTAGCTATAAAAGTAATTAAATAAGCCTAATCCGCATTGATTATTATAACTGTTTTTTATCAGTATTGTATAAAACTAAAAAAGGCGAGCACTTTTCAGTGCTCGCCTTTTCATATTAGCAATGTGTATCTACTTCTGAATATAAATATCAGTAACATTTCTATATGCTCCAGTAAATGCAACCCAGTTTAGTGTAAATTTATATTTTCCACCAACTAATGCAACTGCAATAGTTGGTTTTCTGAAAATCGAAACCCCACCTGCGGTTAAATAGTCGTTTACCTGATTAGGATCAATTTCTACAGCAAAGTCACTTAATACACCATTTGTATTCTTGAATGAAATTAAGTAATCTGGTTGTGTATAATAACCAGTTGCAACTTTAACCATTTTAGTAGTTACAGGCACGAATGTAGTTACATCATCGTAGAATGAAAACGGACTTATAGGACCTGTCCCGGCTAAAGTATTGTACCTTATGAAGTCCCAGCTATATGGCCCAGCAATTGGGTTACCTAAAGTATGGAAATAAACATGTCCGAAGTTTTTACTAACGGCAAGGTTATTTGCATTGTTAATAGTTAACGGAACCATGAAGTTCTTTTTCGGGTCAATTTTACTAGGGAAGAATACCACTTTTGCTTCAGCTGTTCTAGTACCTGCTTTGATAGTTACTGTAGAAGTAAGTATTTTATACAAAGAGTCAGGCATTTTTTCGTAAGTAGTTGAATCATTCGAATAGTTTGCATTTAATACAGTCCAATCAGGAACAATATTCACTACTAAATCTGTAGATAAAGTATTTGGACCATTTAATGTAACTGTATATTTAGCTGTATCCGAGGTATGCGCCGCCGGATATAATAACGTAGAACCACCAAAATATTGTAGTCCTGAGTTAACAGTTGAACCAGAACCTGCTTCAACCCATTCGAGTTGTAAGAAGTTGCCAGTTAAGTTTGAGTCATTCACATTTGAAACACTTTCTTTTTTACATGAAGTAAAACTCAATGTAAAAGCAGTGAAAACAATGATATAACTTAATATTTTTTTCATAATCTAAGTTTGTGTTTTTGATTAATTACTGAGCCCAAAAAATCAGTGAAGTAAAAGGTGAAATTCCCTTAGGAACATTCGCTGAATTATATGAACCCTCAGAAGATGGATAAAGAATTCTTGTAGGCAATTTATCCGCACGAGTGCTTTCTGATACAATAGAAGTAAAAGTTTGAACTCCTGAACCACCAATTGTATTTTTTGGATATTTTGTTCTACGATATTCATTCCAAGCTTCGTCACTATTAACATAGTTTAATGCAATATACTTTTGAGTAATAATTGCTTCTAACTTAGTTTCGTTGGTTAAAGCAAGGTCGAAATTTACTAAATGACTAGATGCGTTATTATCAAGGTAATCAGTAGCATCTACTTCTGGATCTAATTCATGACTACCATCAGGCAAAGCGTACATGTAATCGAAAGAAGCATAAATACCGCTTTCAAATAACTCCTTTGTATTTCCAGTAATAATTCCTCTCATTGAAGCTTCAGCTTGTAAGAAATAAGATTCAGCTGCAGTAATTAAAGGGAACCCTGCTTCAGGGCCTTTTAATGGTCCTGTAGTAGAACCAGCATTTTTACCGTCTCTTATAGTACTAGGATACCAAAAACTACCAGAAGGGCATGATTCTAAATCACTGCTTTCAACCCCTAAACGATTAATGCCAGTTGCAGGAAACTTGTAATAAATTGCTGCTCCACGACCATTATCTGAAAGTTTTGAACCATTATAGAATCCCATAATGTAACTGCTTGGAATCCATGCTTTATTTGCATCACTTCCTGTATAACTAAAGCCCCAAGAATTCCATTTTGGATTTTGACGACCATTATCTCTTGTATAACCTGGGTTAATTAATGCATCCGCATCTAAGAAGCCATCAGCACTAAAATTTGTATTTGCAAAAGTAACTTTATCTTTTGCTCTAACAAAAAGTCTAAGTTTGATAGTATTAGCTAACTTTTTCCAAGAATCCATATCACCACCGAATAATACATCTTTTGAACCAAAAGTTGTAATGCCGGAAACAGTATCACCTTGGTTGATCAATGCTATTGCAGTATCAAGTTGAGCAGCCAGATCCTTATATATTACATCCCCTTTTGTATAGGTTGGAGTTAATTTAGAAGCACCTTTTAACGCTTCAGTGTAAGGAACATCATTATAAGCGTCCACAAGCAATTGGAATCCAATAGCTTTCATAATTCTTGCAGCTGCGTTATAATACTTGTACTTAGATTTACCAGCAGTATTGTCTATAATATATTGATAATCCTGAAGGTTGTCATAAGAAGATGACCAACGACCAGAAAAATCAGAAGAGGTAAAATTGTAAGATATGGAAGTACCGAAACCACCATACCCTCCAGCATTTGCTGAAAATCCTACCAACTGAGCACCATAAGAATTGAACCCATTTAAATTAGCAGCAGTTGCTGTTAATGCTTGTGGTAAAATCAATTCAGGTGTCGCCGAAGTTGCTGAATTTGGATTTGTATTAATATCTAATTGTTTCTCACAAGAGACACTAAATAAAACCAAACCTGCAAGAAGAAGAGTGTTGATTTTTTTCATAATATTTATATTTTTTAAATTCATCTTTTATTGGATGATTTAATTAAAATTTGAATCTAATTGTTGCACCATAATAACGAGATGGAGGAGTTTGGCTAATACCAGTTAAACCCATACCATTACTTCCACTACCCGCATCACTGTATTCAGGATCGGTGTAATAGTTATCCTTCGCCATTATCACAAATAAGTTTCTGCCTTGTACACTTAGGTTAACTCCTTTAATGAATTTTGATTTAGCAACAAAACTAGCAGGCAAATCATAAGAAATTGCTAACTCTCTTAATTTCCAGAACGAACCAGAAGTAATATAGTTAGAAGTAACTTCTCTGTTAATACCATCTGACCAGAAACCATTGTTACCATTACCATTCGCGATAGAAACGTTTGTATTTGCAACATACTGAGTTCCATTCCAATAAGATGAATTAGGGAAAATGAAACTTTCTCTATTATAAAGTGCAGTTCTATAACCAGTGCCAGACCAATCCATTTCAGATCCCATTGAATGGAATGCTTCATAACCACCACGGTATTCTACCAAGGCAGTTAGTTTTAAGTTTTTGTAACCTACAGAGAAATCCAAACCTAATTTATGTTTAGCAACAGCGCTACCTAAGACTGAAATAGTATCAGACTTTGTTGGCAAACCAGTCACTGCATTTACAATTACGCGCCCTTGTGCATCACGGTTGTAGTCAAATCCCATAATTACTGGGAAAGCACGGCCTGCAACCGCATAAGAACCAGCATTATCGCCGTAAGTAGCCAATGCTAAACGAGGTAAGTCAGCGCTAATAAAATTAACATTATTGTCAAGGTAAGTGTAGTTACCGCCAAAAGTTACTTTCCATCCATTTGTATTATTTACAGGTGTAGCGTGTGCAGTTATTTCAAAACCTTTGCTTGATGTTTGACCTGTATTTGTTCTTAAACCAGTATATCCAGTAGCATTTGATACTGAAGTATTCACTGTTTGATTATCGGTAGTAGTACTGAAATAAGTAACAGAAGTCGTGATTTTGTCTTTGAATAAATTTAAATCAAAACCTGCTTCATATCCTTTTGTAACCTCTGGTTTAAGATCGTTTGATACTAGTGTATTCCCTACAGTATATCCTGGTAAAGAACCATATGGGAATCCACCACCTGCGCTAAAAGTTGGCAATAATTGGTAAGCTCCGAAAGAACCACCCAAATTCACTTGTCCAACTTTAGACCAACCACCACGTAATTTTAAATAACTAATTACACCATTTTCAGCCAAAGCCGGCAAGGCATCCGTTGCAATAAATGAAACGTCTACAGATGGGTAGAAAAAAGTATTATTATTTTTTGCAAGAACAGATACTTTGTCCTGACGACCTGTTGCATGTAAGAATAAATAGTTTTTGTATCCAAGACGGAAGTCAGCATAGGTACCTAATTGACGTGCCATTGCATTTGACTCAGAAGCCCCTGGAGTACCTACACCATTGCTAACGTTGTACAAATCTGGAATTACAAGTCCAGAAGCAGAAACATTTACAGATTTAGTTTGGTCTTGTCTCCATTGAATTCCTCCAATTAAAGTAGTGCTAAAATCATTGAACTTCTTAGTGTGTTGGAAGAAGAAATCAGTCAACAAGTTAGTAGTGTAGCCAGCACCATCAGTAACATTACCTGCGATATCTGCTTTGGAACTATATTGAGTGTGTTTCGAATAATCTGTATAAATAAACTCACCATTCCAAGATTTACTCGAAGTGTTACGAGTAGTAATACCTTGACGAGCAATGATATCTAAAGTTTTGATTGGTGTGAACTTAATTTCAACATTTGCAGTTAAATAATCGTTTCTGATTCCCTGTCTGTAATTATCAGCAGAGAAATAAGGGTTTTGATACCAAGGATTGTAGAACCCAATTGGATTTGCAAATTTATCAGTACGCCAATTTTTAAAACGAGTAATATCAACGTGTGCTGGCATGTTTAGCATATTACCATACATGCTTCCAGTTTGAGTTGTAATGTCGTATCTATTTTGTGTGTAACTTGTATTATAAGCGATGCTTATTTTTTCACCCACTTTACGCGTACCATTTA
>CANHAE010000014.1 GCA_947458915.1 Bacteroidota bacterium
CACAAGTACAGCATATGAATGGAGAAGCTGGATGTCATAGGTATATAATAAGTAATTGCCAAGGGGAAGTTAACGTAATGGAGTTGTACGCTTTATTTAGGTTATGTGGCGCAGATGAATACTTATCGAAAGTAGATATAGTGCCCTTATTTGAAACCATAGAGGATTTAAATGCAGCTGAATCAATAATGCGTACTTTGTATACAAACTCATTATATGCAAAGCATTTGGTTGAAAGAAATAAGCAGCAACCCATTATGTTGGGCTTTAGTGATGGTACAAAAGATGGAGGGTATTTACAAGCCAATTGGAGTATTTTCAAATCTAAAGAAGTATTAACCAGCATATCAAGAGACAATGGTATTATAGTTAAATTTTTTGACGGCAGAGGTGGCCCTCCTTCAAGGGGAGGAGGTAAAACACATCAGTTTTATGCATCAATGGGGAATCAAATTGAAAATGAAGAAATTCAACTTACTGTACAAGGCCAAACCATTACATCCAACTTTGGCACAATTCAGTCTGCACAGTATAATTTAGAGCAGCTGGTAAGCGCTGGAGTAAGTCAGACCTTATTTGCCGACACAAAAAAACAACTTTCACAACAAGACCGTTTAATACTAGAAACCTTAGGAGCACTTAGTTTTAAAAGTTACCAAGCGCTAAAAGCCCATCCTTTATTTTTAAGTTATTTGCAAAAGTTTAGTCCACTCAATTATTATAGCAAAAGCAATATTGCAAGTAGGCCAGCAAAGAGAGGCGCTGATGCAGATTTGCGCTTCGAGGACCTAAGAGCCATTCCTTTTGTAGGAAGCTGGAGTCAATTAAAACAAAATGTACCCGGCTTTTATGGGGCAGGAACTGCTTTACAAACTTTAAAAGATAAAGGACTCTGGGAAGAGGTGCAATCCTTATTTAACACCAACCCATTTTTCAGGACCTTAATTGATAATAGCATGATGAGTATGGTAAAGTCGAATTTTTCAATCACAAAATATATTGAGGAAGACGCTACCTATAGTTCAATCTGGAATATGATTCAAGCTGAATTTACACTTACCACTAAGTTATACTTAGCACTGAATAATACGTCAAGTTTAATGGAAGGGGATAAAATAGGAAAACAATCTATTCAATTAAGAGACCGGATTGTTTTACCATTACTTACCATTCAACAATATGCATTAGGGAAAGTTCAAGAGCCACTTATAGCCTCTTCTTTGAAAGAAACATACGAAAAACTATTAACAAGAACCATGTTTGGCGTAATTAATGCTGCTCGAAATTCAGTTTAAACTGCCCCATTATCCTTCCAATTCCAAAGGTGTAAACATGCATAGGTTTTATAAGGCGCCCATTTATTAGCCTTTGCAAGCATTTTAGTATGTAGTTCCTTTTTGGTAGTATACTTTATTTTATACAACTTAATCATCGCTTGCTGAATGCCCAAATCGTCAACAGCAAAAACGTTTTCATGGCCTAAGCTAAACATTAATAACATTTGCACTGTCCATTTACCTACCCCTTTTATTTGAGTAAGCAACTCAATAACCGCTTCTGGCTCCATTGCATACAATTGCTTATCTGTAAGTTTATGTTCTAAAAAGAATATTGCAACATTTTGCACATAGCTCACTTTTGAATTACTAAGGCCTATATTTCTGAGGGTTTCTGCAGGAGTGCTAATCACTTGTGCGCAACTAGGTTCTTTCCCTTTATACAAATCTAAAAATCGTAAAAAAATAATTTTCGCAACTTTGGTACTAAGCTGTTGACTAATAATACTAGCTATTAAGCGAATGGGAATATGCTTTCTTTTATCTAATGCATAATTATTTGAGCTTAATAACGATGCCAATTTTTTATCATTTCCTAAGTGAGCCTTATAAGTCATGAACACAAATTAAGGTGTTTTAAATTATTTTTCTTAACTTTTGAATACTATCAAATAACTATTAAGTCATAATTCACTATCTCATGAAAAAAATACTCACTTGTTTGGCCTTATTTATTACGATCCTTTCAATAGCACAAAACAATGATATAGTAGCAATCGAACAAATACTAGCAAAACAAGAAAAAGCATGGAATGATGGCAACATTGAAGCTTTCATGATTGGCTATTGGAAAAATGACAGCTTAGTATTTGTAGGCAAAAACGGTCCTACTTATGGTTTCGGTAAAACGCTAGCCAATTATAAGAAAAGTTACCCCGATACTGCCCAAATGGGTAAGCTACACTTTGATATACTCAATATGAAACCCTTAGGTAAAGCCCATTATTTTGTTGTTGGAAAATGGCATCTAAAAAGAACCGTTGGCGATATGGGTGGACACTTTACCTTAATTTTTAGAAAAACAAAACAAGGCTGGAAAATAATAGCAGACCATAGTAGTTAAACTACAAAATGCATTAATGAATTTTAAAACCAACTGGTTTTATCCAAATTTTATAAAGCACATATAATAGGCCTGCAAGACTCGTTAGTAAAAAAATATAAAATAGTACATTACCTAGTTGCCAATGCTTTTCAATAAAGGCATAGCCCCACATAATACCTAGTGTAGAATTTAAAGTGAGCCACAAAAAAAATATACCAATACTATTCATGATCCTATTTAAGTATAGCATTATTTCAGGTTCCATCTAGTCTAAGCTTTGTTTATTAGCCGCCGCCGCTTTTAACATACGATCAAATTGAGCTGGCGTTAAATCATTAAAGAAATAATATACAGGGTCTACTTTAGCACCTCTTTTAATTACCTCATAGTGCAAATGTGCACCGGTACTTTTACCAGTGCTTCCTACATAACCAATTACCTCTCCCCTTTTTATAGACTGCCCTACCTTTGCTTTCACGCGTACCATGTGCCCGTACAAAGTTTGATAACCGTACCCATGATTAATCACCACTTTATTGCCATAGCCGTCGGTATTAAACCCAGCAGCCTGAATTACACCATCCGAAGTAGCATAAATGGGAGTACCCATTGGAGCAGAAAAGTCCAAGCCTGCATGCAAACGGTAGTCCTTGTATAAAGGATCAATTCTATACCCAAATCCAGATGCGACCCTTTTTAAATTTTTATTGCTAACAGGTTGTATAGCAGGAATAGCTCTTAGTAATTTTTCCTTATTCTTAACCATTGTCGTAATTTCTACAAAAGAATTAGACTGGAAAGCCATCCTTAAGCTAAGGTTATTAAGCTGGTTTTTCATATCCTCTATTAACTCGTTGTTAGATAAACTTTGAATTAAACGCACTTCTTTTTTGGCTTGCATTTCTTGCACCCTTGCACTGTCTGGAATTGGCGTAGCCTCAAAAATGGAACGATACACTTCATTGTCCCGGTCCTCTAATTCTATCATTTGCAATTCAACCTGCTTCAAACGTTCTTGCAAAACACTATAACTATCCCTAAAAGCGGTGTTTTGTTGTCTTAATAATTTTTCCTTTGGAGAGTCGATATATTGAAAAAGAATAACAACTATTAGTATACCTGTAACAATAGAGGCAGCAATAAAACCGAAGAGTTGTAATAGCCTAACTCTTAACGGCACTTCCACTTTTTCAAAGCGAAGCGTATGCGTATTAAAGAAGTATTTTATTTTCTTCATTTACCTAATGATTAATTGCTACTAATGTCCATTAAAAAGGGTCAATTCCTTACCTTTGAGGACTTTAAAAACCTTACAAATATAGCTTTTTAAATTCAGCACACTGCCTAAATATATAGCGACATGATGACCAGTACCGAAATAAGACAAAAGTTTTTAGATTTCTTTGCATCTAAAGGGCATACCATCGTGCCCTCAGCACCAATAGTTGTAAAAAATGACCCGACCTTGCTTTTCACAAATGCAGGTATGAACCAATTCAAAGATTTCTTTTTAGGGAATCAAATTCCTACTCATTCTAGAATAGCCGATACACAAAAATGTTTACGTGTTAGCGGAAAACACAACGACTTAGAAGAAGTAGGTGTAGACACCTATCACCACACTATGTTTGAAATGTTGGGCAACTGGAGCTTTGGAGATTACTTTAAAACAGAAGCAATTGCATGGAGTTGGGAATTATTAACAAAAGAATACAAGTTAGATCCAAATAAATTATACGTCTCTGTTTTTGAAGGAGACCCTGCTGAAAATTTACCACAGTCAAGTTTAGCGTTAAATGAATGGAGAAAATGGGTTCCTGAAGAACGTATTATTTTCGGAAACAAGAAGGACAATTTTTGGGAAATGGGTGACACTGGACCATGTGGCCCTTGCAGCGAAATTCACGTGGATATGCGCAGTGATGAAGAAATTGCAAAAGTACCAGGGCGTGATTTAGTAAATAACGATCATCCACAGGTAATTGAAATATGGAACAATGTATTCATCCAATACAATAGAAAAAAAGACGGCAGTTTAGAAGCATTGCCAAATAAACATGTGGATACAGGAATGGGATTTGAAAGGCTAGTGCGTGCCATTCAAGGCAAAAAGAGCAACTACGATACCGATGTGTTTACAGGCACCATTGAAGCTGTGGCAACAATAACAGGTAAAACATATGACTATAGCAATAGTAAACAAGCAATCGCTTTTAGGGTGTTAGCCGATCATATCCGTGCAATAGCATTCACTATTGCCGATGGGCAATTACCGGCAAATACTGGCGCAGGATATGTAATACGCAGAATTTTAAGAAGGGCTGTGAGATACTATTATTCTTACCTCGACTACAAACAACCATTACTACATCAATTAATACCCATTTTAGCAAAACAATTTGAACATGTATTTCCTGAATTAAATGCACAATTAGAATTTGTAACCAAAGTGGTGAAAGAAGAAGAAGATGGGTTTTTACGCACTTTAGAAAAGGGGTTAAAAAGAATGGACGATATTATTAGTACACATAAAAAGGGTGCTATCATTGAAGGAAAACTAGTATTTGAGCTATTCGATACATTCGGATTCCCTGTAGATTTAACAAGGTTAATTGCAAGC
This sequence comes from Bacteroidota bacterium, assembly GCA_947458915.1. GTDB lineage: Bacteria > Bacteroidota > Bacteroidia > Chitinophagales > Chitinophagaceae > Sediminibacterium. The sequence continues at coordinate 5,003 of CANHAE010000014.1, forward strand.
GAGAATGAACTACTAGTGGATGAGGCGGGCTTTGAAAATGAAATGCAGCAGCAAAAAAACAGAAGTCGTGCAGCTACTGCAATAGATACCGGCGACTGGATTCAAGTAACAGAAGACACCGAAACTGCATTTATTGGCTATACGCATACCGAAGCAACTACTACAATAATTAAATATAGAAATGTAAAAGCAAAAGGGAAAGAGGCCTACCAATGGATATTAGCCGAAACGCCTTTTTATGCTGAGAGTGGAGGACAAATAGGCGATACTGGTACATTGTTATTTGAAGATGGAACCGTATTAGCCGTTACCGACACTAAAAAAGAAAATAATTTATTCATTCATTTTACAGATAGCTTACCTAACTCAATTGGCGTAAAAGTTAAAGCAAGTGTAAACACTACGGACCGAAAAAACACTACTTTACACCACTCTGCAACACACTTATTACATGCTGCGTTAAGAAATGTTTTAGGTAAACATGTGGCACAGAAAGGTAGTTTAGTGAACACAGAACAATTACGTTTTGACTTTTCTCATTTTGCAAAAATGACAGATGCTGAAATGACCAATGTAAGTAAAATAGTGAATGATAAAATAAAAGAAAATGTCCCAGTTGTTATAAAAGAAATGAGTAAAGACGAAGCTATTGCAATGGGTGCAATGGCATTATTTGGAGAAAAATATGGAGATAAAGTACGTGTAGTAGTAATGGACCCTAATTATTCCATTGAACTATGCGGAGGAACGCATGTTGGGCATACCGGAGAAATTGGAAACTTTATACTAAAGGCTGAAGCTTCTGTAGCAGCCGGCGTGAGAAGAATTGAAGCGGTAGTAGGTGATGCTGCAACAATGTATTTAACAGAGGCTAAAGAAAAACTTCACAAACAAATTATTCAACTAACAGCATCTTGTGCAATACAAGCTGAAAAATTGAATAATTTATTTAAAGCCCCTGAATGGAATGAGCAGTCAAGTGTTACTGTTTTAAACGATACTATTGCCGAATTACTCATAAAGCAAAAAGAGCTTGCAAAAAAATTAGAAAGTCAGGATGCCTTAGTTGTAAATGAGTTGTTTGAAAAATATAGCAATGCATTTATTTCGGTTAATGGTGTTTCATTTTTGGGTGAACAAGTTGCATTAAGTAGCGCGGATAATTTAAAGAAATTAGCAAATCAATTAATTGCATTACATACAAAATCAGTGGTAATCTTAACAGCGGCTACTGAAGGAAAAGCAAATGTAGCTTTAGCAATTAGCGAAAGCCTTGTAAATGAAAAGAATTGGCAGGCACCACAAATAATTAAAGACAAAATTGCTCCTCTAATTAAAGGCGGTGGTGGTGGACAAAAAACATTAGCTAGTGCGGGTGGCCAAGATGCGAGTCAACTAGAAAAAGTGATTACCACGATAAAAGAGATGCTTTAATAGTATTTTAAATTATTAAATGATTGATTACGAAGCCCTTAGATAAAACATTTAAGGGCTTCGATGTAGTTAACCTAAAAAGAGTGCCTCCCCTAAGCCTGCTATTAATGTTCATTGTTTCCTACCTAAATCAAACAATCATCATTTTTAAGAAAATTTAACATTTCCGAATTGTTTCGTAGTTAATTTATTTTCCTACTTTTGATGTACAAAATTCTTCGTACTAAATAAAGTTATTATGAAAATAAAGTTAATGAGCCTCCTGCTATGTATTTCAATTTTGGGACTAGTGCAAGCACAAAATGTAGAAGTGACAATTGAGCCAAAGAACAAGCAACCTAAAATCATCAACATTGATACCACTATTAATATCACAATAGATGGTGATATTATCACTATTAATGGAGAGAAAGTTGATAAAAATGATCCACGCTTAAATAGACAGGGGAAGCACAAAATAATTTTTAGCAAATCTAAAAAAGCCCCCTTTGAAGGAAACTTTTTTGATTCAGATGAATTTGATGCAATCACATTTGATAAGGAATTAGGAATGAATCAAATTCCTCCTATACAAAACAAAGCATTCCTAGGCGTAGCCACTGAAGCCTGTCCAGAAGGTGCGAAAATTAATGAGGTAATGGAAGCTAGTCCAGCATTAAAGGCAGGCTTAAAAGTAAATGACATTATTACATTTGTTAATGAGGTAAAAATTGATGGCCCGCAAAAATTATTTGAAACAGTAGGCACATTTAACCCAGAAGATAAATTAAAAATTACTTACTTAAGAGACGGGAAAAAAGCAAGCATAAACATACAACTTGAAAAAAATAAAGAAGTACCACAAGTGCGCGCTTATAATTTTAATGGACCTAGCAATCGACTACCCGGAAAGCGATTCAACTTTGCAATTCCTAATATGCCTGAAATGGAAGGGTTACTAGGCAGGTATGATAAAAAACCAAAAATTGGGATTTCCATTGAAGACATCGCTGTTGGTGAAGGGGTTGTTGTTAAAAAAGTGACTGAGGGTTCACTTGCAGAAAAGGCCGGTTTTAAGGTGAATGATCTTATACTCAAATTAAACGACGAAACCATTACAGAAGTGAATGATCTTAAATGGGAATATTTAGAAGTAGGCAAAAAATTACAATTTGAAATTCATCGAAATGGCGAAAAAAAGACCATCGAACTCATAATCCCAAAAAAGATTAATTCGGCAGATTTATAGCCTAGCTATTACTTAGGCTAACAATTGATTTAAAAATGCGGCCTTGGCCGCATTTTTAGTTTAATACTGTATTTTTGTAGCATGGCTACATTGGAAAAATACGAAGCAGTTATAGGGCTTGAAATTCATGCACAATTGGCAACCAAGAGCAAATTATTCTGCGGTGACGCAGCTTCTTTTGGTGCAGCACCAAACACGCATATTAGCCCGATAACTATGGGCCATCCAGGAACCTTACCTAAGACAAATACTAAAGCAATTGAGTACGCCATAAAAATGGGACTAGTTTGTGGGTGCAACATTGAAAAAGACAACTACTTTGCACGCAAGAATTATTTTTATCCAGATTTACCAAAAGGCTATCAGATATCACAACACACAACCCCAATTTGTGTAGGTGGAAAAGTAAGCATCAAAAATAGTGATGGTGAAAAAATAATTCAATTAAACAGAATTCATTTAGAAGAAGATGCAGGTAAAAGTATTCACGATATTTCCGCTACAGATACCTTAATAGATTTAAATAGAGCAGGTACACCCCTTATTGAAATGGTAACCGAACCTTGTATTCATTCTGCAGAAGACGCCTTCTTGTTTGTTACCGAGGTGAGGCGCCTAGTGAGGTGGATTGGCATTTGTGATGGAAATATGGAAGAAGGAAGTTTAAGATGTGATGCAAATATATCAATCCGAGAAAAAGGGGACACCAAGTTGGGTACAAGAGTAGAGGTAAAGAATTTAAATTCAATTCGCAATATTAAAAAAGCGATAGAATATGAAATAGATAGGCTTATTAAAATTACCGAAACAGGAGGAACCATTATGCAGCAAACAAGAAGTTTTGATGCAAATAATGATACTACCTTTTCAATTAGAGACAAAGAAGACGCGAATGACTATAGGTATTTTCCCGACCCAGATTTAGCCCCATTTCATTTAACGGATGAATACATTAAAAATATTCAAGACGCATTACCTACCCTTCCAAATGAATTAAAGGAAACATGGAAACAATTATATTCCCTTTCCGATTACGATATCGAACAGTTATGTGAACATAAGGAAGAGGCTGATTTTTATATTGCTTGGACAAAGCAAACACCTCACTATAAAGCAGCTGCTAACTGGATGCTAGGACCTATTAGGGGCTACTTAAACGAATCAAAACATAGTTATGAAATACTTACTAGCGCCATCCCCTATCTTGTTGAATTATTGGATTTAGTAGAAAGTGGTCAGTTAAATTTTTCTGTAGCTAGTGGGAAAGTATTCAAAGCAATCATGGAACAACCACAATCGCCTTTACAATTTGCTCAATCACACAACTTATTACAATCGAATTCAACAGACGAAATGACTAGTTGGGTTGATCAGGTTCTAGCTCAAAATACAGATAAAGTTGAAGCGTATAAAAAAGGAAAAAAAGGTTTGATAGGCCTTTTTGTAGGAGAAGTTAAAAAAATAAGCAAGGGCAAAGCCGATCCAAAAATAACAACACAAATTCTTGAACAAAAACTTTCTAAATAATTAATATATGCATAATAAAATATTAAACATAATTCTTGGTTTCCTATTCATTAGTTTAATTGGATGTAAAGAAAAAAATAGTGAGGCACGTTATACCATTGCAGGCACCATACAAAACGCAAGTAACCAAAAATTAATGTTACAAGAAGTTCCTTATGGGGGGAAGCCAATTGTCACATTAGATTCAACCACAATAGGTGCTGACGGGAAATACGTATTTGATTTCATTGCGAAACAAGAAGGTATTTACCGACTAGCTACAGAAAGTGACTTAGAAATAATGTTTATAAATGATGAAGAGCAAATACAAATTGATGCAGATGCCGCTAATGCCCAAGCATATAAAGTAAGAGGATCTAAAAATAGTCAAGCACTTATTGACTTCTTAACTGCATACAAGAAGAAAGATTCTTCAGTTTTTGCCACACTTTATAACTTAGAGCAATTGCAGCAACAAAAAGGGAAAGATAGTAGCATTCATTGGTTACAAATTGAAAGAACAAACAAGATTAATGCACTGAATCAATTTGTAGAAACTACTTTAAGTACCGCAACCAGTCCCGCCTTATTATATTATGTTTTAGGAATTAGCTTAAGGTCAATGGAAACTGCTAAAGTATTAGCTTTGGCAAAAATTGCAGCTGAAAAAACAAAAGCTGAGCCACTTATTCAATTCAGCAATTTATTAAATAGCCAAGTACAAGCCAATACACCTGCAACACCAATCTCAATTGGGGCAATGGCACCTGAAATTGCACTGGCAAACGAAAAAGGAGAAATTGTTACACTTAGCAGTTTTAAAGGGAAATATGTATTAGTTGACTTTTGGGCTAGCTGGTGTGGGCCTTGTAGAGGCGAAAACCCCAATGTGGTTGCTGCCTATGAAAAATATAAAAATAAAAATTTCACAGTATTAGGTGTTTCGTTGGACGATAATAAAGAAAATTGGCTTGAAGCCATTAAAGCTGATAAGTTAAACTGGCAACATATAAGTGATTTAAAGAAATGGGAAAGTACTGTAGTGCCAACCTATCAAATTGAAGGCATTCCTTTTAATGTGTTGTTAGACACCACCGGTAAAATAATTGCCAAAGACCTAAGAGGCCAGGCATTGCAAGCAACATTAGCAGGGTTATTCCAATAACTATCCTTACTTCTGTTTAATGAATGTTTTAATTAATGCAGGTAATAAAACTAAATTAGTTAAGGTGCTTACAATAAGCGTTAATGAAGTTAGCCAGCCTAATGCCTTTGTGCCACCAAAATCACTAAAACAAAATATAACAAAACCAGCTACTAATACAAGCGAAGTGTAAATAATACTTATACCAGTATGTTTAATAGTTTGAATTAATGTTAGGTCCACTTTATTGTTTAATTGTGGCAATTGCTGCTTGTAATTAATAAGGAAGCGGATAGTAACATCAATAGCAATGCCCAAGGCAACGCTAAAAACTAAAACCGTTGATGGCTTTAAAGCTATACCTAGCCAGCCCATTAAACCAGCAGTGATAATAAGTGGAATTAAATTAGGAATAAGGGAACAAAGTAAAATAGGGAAAGACCTAAATAAGAATATCATACAAATAGCAATTAATAAGAAAGCCCAGAAGATTGACTCGCCTAAACCTCGAATTATAAAATTACTCCCTTCTAAAAAAGTCACACTACTCCCCGTAATTTGGATATTGTATTTACTAGTATCAAAAATTGCTTTTGTAGCGCTATCAATTCGACTAATAAAAATAGGCAACTGGGCACTCCCAATGTCTTTCATATTTACACTTACCCTTGTTTCTTGTTTATTGGAATCAATAAACTTACTTAACATTTGAGTAGGACTTGAACTAACGGAAGCCTTTACGCTGGCATTTTGTGCAGGTGCTAAATACGGACCAATAAATGCCATTTCAGTTCCTGAAGGAATTGCATAGGCTAAACTATCACCATCGTAAAAAGCTTGTTTAGCAAACTTTATACCTTCCACCATTCCAATTGGCTTTCCCAACTCAGGTTGTTCCACTAAAAAATTGTGCAGTGATTCAATAGCTTCTAAAGGTTGAATGCTTCTTACCAAGCCATTTCTTTTTTTAGTGTCAATTAAAATTTCTAACGGCATTACACCACCCCCTTCTTTTTCAAACCATTTTAGGTCAGTATACAACTTATCTTTTTTAGGCAAGTCATCCACAATAAAAGCTTCTTGTTTAATTTGCATTAAGCCAACTAATGAAACCACAACCAATATAATAGTAATTCCAAAAACCCATTTTGTATGGTTAAATGTCCACTTTTCAATTTTGACTAATATTTTTTCTAATAATTTATTATCAAGGTATTTAACGTGTTTGGGCTGTGGCGGTTGCAAATAAGTAAGTACAGGTGGAATAAAAAATAAGCTTATAAAAAATAAAGCCATAATATTTAATCCCGATACCCAACCGAATTCTTGCAATAAGGGGCTTTTAGTAAAAGCAAACACAAAGAATCCAATTGCAGCGGTGATATTACAGAAAAGCGTTACGATACCCATTTGTCCTACCATTTGAATAAGTGCTTTTTCTTTATCTCCTGTAGCTTTATAGGCTGTATGGTATTTGTTTAAAAAATAAATACAATTAGGAATCCCTATTACTACAATTAACGGTGGTATAAGCGCAGTTAATAAGGTTATTTTTTGGCCTAATAAAACCATCGTTCCAAAACTCCAAATAACACCCATTATCACCACAGTTAAACTTAACAGCATCGCTGAAATAGACCTAAAAAACAATAATAATGTAATTGCAGACAGGAAAAGAGAACCTAATAAAAACCAAACCATTTCTTTTTTTATGCGGTCTGCAAGTACTGTTCTGATGTAAGGAAGCCCACTAACATGAACTTCTAATTGGGTAGCATTACTAAAGGTTGCTATTTTTTCATTTAACGCCTTAATAATAGCTGTTCTAGCAACACTATTAATGGAATCAGGCATGAAACTTACAGCCATCAAATAGGAATTAGTCTTGGTATTATATAACAGGTTTTTATAAAATGGCAATTGCAAGAATATAGCTTTATGTAGTTGCAATAAACTATCCTGGGTATACGGAGGGGTGAATAATTTACTTGCAATAAATTTACTTGCAGTAGTATCCTTATTTATTGTATAGGCATAAGGCACACTTAAAACGTCTGTGACACCAGCAATTGATTTAATAGACTTATGTAATTCATACACACTATTAAAAACCTTGGTAGTGTACATACTTTCGGTTTGAAAACCAATTACTACAGTAGTAGCATCTACTCCATATTTTTTTACAAAGTTTTTATAAATTGCAAATTTTGGATTGTCCTCAGGTATCGCTTTCGTAAACTCATAGCTTAGTTTTACCTGCAAAGCAAAATAACCCATGAATACGGTGACCAAAGCTACTGAGATTAAAAAAACTACCTTAAACTTAATTATAAATTGTCCTAAACGATACCACATAATAATTTTAATTTAATTTATAAGACCCAAAAGTATGCCGCTAACTGAGTTAGTATTCCAATTACAAACCCAACAATTAATTCATTTTTTGTATGGTCACTAACAACCATCCTAGCACTTATCACAAACCCTGTTAATAGTATAGTGAGTAATACCCAGAATAGGTCTCCAATTGGATAATACATATTAGTTAATAAGACGGCCATCAATAAAGCGCTAATTGCCATTGCATGCAAGCTCACTTTCATGTAATTATTTACAATTAACCCTATGCTACTTGATATAAACACACCAAAGAAAAAGAATTTTAAAGCAATTGGTTGGTCTGTAAAGTTTCTACTCAAGTAATACATCCACCAATAAAAAAACATAACTATGATGTACGGAATAATTCGTTCCTTTTGTGTTTTCAAAAAAATACTGGTGCTTAGCTTTAAGCGCCACATTAAAAACACTGCAAATGCTGGCAAAAAAGCAGTCCACCAAAAAACACTGAATATTTTTAAGTTGAGTTTCCATTCTGTAATACCTACAAACTCGAATGGAACTACTTGAAGTAAGTAGAGTATAAAATAAGTGGGTATGAATAATGGATGGAATACATAAGAAATTACATGTGCAAAAAAACGAACTAATTTTGATTGGGGATTTTCCATGTAAGCTTTTAATATTTACTATAATTCTTTTCTAAGTCTCGCGACAGGTATATTTAATAATTCCCTATATTTTGCAACTGTCCTTCTCGCAATATTATAGCCTTTTTTTTGCAACTGCTCCGTCAATTCATCATCACTCAAAGGCTTATGCTTGTCTTCTAGTTGAATAAGTTCTCCAAGGATAGCCTTCACTTCTTTTGTACTCACTTCTTCCCCCGAATCGGTTGTCAGGGACTCACTGAAAAAGTATTTTAATAAATAAGTGCCAAATTCAGTTTGTACGTATTTACTATTTGCTACCCTGCTCACTGTAGAAACATCTAAACTAATTTTTTCAGCAATATCTTTTAAAATCATAGGCCTTAGTTGCGTTGTATCCCCGCTCATAAAAAAGGACTCTTGATGAAGTAGTATTGCACGCATGGTCATTAATAGGGTCTGCTGTCTTTGTTGTATCATCTCAATAAACCATTTTGCAGCGTCAATTTTTTGTTTGATAAAGAATACCGCCTCCTTCTGTGCCTTATCCTGTTTTTGCCCTTTCTCGTACTCCTTTAACATTAATTTATAGTCATCGCTAATAATTAATGGAGGGGCATTTCGACTATTTAATGTTAATTCAAGTTTATTATTATTTATCAAAACGGTAAAGTCTGGAATAATGTACATTTCAGCCTCGTTCGCGTAACCAGTCTCTGCACCAGGTTTAGGATTTAAGGAAAGAATTTGATGCATCACTTCCTTCATTTGAGACTCGTCCAAGTGTATACTTTTTTGAATTTTATCGTAATGCTTCCTAGTAAATTCTTCAAAATGTTTTTCAATTACGGTAATTGCTAATTTTCTTTTATCATCTGCTAATGGCAACCCTTCTTCCGCTTTTCTATTCAATTGAAGTAACAAACATTCTTGTAAATTTCTGGCGGCAATACCAGCTGGCTCGAATCCTTGCACTTTATTCAGTACTACCTCTATTTCTTTTTCTTCTACTAACATACTTTGTTTAAAAGCTAAATCATCTGCAATGGACTGTAATGCCCTACGCAGATAGCCATCGTCGTCTAAACTACCAATAATTTGTTCAGCAATTTTGTATTCAACTTCTTCCAAATCTAACATGCTTAACTGATCCATAAGTTGCTCATGCAAACTCATTTCGGCTTTAATAGGAATTACCTTGTCATTGTCTAGTTCTGGATAATAATCGTCCTTTGTTTTATAATCTGCAATATCTCCATCATCATCATAAGTATATTCGCTCAGTTCCTCATTACTCATTTCATATTCATCCACAGGCACTTCAACTTCTTCGTCTTGCAACCCACTTAATAATTCGTCATTCATTTCTTCGGAAGCAGTTGCCCCTTCTCCATCAAGCAAATCGACATTCATTTCTAAAGCAGGATTTTCTTCTAATTCTTCTTTAACCCTTTGCTCAATTTGGGCACTAGGAATTTGCAACAACTTCATCAGTTGAATTTGTTGTGGTGACAACCTTTGTAATTGTCTTTGTTGTAGTGATTGTCCTAATGACATACTAAAAAAAGATTAAGAAAGTGCTTCCTTTAATGTCGCTAAACACTTGGCACCTTTCTCATGTATTTGTGCTTCTGTCCAAACTAAACTAATGGCAGTAGAAATACACCTACTCATTATGGCATCGCTTGCTTCAAAACTTGTATCACTTAACTTTAACATAGCTATTTTTTGTGCATCATTCATTGGATACAAGCTGCGTGCAGTTTTAAGGTGATCCCACTTTCTTATATAATGCCAGTTATTAGCAAACCAATAAAAATTACCCGCTAAAATACCTGCAGCTTTAAATGCTTCAATTACTTTTTCAGTTTTTTCTTGTGTTGGCAAAAACCAAGTTAAAAAACTATAACTATCTCCAGCAGGATCAGGTACAGTTCTGAATGTAATTTCAGGGATCTGTTCAAAATAAGACCTTAATATTAAATTGTGTTTCTTTTGAATTGCAAGAAATTTATCTAATTTTCTTATTTGGGCTAAACCCACTGCAGCATGCAACTCACTTATTCTAAAATTATACCCTAAATAAGGATGTAAATCAGCGCCTCTATCTACTCCTAAATGGTCATGCCCATGGTCTGTAAAAGCATCCGCTTTCGTATAAATAACTTCATCATTAGTCATTACCACACCGCCTTCCCCACAAGTCATTGCTTTCACAAAATCGAAGGAAAAAGTACCAGCGTGGCCAATTGTTCCTAGTTGTTTCCCTTTATAAGTCCCTCCAATACTTTGGCAAGCATCTTCCAATAATATTAAATTATGTTCATCGCAAATAGCTTTCAATGCGTCTAAATCTGCCATACTCCCACACATGTGTACGGGCATGATGCATTTTGTTTGAGGTGTAATAGCGGCTTTCACTGCTGCTGGGGCTAAGGTTAAGGAACTATCAATATCTACTAAAACTGGAATGGCTCCCATGCTTAATACGGCCTCGAAACTTGCTACAAATGTGAATGCAGGCATAATTACTTCGTCCCCCGCTCCTATTCCAACAGCTGCCATTGCAGTAGTAAGTGCTGCAGTTCCACTAGACGTTAATTGTGCATGTTTAGTGCCAAATTGAGCACAAATAGCTTGTTCTAACTCTTTTGATTTCCAAATACCCTTTCTTGGGCCATCAAAACCATAACGCATTAAAATGCCTGTTTCTAAGACATCATTAACTTCTTTTTTTTCTTCTGCTCCAAATAGTTCATAACCTGGCATAAACTTAATTTTTAGGTCAAACAAAGGTAGTTTAAAAAATGAAAATTGGGGGTTTTTCAGTAATTTGCGGCCCTAAAACACACATACTAAAATTTATGGAATATAGCAATCTGATTTCGGTTACTGGCATGTCAGGACTATTTGAATTATTAACAAGCAAAAGCGACGGAGCTATTGCAAAGTCATTAGATAATGGCACTACTCAGTTTTTAAGCACTAGAGCCCACCAATTCTCTCATTTGGAGAGTATTGAAGTATTCACTACCCACGATAATGTGTTCTTAGCGGAAGTATTTATTGCTATGGGTAAGTCAAAAGAGGCTTTGCCAAGCGAAAAGGACCCAAAGGCTGTTACTGCTTATTTTAAGAAAGTTTTTCCTAAGATGGATTTTGACCGTGTTTACGCAAGTGATATGAAGAAAATGGTAAAATGGTTCGCTCAATTACAGAAGCATAACGTAGAACCAACCATTCCAGCCGACGAACCTGCAGAAGGTGAAGCAGAGGCTTAATTAATAACTAAATTTCAACCCTACTTATAAAAAGCTTACCCAATCTAGGGTAAGCTTTTTTTTATCCTTAAATTGCAACACGAGTTGCCCTAAATAGGTTTCGAAAAAAATACTTTATGAAAAAAATTGTACTCTTTATTATTTGTGTAGTGATCCTGAATAATGTTCAAGCCCAAAGCCGTGAGCAAAAAAAATGGGTCAGGAAACAATACGCTACACTTTCTTTGAACGAGAAAATTGCACAACTAATGATTATTAGAGCGCACAGCGCTTGGGATGCAGCAAAAGTAGATAGCTTGGCTGCTGTAATAAAAAAATACAATGTAGGTGGCCTTTGTTTTTTTCAGGGTGGCCCAATAAGAGAAGCATTACAAACAAACCGTTTTCAGTCAATTGCTAAAACACCCCTACTAATTACTATGGACGCAGAATGGGGAGTAGGCATGCGTTTGGACAGTGTTGACATGTTTCCAAGACAGCTATCACTTGGTGCTATTTCTTCCACAAACTTAGTGTATCAAATGGGAGCAGCAGTAGCCGCACAATGCAAACGACTAGGTATACAAGTAAACTATGCGCCAGACATTGACGTAAACAATAACCCAGGTAACCCAGTAATCAATGACCGTAGTTTTGGCCAAAACATAGACAGGGTTATTGAACATGGTGTCGCTTATATGAAAGGAATGCAGGATAACGGCGTTATGGCAACAGCAAAACATTTTCCAGGACATGGTGATGTAACTGTAGATTCTCATTACGATTTACCAGTAATCAATAAATCAAGAGCCGAATTGGACGCAATGGAACTTAAGCCTTTCAAAGCATTAATTGCAGCGGGTATAGGTTCTGTAATGGTTGCTCACTTGTCGGTACCTTCTATAGATAATACACCAAAATTCGCTACGTCACTTTCTCCAAAAGCAGTAAACGACTTACTAAGGAAAGAACTTGGCTTCAAAGGCATTAGCGTAACAGATGCTATAGACATGAAAGCAATTGCAAACTATTTCCCACAAGGTGAATCAAGCGCACAGGCGCTAATTGCAGGAAATGATATGTTATGTTTACCCGGAGATATCGATAAATCATTATCCAAAGTAAAGCAAGCAATTAAAGAAAAAAAGTTAAGAAGAAGAGACATAAAGGAAAAGGTAAAAAAAGTATTAAACGCTAAATATGAATATGGATTAAGCAATTTAACTGCAATTGATACCACCAACCTGTTGGCAGACTTAAATAAGTCTGTAGGTGTACTTAAAGAGGCTATGGCAACTCAATCATTAACTTATTGCAAGTCTAGCACTTTGCCTGATTTGCATTCTTTTAAAAAAACAGCTTATATAGCATTAAATGCAGGCTTTCCCACAACACTTACGAAAGCATTAGCCGAACAATATGGTGTGACTATATTTTATGTGGCAGCTAAGGATAGCAATAAACTTGTTTCAATAAATAACAGCCTAGCAGGATTCGATCAAGTTATTATTGGATTACATAACTACAGTAAACGACCCGCAAATAAATTTGAAATTCCAAATGCATTTATTCAATTCTTGAATGAATCACATCCGGCTAACTGGATGCATGTAATTTTAGGAAACCCTTACGCAGTAGGTCATTTTAGTAAAATACAAAATATTCTATTTGCCTACGAGGATAATGCTTATACCCACAAAGCAGTCTTAAATTGGCTCGAAGGTAAAATACAAGCTACTGGGGAATTACCTGTAACAGTAAGTGACGATTTGCCCTTTGGAAGTACTTACAAAAATTTACCTAGCCCAAATAATACAGTTGAAAATGAAAAACTATTCGCTATTGATTCTTTAGTGCAAGACGCCATTGCTAAAAAAGCAATCCCAGGATGCCAAGTATTAGTAGCAAAGAATAATAAAATTGTTTTTAATAAAGCTTATGGCTTAACTGCTGGAGAAGGTTCGGCAGCAGTTACATTAGACACTTATTATGATTTAGCTTCGGTGACTAAAGTGAGTGCGTCCACTGTGTCCATTATGAAATTAGCGGACGAGGGCAAAATAGATATTAATAAAACAATTGGAGACTACCTCCCTTGGGTTAAAGGAAATCAAAAAGAAAAAATCACTTTAAAAGATTTATTGTTACACCAAGCAGGGCTTTTCCCTTATATCAAATTTTACGAGTCCTTATTAAATTCCGATAAATCATTAAAGGAAGATTTAGTCACTAAAGTACAAGACAATGACCATAATAAAATGATAACTCCTAGCCTGTATTTACAAGATAATTGGAAGGATACCATTGAACAAAAAATATTAAATAGCAAAGTGACAAGTCCAGGTAAATATGTGTACAGTGATAATGATTTTATTTTTTTAGGGCAAATTGTTGAACAAGTTTCGGGAATGTCTTTAAACGATTATGCTACTCAAAATTTTTATAGCCCGCTAAAAATGAAGTCTACTGGTTTTTTACCCTTACAAAAAACGAATGTAGACAATATTGCAGCAACCGAACTAGACAATTATTATAGAAATGAATTAATACGTGGCGTAGTTCATGACGAAGGGGCATCGGTTATGGGTGGCATAGCTGGGCACGCAGGCTTATTTAGTAATGCAACAGATTTAGCAAAAATGTATTTAATGTTACTAAACAAAGGACAGTGGGAAGGAAAGCAATATTTAAAACCAAGTACAGTAGAACAATACACCGCTTACAATACAACCAATAGCAGAAGAGGGTTGGGATTTGATAAGCCAGAAAAAAATAATGCAACTAGCAAGGATCCCTACCCTAGCTTAAGCGCGTCTCCTTCCACATTTGGGCACACAGGATTTACCGGAACTTGTGTGTGGGCAGATCCTGAAAGTAATTTATTATATATTTTCCTATCAAACAGAGTATACCCAACAAGAGACAACAAAGCATTTAGCAGCTTAAACCTACGACCTAATATTCAAGAAGCGATTTATAGAGTATATAAAAATTAAGTATGCAAAAAAAGGGATTGATAGTATTGGTAATCCTGCTCACCATTTCAAATTGTTGGGGCCAAAATAATATTGGAGCTATTGGACAATGGAGAGAACATTATAATAACCAATCCCTAAAATACGTAGTTAAGGGGGATAAGATTTATGGCGCAAGTAAGTATCAACTATTTAGTGTTGATAGTAAAAATAATATTGAATATATTGGAAAGTCTAATGGCTTAAACGAAGTAGGTATTCAAACTATTAAATGGCACGCTTTATCGCAGCAATTAATAGTTGCCTACAATAATAGTAGTATAGATATTATCCATGGAGATCAAGTTTTTGGAATAAATGATATTCAATTATCCAACTTGTATCCAAATAATAAAATAAATGATATTAGTGTATTAGATAAATGGGTATTGCTTGCTACTAATTTTGGGATTGTTATATTAGACGTAGAAAGAAAAGAAATCAAAGACACTTGGTTCCCAAACAATAATAGAAAAGCTGTTATCACTTATCAAACAGCAACGACTTCCGATAGTTTATATGTTGTAACCGAGGAAGGCTTATTTAGCACACCCATTAAGAATAATTGGATTTTACCAAATCAGTGGATTCATTTAGCCGCCTATAAAGCATTGGGTATAAAAGGGGTTACAAATCAAAAAAATACTATGTACGCATACTCAGATAATAGTATTTTTCAACTACCCAATACGCAACCCTATAACATTTTTACGGCAGCTAAAATTAAGCAAGTGATAGCCGATACAGCAAGCATACTAGTAGCCTTACAGCATGGCAATAATAAAGGCTCCGTTGTAAACATTAATAATAATAAAAATGTTTCTACAATAGTGGATACTACAATACTAGTGAATCCAACAGCCCTATTGTTGGAGGATCAAGGTTATTGGATTGCCGATAGTGTAAAAGGGCTGCTCCATAAAACTACCTCTGTGAATTGGCTACCACTTTCAGGACCAACACAATCAATAGAAACCCGCAGTGCTATTAATGATAAAATATTAATTACACCGTTTGGAAGTGACAAAATTGGATTTGCAACTTATACGACTACCGGATGGACCAATTATACCAATTTTAACACCACCGCCAACCTGCCAATACTCAATGATGCTGTACTTGATGCTAAAGATGGCAGCGTTTGGTTCACTGCCGATAACAGTCTTGTTCATATTGACGTTGTTGCTCGTAAAATGGAGGCGATTGTTCCAAGTATTGTAACCGGAGCACTAGTTGATGTCCAAATTGGAACAGATGGAAGTATTTGGACCTTAAAAGAGGGTCAGGGTATATTAGTAAGCAATAAAAATAACTGGAATTTAATAACCCCGCCAATTGATTATGAAAAACAAGGATTCCAAAACTTTTTGCTTTCTTCTTATGGACAAGCATGGATAATTGCGCCTAAAGCACAAGGATTATACGCTTATCAGTCTACCCAAAACTATTCCACTGCTGGATGGAAAAAATATACAATGTCTAGAGGTAACGGTAATCTACCTAGCAATACCATCACTTGTATAACGGAAGATAAAATTGGAAGCATTTGGATAGGCACAGACAAAGGCATTGGAATTATTAATTGCGGCGATTTAACAACAAATAGTTGCGATGCTTATAAGCCTATTGTAACGAACAATGGATTTGCAGGGAACTTATTTCAAAACACAAACATCAACACAATAGCAGTAGACGGCGCAAATAGGAAATGGGTTGGAACAAATAACGGTGCATGGTTAATAAGTCCGGATGGCACAACTATCATTGAGCATTTTATTGCTACAACAAGTCCTTTACCAACAGATACGATTACACAAATTTTAGTAGACCCAACAATGGGAGAAGTATTTTTCAACACACCGCAAGGTATGGTAAGCTTTAGAGGTACATCAACTGAAGCTTCAACAACACAGGGATCAATACTTATTTATCCAAACCCGGTAGCTCCAGATTATACAGGCCCAATTGCATTTAAAGGTTTGGTTGAAAATGCAATGGTAAAAATTACCGATTTAACCGGAAGACTAGTTTTTCAAACTAGGTCACTCGGCGGTCAAGCAATATGGAATGGCAGAAGCTATGAAGGTCAAAAAATTGCCACAGGAATTTATTTGGTCTTTGTAAGAAGCGACGATGGCGAAGAAAAGAGTGTGGGCAAATTATTAATTACAAATGGATTGTAAAATATTTATTTTTCAGCAATTAAATCGAAATTTTTAAAAGGCTTGAACTTCCAAAGGCCTTGCTGATCACCCCTAATTACACGGTACAAAATTTGTCTGACTTTATTTGTTGGCGTTTTGATAGCAGTATCTGCCTCGTACACAGGGAATTTTCTAAATAAAATCCCTTCAACTAATTTATAATCATCCCCACCACGATATCCTTTACTCATTTGCATATCGTTGGTAATATCAGGTAAAATAATGGGTTCTATTGTTTCATTATCTTTGGAAGCAATACTAAACAGATTGGTGTTACCCGACTTTTCAGTAACATACACAACTAGGTCAGGAAAGCCATCATTATTTAAATCCTCTATTTCAGAAGAAGCTACTTTTCCCTTTAAGTCGAGATTTATATCTCTTCCCTCAGATTTAAATCCTATTGGGCGAATACTAATTGCATTTTTATCAACTGACCTATTCATACAAAAAACCCTATAACCTACTTTGCCTATTTTTAAGGTACTATCGTATTTTAAAAACTTTTGTCCATTGGCAACAGTAGCTAAAATTAAGAATCCGAAGAATAAATATTTACTCATATTTTGATGCATTACACAGCAAAGTTAGCAGAATAGTTTTAATTTACCACTCAAATGAACTTCACATGGCTTTTACTATAGACATTAACGAAATTGATACATTTAAAGGTATTCGCCTAAAGGACAGCGAAACTCAATCCTATATAGAAATAATAACAAAAGGGGGACTATTAAATGCCTGGGTGATAAAAGATTTGAACCAAAGCTTACACATTATAGCAAGTAATGATTTTAGCAACGGATGGGAAAATTTTGAAACAAATGGATTTAAAAGCGGCAAAATGAGCCCTTTTGCATGTAGGCTAAATAAGGGCAAATACAACTATGCAAATAAAGAATATAACATTGATAAGTTTTACTTAGGCAAGCATGCAATTCATGGTATTATATACGACGCTCCCTTTTCAATTATATCAACCAGCGTAACTGAGGAAGCTGCAACAGTTTCGTTACAATATCATTACAACGGAGAAGATGCTGGATTCCCCTTTAAGTACAGCATAGCAATAAAATGGGAGCTTCAGAAAAATAACCTTGTTACTGTTCAAACAACTGTAACAAATAATACAGCTCAAATAATTCCAATGAGCGATGGTTGGCACCCCTACTTTATGTTAGGCACAAGTATAGATGATTGTGTCCTAAGTTTTACTTGCGCTGGCCAATTAGAATACGATGCTGACTTGTTACCCACTCGAAGAATAGTGGCAGAAAATAGTTTTGAAAAAGGAAAATTACTAAACGGAATAACATTAGACAATGGGTATCTAATGCATGAAAAGGAAAACCATTGTACCGTTGAAAATGCAAAGTATAAATTACAAATTACCCCAATCACTAACTACCCCTATTTACAATTGTATACCCCACCCGACAGAAAAAGTATAGCGATCGAAAATTTAAGTGGGGCGCCAAATTGTTTCAATAATGAAATGGGGCTACAAGAATTGCAGCCCCAGCAAAAAATAATATTTGAAACTGCTTACCAGTTTACAAAGAAACAATTGCAGTAATGCTTATTTCCACATTTACGTTCTTAGGCAATGTTTTAACCGCAACCGTTTCTCTTGCAGGAAAATTACTTGTGAAATAGCTTCCGTAAACTTCATTCACTTCTGCAAATAATTGCATATCACTTAAAAATATTGTTGTTTTTACAACATGTTCGAAACTTAATTTAGCTTCATCCAAAATAGCTTTAATATTTTCCATCACTTGCTTTGTTTCAGACAGTATATCCCCTAATACTAACTCATTTGTGATAGGGTTAATTGCTACCTGACCACTTGCGAACATAAAGCCATTTGCAATAACCGCCTGACTATATGGGCCAATGGGAGTAGGGACTTTAGACGTTTGAATGATGTGTTTTGACATATAATTTAATTAAGAATTGCAATTTCTTACTTTTCTATCAAATACCCTCTTATTTTTGCAAAACAATTAAATTATTTTGGCAACCTTACTTTTAATAGATACGGCTGGAGAAAAGGCATTAGTTGGCGTAAGCCAAGACAATGCACTATTGGCAATGGAAGAAAATAATACACCCAATGCACACGCAAATTTTGTACAGATAGCCATTGAAACTGTATTGAAAAAAGCAGGCATTCCTATTCAAACATTAGATGCTATAGTGGTTACAATGGGCCCCGGAAGTTATACCGGTTTGCGCGTAGGGCTAGCAAGTGCAAAAGGAATTGCTTATGTTTTAAATAAGCCCCTAATAGGTTTATCAACTTTAGCACTACTTGCAAAAACAGCAATAGCAACAAAAATTTGCCAAGCGCAAAACGAGCAATTACAGATATTTTCAATGATTGATGCAAGAAGAATGGAAGTATTTGGAGCAGTATATAATAAAGCATTACAGTGTATTGAACCTGAACAAGCAATTGTATTAGATACCCTTTATATGGAACAATTATTACTTAATGGCCCCCTGGCTTGTATAGGTTCGGGCGTTGCTAAGACTACAACCTTGTTGGAACATCCTAACCTATATTTTTTATCTGAAACATATAGTTTACAAACTTGTATCGAGCTTGCTACTATTAAGTTTAATGCGAAGGTATTTGAAGACCTGGCCTACAGTAGTCCTGCCTACATAAAAGACTTTTATCAAAAACCTGCCAGCAAAGACTAAGAAAAATACCCCTGAATACTAAGTAAGAATAAAATTTACCAGATTTAGGTTCTCGATTTTGAATAATTTATATATAAAAAATAAATATATTTGATATTTATGCATTAACTTCGTTGACGATTACAATTCTTAACCCCCCAATATATAAATATTGTTATGAATCAATCATTACCACAGTTACAATTATCCAATGGGCCAAACCCATTGAAGGTAGATTTGTTGCACAGTAAAAAAGCTGCAATGATCCTGAGAGCCTTAAACCACAAACTACGTCAACAAATAGTAAAGCTAATTGACGAACATCAAAAGATGACCGTTACAGAGATTTATGTAAAACTAAGATTAGAACAATCTGTTGCATCACAACATTTGGCTATTTTAAGAAGAGCTGGAATTGTTATTACAACTAGAGAAGGTAAATTTATCTTTTATACTGTAGACTACAACAGACTAGCGCAAGTAAATCAATTTGTAGAACAATTAGTGGGATAGTATGTCTTTAACCTTAGCTCAATTTAAACAGCTTCAAGAAGATGAATCAATTTTTATAATTGACTCAAGACCCACTGAAGAATGGATAGATGGCCATATTCCAAACTCATTACATATCACTCCTGCCACTGCAAAATATGCAGTGGCCATGGCGTTAATTAATAAGGAAACACCTATTGTATTTATCTTGCCTGATACGATGGGACAGTCTGTTATGGCCTACTTTGAAAAAGCTGGTTTTACTAACATAAAGGGTTACTTACAAGGAGGCTACAAAACCTGGCAAGAAGCAGCACTAAAAATTGATTTAGTGATTGAAGTAGAGGTAGACGAGCTAGCCATGGATATACCTTTTGACGAATTTCTAATGGTTTTAGACATTCGGGAAGAAGCAGCCTATAATAGAGGCCATATTAAAAACTCAATCTCCATCCCATTATTCGAATTCACTGATCCCGGAAGCATGTCCGAACTGGATGAGCATTTTAATATATACATTGTAAGTGAAAATGGAGAAAGCAATACGATAGCAGCAAGTTTATTAAAAAAACAAGGTATTCATAATATTAGAACTGTGCATGGAGGCTGGGTTGCAGTAGAAACTTTAAAAGAGAAATTCACAATTACCAAAAATAAGGAAAAGCCAAGTGAAGATTCGCTTCCCTCATTAGATTTACTTTCAGATGACTAATGAAAATTAATAGTCGCTTATTCCACTAATAGTTTTCCGTGCTTTATTGGGTCAAATGTATATCGCCATCTACGATGGCTCCATAAATAGTTAGAAGGATTTGTTTTTATTTTCTCCTCTAATACTTTTACATACAAAGCAGTCAATTGTCCATCCTTAAAATAATTAGGCGACGTGGTCATTAATTCATAATTAGTGTGATAGTACCCTCTTTTTATTCGATAAAAATGCACAAATACCTCCGCTGTATTATTTAATTTAGCCCCTTTCTCAGGACCTTTCACAAATGGTGTTGGCTGCCCAAAGAAAGGTACCCAGTAGGCAGACAAAGGGTTACCTGCATTTTGATCAGCTGCCAATGCAAGGGCATAGGGTCCTTTTGACGCATGGTCACGAAATTGGTTTCTAAAATTTGTTGCAGGTATCATAATACTTCCATAACGCTTGCGCATATTTAAAATTAACCTGTCAAAATATTTATTACTCAAGGGCATATACACTGCAATAAAAGGATACCTGCTATACTTGGCAATACCCCAATTTGCAAACTCCCAATTAAAAAAATGTCCTGCCATAATTTGTACGCTTTGGCCTGTTTTGTATAAATCATTTAAAACTTCTACATTAGAAGTATAGCGCATGTTAAATGTCTTATCCGAGATGGACAATAATTTAATAGTCTCTATAAAAGAGTCGGTTAATTGCTGGTAAAAATCATTGGCAATTTTTTTTCTTTCTTCACTTGTTTTATTGGGAAAGGCAATTTCTAAATTATGTTTAACCACATCTACCCTATATTTTAAAACGCGTTGTAATAGAAAGGTTATCAAATCACTAATTATATACAAAACCCTCCATGGTAACAAGGATATAAGATAAAAGAAGCTATAAAAAATATAATACATGATTATGGTTTATATAAAATTTATTTAGGATCAACCCAAGCGTTGTTTTCTTTTAACAATTGCACAAGTTCATCAACAGCAATAGCACTGTCAATATTACGCTTCATCACTTCTTTGCCTTTATACAAAGTTATTTTACCAACGCCACTACCTACGTAGCCAAAATCAGCATCAGCCATTTCACCTGGGCCATTTACAATACAACCCATAATAGCAATTTTAAGTCCTTTTAAATGATTGGTTACTTTTCTGATTTTTGCAGTAGTTTCTTGAAGTTCAAATAAGGTCCTTCCGCAGCTCGGACAAGAAATATATTCTGTTTTAGAAATTCTAGTCCTAGTTGCTTGTAAAATACCAAAAGCAGTAGCATTTAAAAACTGCTCAATTGTAGTATTGTTGACATAATTTCTGCCAGATACTTTACCCATTTCAATTGATGCATTTTCATATACAGCTTCAGCAAGCCCTAAGCAAATGCCGTCTCCCATACCGTCTAAAAACAATGCACCCGTTTCGGTTGCAAAATGAATTAAATGCTCATCGGTTGTATCCCAAGCACTATCCGTAACAAATACAACTGGGGATTGAATTTGCAACTGCATTAATTGTATCATCCTTCTTCTAACTGCAGGCATGGCATGATTCAATTGGCTACTCAAACAAAATACAACCGTGGGGTCGCTTGCTATTGCAGTAAGCACATCGTCTGTTATACCATTCTTATCACTGTAACAGTCTAATTGTACAAAATTAATAGCAGTGCTTTTTTTATTCGTTGCAAGGTATTCGCTTACACTAAATATCGGAACTTGCTTCTGTACCCCTTCAACTGGTTCCCAAGCTTTTGCTTGCACTATTACTCGTAAAGTGCCAGGCAAAGCTATATTTAATTGCTGTGCTCCTACATATATATAATCAGCTGCTGCGTCTGCAATAGCCCATTTATCAGTCACTTTATTGTATTGGTATCCAATCGAGATTAAATCATCCGCAGTAATATTTTTTTTATGGCTAAAATCAGCCACTACTACTGGCACTTGATGTCCTCCAATATTCTCAACAGTATGGGTATTTCTTCTTTTATATTCAAACGGGCTATAAGGCAATTGCTGTACTTGTGGAATAGTATTTTGCTTAGCAACAACTAAATTATTATACCGTTTAACTAGGTCCTTGCAAACAGGGATTTCTAATTCAGGGTCCTCAGTTAAACTAACGCGGATAGTATCTCCAATACCGTCCTCCAATAATGTACCAATGCCTATTGCACTTTTAATTCTTCCGTCTTCACCATCACCAGCTTCGGTAACCCCTAAATGCAAAGGATAGCATTCCTTAAATTCATGGTGCATTTGTTGAAGCAATAATCGATAAGCTTGGACCATTACCTGAGGATTGCTTGACTTCATACTTAAAATAATCTGATGGTAATCTAAGCTTCTTGCAATACGTAAAAATTCCATTGCGCTTTCAACCATCCCATTCGCAGTGTCCCCATACCTGCTCATGATTCTATCACTAAGTGAACCATGGTTAGTGCCAATACGCATTGCAGTGCCATGTGTTTTACAAATAAGCACTAGTGGCGTAAACCTTTCTCTGATGCGTTCAATTTCTTCTAAATATTCAGCATCGGTATATTCAATTTGTTCAAACTTTTTTTTGTCAACATAGTTACCCGGATTCACCCTCACTTTCTCAACAATCGTCGCAGCAATTTCTGCAGCATTAGGTGTAAAGTGAATATCAGCGACTAGCGGCGTAGTGTACCCTTTCGCACGTAGCGAAGCTTTTATAAGTGCTAAATTGTCTGCTTCTGTTTTACTTGGGGCAGTGATTCGAACTAGTTCCGCGCCAGCTTCAATACATTTAATAACCTGTGCTACTGTGGCCTCTGTATCCATAGTATCCGTAGTGGTCATAGTTTGCACCCTTATAGGATGTCCTGCTCCTATAATTAAATTACCGACTTTTACTTCTCGGGTAATAAAGCGCTCATAAGCTGATATTGAATTACAATAGTATTGCATAATTATGTAAGCTAATAATTTAAAAGTAATAACCCTACCTCAACCCTTTTAAAAACCCTTGTTGTAAAAGAATTTTTTTCAACAATTGTACATTTTGATTATCTAAAGAATCTCCTTTTAAAGCGTTCGTATTTAACACAAAAAAATAAGGGTGTTTATTTTCTTCAACATACCCAACCACCCAAGCAGCATTATTGGCATTTGTATCCGATGAAAGAATATAGCTTAACTTATAATTTGCGTTATCCTCCTTTACAATCATTTTTCGATAAAATGCTTGCGCATGTTTTTGAAAAGACAATTCATTAAAATATAATTTTTTAATTAACCCTAATTGTTCATCTGGCGTAATAGTAAGTGAATTGTCCTTCCAAAATTTATCCAAATTAGCACTTACAATGCCTCTGCCATAATGAATACTATCTATTGTTTTCAACAAGTCAGTTCTTCCTATTTTTTGAATTAGGCCCGTATAAAAAGTAGTTGAATCAGGAGACACCCATTTATCTTGTTTATGGTTAATATATCCTTTATCTAATGCGATTAGGGTAGGAACTATAAAAAAAGTATTTAAAGGCGCATAGGAAGAATCTTTGTAACGCGAAAGGTTCGCAATGGTAAATTGTTCTGTACCATTCTCCATTAAAGCAAAAGTGCCTTGCATTCCTGCGCTATCCATCATTTTTACAATATTGCTGTCAATTACAACATTATTTGGTGTGCAAGCAAAAAAGCCCACACAACTAATAATTACTGCCGAAAAAGCCTGTTTCATATAAACCATTTTTAAGTAAACAAAAGTACCAAGTATCCCTTAAATACGAACACCCTCCCGAAAATCGGGAGGGTGTTCGTTAGGTAAAATTTTCTACTATTCTATTCCTAATAACTCCACTTCAAAAATTAAAGTAGATCCAGGTCCAATCATTGGGCCAGCTGAACGTTCACCATAAGCTAATTCACTTGGGATAAACAATCTCCATTTAGCACCCACGGTCATTAATTGAACCGCATCCTGCCATCCTTTAATAACTCCGTTTAATGGGAAAGTAATAGGCTCTCCTCTTTGCACAGAACTGTCAAATATACCTCCGTCAATTAAAGTACCATGGTAATGACATTTTACCTTGCTTTTTAAGGTAGGATGTTCTGTACCCGTACCTTCTGTTAATACTAAATACTGCATACCGTTTGTCATTTTAACAACACCTGGTTTTTTTGCATTTTCTTCTAAGAACGCTTTTCCAGTCGCTCTGTTCATTGTGATTTTTTCTTGACTCATTTTATCTTGGTAGTTTTTAATA
>CANHAE010000015.1 GCA_947458915.1 Bacteroidota bacterium
AATAATATTATATTTTTTAAAATTCAAAAAAAATGTAATATGTAGTAATAAAATTTATTAGATTTTGTTAACTACTCTCATCTACAAAGCACTATAAATAGACTGGGGTCGAGAATTTATAATTTACATTGCTAATTTCAATATATTAGATTGATAATCAAAATAGTCAACCCAAAGACGAGCCACAAAATAACAGTACAAAAGACTACAAAAGCGTGCCCAAAATATTTGGGATTGAGCTTTAAGTCTATATTTTTCAAGTATTTCTATGAGGGATTGTCGTCCTCATTTCATTCGTCCGACTTCCCTCCGCATTGAGCTAGCTCAAAACTCTTTAACGCAACACTTCCTGCTGCGTTTGCTTTTTTGTTTCTCGTCCGTTTACGAAAGCTTGCTTTCGACACGTCCTTGAAACAAAAAAGCCCCGACTTGCGTCGGAGCTTTGTGATCCCGCTGGGACTCGAACCCAGGACCCATACATTAAAAGTGTATTGCTCTACCAACTGAGCTACAGAATCTAAAACCGTTTCCCTTTTGAGGAGTGCAAAAATAAGCATTAATAAAAACTTACCAAATAAAAGAGCACTTTTATTTTCCCCATTCAAAACTTATCTAAGTTGTTCATCTTCAATTTCTAATTACATTTGTACAAATTCAAACTCATGGCCCATTTCAAAGACAAAGTTGTGGTAATTACAGGCGGTTCTGAGGGTATCGGAAAAGCTTTAGTAGAGCAGTTCTTAACATTAGGGGCCAAAGTGGCTACTTGTGGTCGGAATGAAGGGAAATTAGCCTTATTAGCGCAGGAAAATCCAGGTAGTGACTTGTTTACTATGCAGGTAGATGTTGCGATACAGGCCAACTGCGAGGCCTTTATAGGCGCTGTGGCTGCTAAATGGGATGGCATTGATATTTTAATTAATAATGCAGGTATATCTATGCGTGCATTAGTGAGTGAAGTTTCTTATGACACGCTTAAAAATGTAATGGACATAAATTTTTGGGGTACTGTATATTGCACGAAAACAGCATTACCTTATATCTTAAAGCATAACGGTGTTATTGTGGGTGTTTCAAGTATTGCAGGTTACCGAGGTTTGCCCGGAAGAAGCGGTTATTCAGCGTCTAAATATGCATTAAATGGTTGGCTTGAAGCTTTGAAAACAGAATTATATAGCACAGGTACACATGTAATGTGGGTTTGTCCTGGTTTCACTACATCAAATATTAGGAATGCGGCATTAAATAAGGATGCGAAAGCACAAGGAGAATCTCCAATGGACGAGGGTGAAATGATGAGTGCGGAAGCTTGCGCAAGCCACATAATACATGCTATTGATAAGCGTAAACGCACGTTAGTGTTAACTTTTACTGGTAAGCGAGCTGTGTTTATGAATAAATTTTTTCCTGCTTGGGCGGACAAACTAGTGCATCATTTTTTCTTCAAGCAAGGCAAGTTGGTTAAGTAAACAGCTAGCCATTTTTCTACTTAAATAATACTTGAACATTATTAAAATATAAACTGCATTTTTTCGTTAGTATTTAGATATGCCTATAATAACCCTTACTTCAGATATTGGCCAAGAGGATTTCATCATTGGAGCGATTAAGGGGCAAATATTGTCAACCATCCCTGGTTGCACCATTGCAGATATCACGCATTATCTTTCTTCAAAAAATTACCAACAAGGGGCTTATATATTTAACAACGCGGCCAAATTTTACCCAGCAGGGACAGTGCATTTGGTGATGGTTAACTTTTTTCAGTTTCCTCAGGAGCATGTTTTATTTGCGCATTACAATGGTCACTTTTTTATCACACCCGATAATGGGTTTTTAACCATGCTATTGGGAGTTAAGCCAAAGGATATTGTGAAAATAAATTGCAAAGGGGCGCATACTTTTATTCAAATAACTGAACGGATTGTGGAATCGGTGGCTTACTTTTTTGCTTCGGGGAATATGGCTGACGCAGGGGAGCTTGCCGAATCTATTCAGGAGATTTATCCAATGCAACCCACTTTAGGGCCAAATTGGATGGAAGGCCAGATATTATTCATCGACCAATTCGAGAATGTGGTGGTCAATATCCGCAAGGAGGAATTCGATACCCATGCACAGGGAAGGCCTTTTAAAATTGTATTTACCCGCAACGAGACCATCGAAGTGCTTAGTAAACAGTATGGGGATGTGCCTATTTCTGACAAATTAGCTTGGTTTAATTCGGCTGGCTACCTGGAAATAGCTGTCCGTGGGGGCAATATGGCCGGTTTATTTGGCTTAAGTAAATACGATGAAACCCAAATGAATAAGCAGCGCCCGAACGATAACAAGTGGTTTTTCCAAATGGTGCGGGTTTTCTTTGAATAGTTTTTTCCATTTGCATTTTTGGGGGTATTTTCGCACCCTCATTCATTCATATAAATACTCAGTAAAATGGCATACGACGTTATAGTTATAGGTAGTGGTCCTGGTGGTTATCCAGCGGCAATTCGTGCTTCTCAATTAGGTTTGAAAGTGGCGATTATTGAAAAAGAAAGTTTAGGAGGTGTTTGCTTAAACTGGGGTTGTATTCCAACCAAGGCTTTGTTGAAAAGTGCTCAGGTATATGAGTATGTAAAACATAGTGCTGAATATGGCGTTACTACAACTGGCGTGAACCATGATTTTGGTGCGGTAATTAAACGTAGCCGTGGGGTTGCTGATAAAATGAGTAAAGGGGTACAGTTTTTGATGAAGAAGAATAAGATAGATGTGATTATGGGTTACGGTAAAGTGCAATCAAAAGGTAAAGTAGAAGTGAAGGCTGCCGATGGTTCAACACAAGTAATCGATACTAAATATATTTGTATTGCAACAGGTGGTCGTTCAAGAGAATTACCAAATCTTAAACAAGATGGTAAAAAAGTATTAGGATACCGTGAAGCAATGTCTATTACCGAACAACCTAAAAGCATGATTATTGTAGGTAGTGGTGCAATAGGTGTGGAGTTTGCTTATGTGTATAATAGTATGGGAACGAAAGTGACTATTGTTGAATTTTTACCAAGAATTGTGCCTGTTGAGGATGAGGATATTTCTAAGGAATTAGAAAAGCAATACAAAAAACAAGGTATAGAAATTATGACCAATGCTTCGGTTGAATCACTTGACACAACTGGTGCTGGTGTTAAAGCAAAAGTGAAATTACAAGACGGTAGCTTTGTTACTTTAGAAGCGGATATGGTTTTAAGTGCAGTAGGCGTGGTTTCAAATATCGAGAATTTAGGATTAGAGCAAAATGGTATTAAAGTAGATAAAGGAAGAATTATTGTTGACAAGTATCAACAAACAAGTATAGCAGGTATTTATGCATTAGGGGATTGTTCTCCTGGCCAAGCATTAGCGCACGTTGCAGCGAAAGAAGGAATTAATGCAGCGGAACATATTGCTTACCAAGAAAAGAAACATGCTCATTTACCAGAAGGTATTGACTATAACAATATCCCAGGTTGTACTTATTGCACTCCTGAAATTTCAAGTGTAGGGTATACTGAAAAGGCGGCTAAAGAAGCAGGCTACGAAATCAAAGTAGGTAAGTTTCCATTTGTTGCAAGTGGTAAAGCAAGTGCAGCAGGTGCAACAGAAGGTTTTGTAAAAGTAATTTTTGATGCGAAGTATGGCGAGTTTTTAGGATGTCATATGATTGGTATGAACGTTACTGAAATGATTGCAGAAGCAGTTGTTGCTCGCAAGTTAGAAACTACTGCACACGAAATTTTAAACGCAATTCACCCGCATCCAACAATGAGTGAAGGTTTAAAGGAAGCGGTTGCTGCAGCTTATGGCGAAGCAATTGATATTTAACTAGTTTACTGAATATATTGAATGGCTCGTGATTCAAAGTTTTTTGAATGCGGGCCATTTTTAATAAAGTATAGGTTTAATTTATTTGGATTAAAGGATTTATAAATAGAACTAGGAAAGAAGGAAAAGTATGAAGTACGAAAAAGAAATTAACAGACGAAAAACTTTTGCAATTATCTCTCACCCCGATGCTGGTAAAACCACATTGACGGAGAAATTTTTGTTATTTGGTGGCGCCATTCAAACGGCGGGTGCGGTAAAAAGCAACAAGATAAAAAAGCATGCGACTTCGGATTTTATGGAGATAGAACGCCAAAGAGGTATTTCGGTAGCAACCTCGGTTATGTCTTTTGAATACAAAGGCATTTTAATTAATTTATTGGATACGCCAGGGCACAAGGATTTTGCGGAAGATACTTACCGAACCCTAACTGCTGTGGACAGTGTTATATTGGTTATTGACAGTGTGAATGGTGTGGAGCCTCAAACAAGGCGTTTAATGGAAGTGTGTAGAATGCGTATGACGCCTGTAATTGTGTTTATTAATAAGATGGACCGTGATGGTAAAAACCGTTTTGAATTATTAGAAGAAATTGAAAATGAATTAAAAATTTCCTTACACCCAATGACTTGGCCTATTAATAGTGGTAAAGAATTTAAGGGGGTATATAATTTACATGAGAAAAATTTACGTTTGTTTACGGCAAGTACAAAAGCAAACGACGATGATGTGGTAGATATTGCTGATTTAGCAAGCCAAGTATTACAAGCTAAAGTTGGTGACAGGGATGCTGCCACTTTAAGAGAAGATGTAGAATTAATTGATGGCGTATACGGACCATTAAATCCTGCCGAGTATTTATCGGGGCATATTGCACCTGTATTTTTTGGTTCTGCAGTAAATAACTTTGGAGTGAAGGAGATGTTAGATACGTTTATCCAAATTGCCCCGGTACCTAGAGACAGAGAAACTAGTGTGCGCAAGGTGGAAGCAGGCGAGGACAAATTCAGTGGTTTTATTTTTAAGATACATGCCAATTTGGATCCTAAACACCGTGACCGTATTGCTTTTATGCGTGTTTGTAGTGGCAGGTTTGAGCGTAATAAATATTACAAGCACGTGCGTTTAGACAAGGACGTACGTTTCACCAATCCCTATAGTTTCCTAGCTCGCAGCAAGGATATTATTGACGACGCTTACCCTGGTGACGTGGTAGGCTTATTTGATACAGGTAACTTTAAAATTGGAGATACTTTAACCGAAGGAGAAAAGTTTTTCTTTACAGGCATCCCAACGTTCTCTCCTGAAATATTTAAGGAATTGGTGAACAAGGATCCAATGAAAACAAAACAATTGGAAAAAGGTATACAACAATTAACCGATGAAGGTGTTGCGCAGTTGTTTACCCAATTTGGTGGAAATAAAAAAATCATTGGTTGTGTGGGTGATTTACAATTTGAAGTAATACAATATCGTTTGTTACAAGAGTATGGCGCTGCTTGTGAATTCAGGACATTACCTTTTTACAAAGCATGTTGGTTAACTTCAACTGATAAAAACAAGCTAAACGACTTCTTGCGCTACAAACAACAAAATGCGGCCGAGGACAAGGATGGCGCGCCGGTATACTTAGCACAAAGTGAATGGTTCTTGAATACCGAAATTAATAATAACCCAGACATTACATTTCATTTCACAAATGAAGTAAATAAATAGAGACTCCCAATATAATTTAGCATGAAGGCAAGAACACTCAAAGACAATAAAGTAAATATCATTACCCTAGGTTGTAGCAAAAACTTAGTGGACAGTGAAATGTTAAGCGGTCAGTTGGTGGCTAATGACATTGACGTTGTACACGAAAATAAAAAACTTGACCACAATATTGTAGTGGTAAACACTTGCGGTTTTATTGATAAAGCAAAAGAAGAAAGCGTAAACACCATATTGGATCAAGTAGCTTTAAAGAAAGCGGGCAAGTTGGATAAGGTATATGTAACAGGTTGTTTAAGTGAAAGGTACCGAGGGGATTTGGCTGCAGAAATACCTGAGGTTGACGCTTGGTTTGGTACCATGGAATTACCCTTAATGTTAAACCAATTAAATGCAAATTATAAAGCAGAATTATTGGGGGAACGCTTATTAAGTACGCCTTCCCATTATGCTTATTTGAAAATTAGTGAAGGTTGTAACCGTACTTGTTCGTTTTGTGCTATTCCTTTAATGCGTGGACAACACGTAAGCAAAACTATTGAACAATTAGTGGATGAAGCAAAGGGGTTGGTAAAAAAAGGGGTGAAAGAAGTAATGCTAATTGCACAGGAACTTACTTATTATGGTTTAGATATTTATAAGGAGCGTGCCTTACCAAAATTATTAAATGCTTTAGCTGATGTAGAAGGTTTGGAGTGGATACGATTACACTATGCATATCCTTCAAAATTCCCATTGGAAGTATTGGATGTAATGCGTGAGCGAGACAATATTTGCAAGTATATTGATATTCCATTACAGCATGCAAGTAATAATATGCTTAAAGCAATGCATCGTAATATTACCCGTGAAGAAATGGGGGAATTGATTTATGAAATCAGAAAGCGTGTACCAGGCATAGCAATAAGGACCACTTTAATCGCAGGCTTCCCTGGGGAAACATTAGAAGATATTGAGGAATTGAAAGGTTTCCTGCAAGAACATAAATTTGACCGGGTTGGTATATTTACTTACAGCCACGAGGAAAACACCAGTGCGCACGATTTAGTGGACGATGTGCCAGCCGAAGAAAAGCAACGCCGTGCCGAGGAAATCATGGAAGTGCAGCAAGAAATTAGCTTAGAGAAAAACCAATTAAAGGAAGGTCAAATATTAAAAGTATTGGTGGACAAGAAAGAAGCTGGTCGTTTTTTAGGACGCACCGAATTTGATAGTGTAGAAGTAGATAATGAAGTGGTAATTAATACCACTAAGCGTTTAAAGCCAGGTGACTTTGTAATGGTAAAAATCACCAAAGCATACGACTATGATTTAGAAGGAGAACTAGTTCCTTAAGACCTTACAATTTTTAGTTGGCTTGAAGGATCTAATTTTTCCATTGTGAAATAGTAAACGGCAACGCTACTAAATATAAAGTAACCTACTAAAACCGGGGCAATGGCAGGGGATAAAGTATCCGAACCAAACCAGTCACCGTTCGAAAAAATATAATAAATACAAGCCATATTTTTTACGCCTTCCATTATCCATGCAAATTTATTACGGTCCATGAATTCAGTTAATGCGTATACTTGAATAAAAATAAAGGCACCGTAGTAAAATATATTACTATGTCCAATGCTTGCCACATTACCAAATAGGTAACTCACTAAAAGTAGCACGCAAAATAATTGTATCCATAAATAGATTTGTTTGCCTTTTGAAGCTGGGGTATTGTACTTTTCAAAATTGTAAACGTCTGTAATTTTTTCAATAGGGTATTTTTCTGCGACATCGGCCGGGCGCCATCCTAAAGGCATCAGCCAAATGCGAAATTTGTCTTTTACACTTTTTGTTCTCCAAGCGTCTTTAATTAATAACCACAAGTGCATGAAGTTTATTTTAATGGGGTTCCAAGTACTCACGGGCCTTGTTACACCATAAACAGCTGGTGTGTCGGTAAGTTCTTCTTGAAAAGTTCCAAAAAGCCTATCCCAAACAATAAATACTTGACTAAAATTCTTATCTAAATATATTGGATTAATAGCATGATGCACTCGGTGATGGGATGGGGTAACAATTATGTATTCTAAAAACCCCATTTTCCCAATATGCCTAGTGTGGTACCAAAATTGTGCGAATAAGTGAAGTGGAGCAACAATAGCAATTACTTTTTCAGGGACACCTAATAGTGCAGCCGGAAGTAACAACAATGTATAAATCCTGAATAATACTGAAATGCTTTGTCTTAAGGCACAGGCTAAATTATATTCTTCACTACTGTGATGCACAATATGATTATTCCAGAAAAAATTATACGTATGCGCTAAACGGTGCACCCAATAACCTGCAAAATCAAGTGCAATAAATGCAATTAAATACAACACCCAACTAGCTTGAATATGGATAATTGCTAGGTGATTTACAAGCCATCCGTAACTAATTATTGCAATAC
Source organism: Bacteroidota bacterium (assembly GCA_947458915.1). GTDB lineage: Bacteria > Bacteroidota > Bacteroidia > Chitinophagales > Chitinophagaceae > Sediminibacterium. The sequence continues at coordinate 7,995 of CANHAE010000015.1, forward strand.
TTATGCCTAAAACATCTTTAGTTGAATTAGTGATACCCGAGCTTAAACTAGATATCATATCTAGCGTGTGCACAGTCTCAAATCCCTTCTTCCAGCCATACCATTTTTCAAACAATACTAACAATAAAAATGCGGGCATAGCAATTAGCAAAATTTTGCCATAGGTTTCCATATCTAAGAATTTTATGCTTTAAACAAACGTATATCCAAATATAGTGTAATAATCGCTTGCTTTTCAGGCATTTTAGTGCATAATTAATTAGGTATTACAATACATTTTTCACGAAATTCGCATCTTATTAGGGCTTTTAGTGGAAGTAGTTATTGTAAGCGATATTGTAGGGTAAATTGTCTGCTTAACTAGGGCGCCTTTTAACTTGAACTGAGGAGGGATTGCCTTAACTTGGCATTGCAATAATTGACTATAGTTTACCGGAGCTTAAAAGATATGACAGATAATGAAATTTAGCGCTACTCAAATACCGTATCATTCCACTGGATTATTTTCAAAATTAGTGAATGATTATATAGAAGCTAAGCCGTCGGCCTTAGCTTTTGCAAATTATGCACCCAATTTAGAAGGAGTCGCAAAGGCAATTGAACAACGCAAGCATTTTTCAATTGACAGGTCGGTGTTGGTTAGTGTATTAGAGGCACAATATTCAAATGTCGTACCTATTGAAGCAGTTAATGCCAATGTGGCATTATTAGGGGAAGAAAACACATTTGTAGTTACCACGGCACACCAGCCAAATATTTTCACTGGGCCGCTTTACTTTTTTTATAAAATCATTCATGCAATTGAATTAGCGGCCGATTTAAAAAAGCAGTTTCCGCAACACAACTTTGTGCCCGTTTATTATATGGGGTCCGAAGATGCAGATATTGACGAAGTGGGTAGTTTTTATTTAGATGGTGCAAAACATCAGTGGAATACAAATCAAACTGGGGCAATTGGTCGTATGAAAGTGGACGACGCCTTATTGGGTTTAATAAAAAATATTGAAGGGTTTTGGAGTGTAAAAAAACAGGGTGAGGAAGCGCTGGATAGTTTAAAGAACGCTTATAGTAAGGGCGTCACTATAAACCAAGCTACACTTAGTTTGGTACATGCTTATTTTGGGAAGTACGGGTTAGTTGTATTGCAGCCTGACGATGTTAAATTAAAAAAGCAGTTTATTCCTGTGATGGAAAAGGAATTGATGCAACAATTTTCGCAAAAAGCATTACAACCTACTATTACTAAATTAGCAGCAAGCTACCACGTGCAAACGGAAGGCAGGTTATTAAACTTGTTTTATTTAAAGGACAACCTTCGTGCAAGAATAGAATTAGTTAATAATACATATAAAATTGTTGATACTAATTTGGAATTTACGCAAGCTGAAATTATAGCTGAATTGCATGCGCACCCTGACAGGTTTAGCCCTAATGTTATTTTAAGAGGAGTATACCAAGAAACAATTTTGCCAGGAATTGTATTTATTGGCGGCGGCGGCGAGTTGGCCTATTGGCTTGAATTAAAAAATGTATTCAATGAAGCAGGAGTTCATTACCCTGTGTTGCAATTAAGAAATTCCTTTTTATTTATTAAGGAAAAGATTTGGGAACAATGGACTGCATTAGGGTTTAACCATACCGATTTATTCAAGCCATTAGTTGAATTAGAAGCTAAGTTGGTAAACAGTCTTGCTAAAGAAAATCTTTCTTTAACCCAATTTAAAGAAAAACTTACCAAACTATATATTGATATAAAAGCTGAGGTTGTAAAAGTAGATCCTACTTTAGGCGAACATACTTTGAATTTGTCCGTTCAGTCAAATAAGAAATTAGTGGAGCTTGAAAAGAAAATGTTAAAAGCAGAAAAACGTAAACAAGCAACCAATATACAAAGGGTGCATAAAATTAAAAAGGAATTATTTATTCAAGATAGTTTACAAGAACGTGTCGATAATTTTGCGCAGTGGGTAGGTGAATTTGGATGGGCTTGGGTAGATGCAATTTTAACCAATTCCAATACAATGGAACAAGGTTTTACTATTATCACTATTGAGAAAGACTAAAGTTTAGGCTAAATTACTTGTCAAATTCATTACCGAATTGCTGCTTTAAATTTTCAACCTTGCCTAGTACTTCAGTACCTAAATTTACTTTGTAAGCATCCATTGCATTGCCTACTTTAGCGTCGGAACTGCCAATAATTTGAGCAGCTAGTAAGCCTGCGTTTTTTGCCCCATTTAAAGCAACGGCTGCAACTGGCACGCCGCTAGGCATTTGAAGAATGGATAAAACCGAATCCCAGCCATCAATAGAATTACTTGATTTTATAGGTACGCCTATTACAGGTAAACTTGTAATAGAAGCTACCATCCCAGGCAAATGGGCTGCTCCGCCAGCACCTGCAATAATTACTTTTAAGCCTCTATTTCGCGCTGTTTTTGCGTATTCAACCATTCTTTCTGGCGTCCTATGAGCCGACACTATCGTAAGTTCAAAAGGGATATTAAAGGTGTTTAAAGCCTCGGCAGCTGCTTGCATTATTGGCAAATCACTGTCGCTTCCCATTATTATCCCAACTATTGGAGGTGTGGTCATATTATTGAATTTAATGCAATTTACACATTCGTGGTTAATTACTGAACAAATAGCCCGATATATCGCCAAGCACTGGCGTGGCTTTTGCTTCTTTTATTAATATACGGAAGTATTTAAGCTTTTGAGTAGGGAAGGTTAGGATTCTTTTATGGCCTATGGTAGTCCCTTTTGCTATGGGTTTAAATAACTTAACCGAATTTCCACCTGATATTTCGAATGTAATAACGCGTTGACCAAAACTAAGTATTTCCTTTAATTGAATAGCGTTTATGTCGACAGGTTCTTTTAAATGTATTTCAACACTATTTTTGGTTCTTAAAATACGGGCGTTTTTGAATAAATTATTTTTAAACGCGGCATCTTTAATACGTTTAAAATCCATCAAGGCTGCTGAATCCTGTGGTGCAAATAAGCCTTTTCTATTTGGGGGCACATTTAATAATAAATTACCTCCACGACCCACCGATTTAAGGTAAAGGTCAAATAAAGTTTTACCCGATTTTACAGTATTGTCTTCTTCTGCGTGATAAAACCAGCCTTTTCTAATGGATACATCGGCCTCTGCTCCAATCCAATTTTTCCCATTAAAATTTCCGCTATTTAAAGTATCATTTTTTGGAGCGCCTTCGCCACGTTTAAATCCAGCGGTATCTAGTAAGTTCCAATTCGTTTCGCCAATAATTCCGTTTTCATTGCCAATCCATCTTGCATGAGGGCCAATATCGCTAAATATAACTAAATGAGGTTGATAAGCCAATGCAGAATCTTTAAACCTATTGAAATCGTAAATTTGTTTTTTACCATTCGGGCCTTCTCCATTTGCCCCATCCCACCATAGTTCAAAAAACTTTCCATATCCAGTAAGTAATTCCTTCATGGTTTGAATATAAATTTCATTGTATTCGGGAGTGCCATATGCTGGGTGGTTTCTGTCCCATGGTGAAATATAAACACCCATTTCAATCCCTTCTTTTTTACACGCATCAGCTAACATTTTTACTACATCGCCTTTCCCTTTCATCCATTTACTTTCACGCACAGTGTGTTTGCTGAATTTACTTGGCCAAAGTGAAAAACCATCGTGGTGTTTAGCTGTAAGAATAATACCCTTTGCCCCGGAAGCTTTTGCTATGCGTGCCCATTGGTTACAATCAATAGCAGTTGGGTTAAATACATTAGGATCCTCACTTCCATGTCCCCATTCTAAGTCGGTAAAGGTATTAGGGCCAAAATGAATAAATAAATAAAATTCTTTTTCATGCCATTGCAATTGCACCTTAGTAGGTGTAGGCCCAAATTTAGTTTGCGCTTGAACAGTTTGAAAACTAAATAGTATTGTGAAAAGTAGAATTGTAATTTTTTGCTTGAAATTATTCATAAAAAAACAATTTATTTTAGTAGGTTGAAAAGTAGTTAAAGCAAATACAATATCCTTTTGCCTAGGGGGTTATTATTTCATTTAATTTGCGAGTGCTCTTTTATACAATTGAATGGTATTTTCTAATCCTAAATACAGCGCGTCACAAACTAAGGCATGGCCAATACTTACCTCGTCAATATAAGGAATTGCTTTAATTAAATAGGCTAAGTTGTTTCTATCTAAATCGTGGCCTGCATTAATACCAAGGCCCAATTCTTTTGCCGCCGCCGCTGCTAGTATAAAGGGTGCAATTGCAGTTTCTTTTTCGCCAGCTGCAAATTCTTTAGCATAGGATTCGGTATACAACTCAATACGGTCTGTGCCAGTTTTCGCCGCCGCTTTTACCATTTCAACACTAGGGTCCACAAAAATAGAAACACGAATACCTGCATTTTTAAAAACTGAAATGGTTTCTTTTAAATAATTTAATTCCTTAATGGTATCCCAACCATGGTCGCTAGTTAATTGATTCAAGGCGTCTGGCACCAAGGTTACTTGGGTAGGCTTATTTGCCAAAACCAGGTCCACGAATTTTTGTTCTTTAGGATTTCCTTCAATGTTGAACTCTGTAGTTAAAATTTCCTTTAAATCATAAACATCTTCATAGCGAATATGACGTTCGTCGGGACGAGGGTGCACTGTAATGCCTTCCGCTCCAAAACGCTCACAATCTTTTGCGACTTGCAATAAATTGGGATTATCACCGCCACGGCTATTTCTTAGTGTGGCTATTTTATTTATGTTAACACTTAAACGAGTCATAGGCGAATTTAAGTTATTTTTGTAACTCAAATACACGATCATGGCATATTCTAATTTAGAGGAGTGTTTATTGGATTTAGAACGCACTGGGCAATTATTGCGTATTAAAGAAGAAGTGGACCCAAATTTAGAAATGGCTGCAATTCATTTACGCATTCATGAGCAAAAAGGCGCTGCTATTTTATTTGAAAATGTGAAGGGTTCTAAGTTCCGTGCTGCGTCGAATATTTTCGGCACTTTGGAAAGAAGTCAGTTTATTTTCAGGCATACTTTGCCAGTAGTGAAACAACTCATTGATATAAAAATTGATCCTGTATCGGCTTTAAAACATCCCATAAAATCCCTAGGTATTTTACCAGCAGCCCTGACAGCGTTGCCTAAAAAAAATCCAATAAGCAAGCCGGTTTTATATGAAGAAATAAACATTTCTGATTTGCCCTTAATAAAACATTGGCCAATGGACGGAGGCGCATTCGTTACTTTACCACAGGTATATACCGAAGATGCTGATAAGCCAGGGATTGCAAATTCGAATTTAGGCATGTATCGTATTCAGTTAAGCGGAAACGATTATGAGTTGAATAAGGAAATTGGTTTGCACTATCAATTACATCGTGGTATTGGGGTACATCAAACAAAAGCTAATAAAAAAGGCTTACCACTTAAAGTAAGTTGTTTTGTAGGCGGTCCTCCAGCACATTCAGTTGCTGCAGTAATGCCACTTCCGGAAGGTTTGAGCGAAATGAATTTTGCAGGTGTACTTGCCGGTAAACGTTTTGGGTATACCTATAAGGACGGTTTTTGCATAAGTACCGACGCTGACTTTGTGATTACCGGGGAAGTTTTTCCTGGTGAAAATAAGCCAGAAGGTCCTTTTGGGGATCACTTAGGTTATTATAGTTTACAACATCCGTTTCCTTTAATGAAAGTGCACAAAGTGTATGCAAGAAAAGACGCTATTTGGGCTTTCACAGTGGTAGGGCGCCCTCCCCAAGAAGATACAAGCTTTGGCCAGTTAATTCATGCTATGACAGGATCGGCAGTATCAAATGAAATACCGGGACTTAAGGAAGTGCATGCAGTGGACGCTTCAGGTGTTCACCCATTATTATTAGCAATAGGTAGTGAACGATATACCCCATATTTAAATAATAAAATACCAGCTGAAATTTTAACTATTGCAAACCATATATTAGGTACCGGACAATTAAGCTTAGCTAAATTTTTATTCATTACAGCCGACGACACCAACCAACTAAGTGCACATAACGTTGCTACTTATTTTAAATATATTTTAGAAAGAATTGACTTAGCAAGCGATATTCATTTTTATACAAAAACAACTATTGATACTTTAGATTATTCTGGAGAAAAAATAAACAATGGTTCAAAAGTTGTCATTGCCGCATATGGCGATGTGCGAAGAATATTAGCTACCGAGGTTCCTGATGTAATTAAGGACTTACAAGTTAATGCACAAATGGTTTTGCCAGGTATTATTGCTTTAAATGCAGGGTTAATAAACACGCAAGGCCTGCAAGAAAAACTAAAAGGCTTGGGTGCTGATTTGCTTGAAAAGCAAGGAGTAGTAATGTTAATATTAACCGAGGATGCTGCTTGGATGGGGGAGCACATTAATAATTTTTTGTGGGCAAGTTTTACCAGAACAAATCCTTCACATGATATGGATGGAGTGGATAGCTATTACGAACAAAAACATTGGGGTTGTAAAGGGCCATTAATTTTTGATGCAACTATTAAAAAACACCATGCGCCCATTTTAGTGAAAGATCCGGTTGTTGAAAAAAGAGTAGACGAAATTTTAGCTAAGTATAATTTTTAATAGAACGGAATAATTGCTTATACCTCAACCCAAGTATGATCGGCTAATAATTTTACCGTTGCAATAAAACCAGCAAATGGGCCAGAGCCGCCTCCCCATTCAGATGGAGCAACTAATGAAAGTACGTGTGAGCCATCTGTTTTTTCATATACATGGTACACTTGGCCAATCTGCGGCTTGAAGGTTATTTTGGCTTCATAAATCATTAAGCTTAATTCTTTTCGCTTTCTTATTTCTTGTGCTTGTCTTGCCAACAATTCAATTTGTTCCTTTATTTGATTCAGCTGCATATTGGTTTGATCCTCCATTGCTGAAAGTGCCTTATGTTTAATTACCCCTTCTTTTGTTGGACGAATAGCGACACTACCTGCTGATGAAGCATAGGGAAGCACACTAAGCTGTTTATGATATACTTCGGTATTGGTAAAAGGTTCCCCGTTTTCTTTATTTCCTTGATGGGTCACTTTCAAAAAACCATTTGCTAAAATTTCATGAGTTACTTTAAGAGAAGTGGCACCTGACTTTAAAAACTGAACAGTTAAGCAAGAAGCATTGTTAATTTCGGCACTCACATTTTCAGCTAATTCCTTGTTTTCAAATTCGAATATTTCACCATTAGGGTTTACCTGATATTGTGCGTAAAATGCTTCATTTTCGATACTTACCCAATTGTGGCTAAAACTTAATAAGTGACCATTTTGTGTAGTCTCAATTTTATAGTTACCCGATTTTGGGACTATTTGGTATTCGAACTCGCATTTCTCTGGAAATAACTGCCAACTGGCTAAAAAATTATATGCTTGGACCATGCCTTAATAACAATATTTGGAGGGAAAAGTTTAATTAATCTTTACAAAATCGGGCTTATTAATGATATTGGAATTGTACTTAAATCTCAAATTTGTAGTAAGTGTCAAATTCCATGCACTCATTTGTTGGTTAATTCTTGGGAAATGATATCCCTTAAGTTCAATGGTACCGAAAATCAAACTTTCATTGCGGACTCTAATACCTGCGCCAAGGGAAGAGTAAAGGTCTCCCGATTCAATAGGTTCCCCAACTGTTCTAATAAAGGTAAGGTTAGCAAATGCAAAAGGGGAGCTTCTGAATCCGTAAAACGACCTTGAGTTGTACCAAATCGATTCCCAGTTTCCACTAATTCTTGTACCACCCCTAATTCTTTCTCTACTTAATTGCGGAATGCCATAAATACTATTTACTAATAATGCCTCGTTGTATTTATTTTTCAAAGTTTCGGTAAAACTTAAGTTAATAATTTGACGGTACCTGTGACCGCTTTTTAAGTAGTGAATTTTACTAATGTCTTCAATACTTGCTAATATCCTAATATCCTGCAAGTCCTTGTCAAAATAACAGGTTCCAGCGCTTAGGTTAATATATCTAAAGTGTTCTGTCTTTGACATATTATAGGTTTCTAATTGTACCCCTACGTAAGGTAGCTTTTCTTGTTCTCTTATAAAATGCCCCGATGTGAATGTCAGTGATTTACCAGAAGGCAAATCCTCGTTTCGTCCGAAGCCATATAGGTATTGTGTCCGGATAATTTTTTGTTGAATAATAGTATAGGAAACAATATGCCCCAAAAGGTTTTGGTAGTCTTTGTCAACCTGAGTTAAGTAATTTATGGGACGAGTTAAAAAATTATTATTGAAGAAACGGTATTGAATAAAATGCCTTGGGTTGTTGCTATTATACTTTATTTTATTACGAAACATTTGATAACCAACCCAAGTATCAATATGTTCAAGGTGGTAGTTAAGTGAGGAGTCGTAATAATTACTTGTCCAAGCATTTGGATAGGCTAGGTTGTTCCGAGACAAACTCCACTCAAAGCCTCCTGTAAAATTGCTTAAAGGGTTAAGTAACGGCAAGTTCCCTTTAACATAAATATGCGTTGCAGAGTTTGCAGCATTTGCGAAATTATTTTCAAAAGTTTTTGCACCAAAATTCAAATCAAAAAAACTTCCCATAATGTTTCTAGTAGTCACGTCAAAACCCACGCCTGCTTTATTTTCTCTTTTAGTATCCATGCTGTGATTGATACTAAAGGCGTTTCCTGCGTCATTAATATTTTCTGAATTAATACTTGTTTCATAAGCGTTACCACTCCTAATATTTAGGGTAGCTCCTAATGGGAATATGTCTTTTGTGACAATGTACATGTCAACACTATTGGTATCGCTAATTAAAGGGAAGGCAACTATACGGGCATCTTGAATAAAGGGAAGGTCCCTTAGCCATTTTTCGTTATAAGCAATTACTAAAGGATTCAACAATTCATTTTCATGAAAAAATAAGTTTTTCCTTATGGTGTTTTCTTTTGTATTACTATGTAGCTTATTTGCAAATCTTGTTAATACATTTTCTGTTAATGGTTTTTCCACAGTAAGGTTGGAACCGAAATGCTTATGGTCAATTTTAATTGAATTAATTCTTCTTCCTTCTAGTGTGGCAATAGAAAGCATGAATTTATTTATGTTCAACCTGGTAGAGTCTATTAAAGGATTTGGCCTGCCTTTAAACAATTTTATAAAATTTACCACTAGGCTAGTGTCTTTTGACAAGGCAATATTTTGTTGATAGCCTTTTACTTGTGCTTGAGACCAAGTAACAACTGTTAATAGAAAAAATACTATAATTAAAATACGCTTAGCCATTCAGCCAAATTTACTAATTATACGCAACAAAAAACCTCCTTTTGAGGGGAGGTTTTCGGTAGGTTGTTAACAATCAATTATTTTAACATTTTATAAATCTTATAGGACTCTTTTAGCCCTGCTTTTAAGTGATTCCATTGGAATGCTAAGTAACTTTCCAATTTGTTTCCCATCACGATATCCTATGATTCTTAAAATACTAACATCTTCTGGTAACACAAATGTGCTACTATAGGCGTTGCTGTAGTTGTCAGGCAATGATTCGTCAAGGGAGTAGTAAAAACTTAACCCGCTAATTTCACTTGCTACACTAACAAGTAATTCTCCTTTTGTATTTAAGTTGGTAGTGACAATTGCATCGTACATACTTTTAGCGTATTTTACTTCAGCAGCATCTAATTTTTCAAAATGTTGTTCTACTTTGCCAACAAATTTATCCCAATTCTTTTTTTCTTTCGGAGACCATACGCTTTCTGCAACTGCCAAAGCCCTTGGGTAAGTCATGTATTCAGCGTTTCTAATATCTTGCACTTGTTCTGTCCATAAGTTAGCCTGACCGCCTAAAATCATAGCAGGTTCGATACCTTCCGGTAATGGCTCAAATTGGTAGGTTCTATTTAATCTTAAACCTTGGTATACTTTGCCTTCTGCAGTTACTTCGCCTTGGTAATAGTCAATATAAGTATAGTCGTTAGGTGACATAACTACTTTATGATTTTGTTTTGCAGCCTCAATGCCACCCTTCATACCTCTCCAACTCATAACAGCTGCATTACCTGGCAAGCCACCTTCTAAAATTTCATCCCAACCCATTAATTTTTTCCCCTTTGCATTAATAATTTTTTCTACTCTTTTAACAAAGTAGCTTTGTACTTCTTGTTGATTTTTTAGATTTTCTCTTTTCATTAAATCCAATACATCACTACTTTTTTCCCAATTATTTTTTGGACATTCGTCACCACCCATATGAATATAGCTTGAAGGAAATAATTCAGCAACCTCGCCAAATATTTTATCTAAAGCTGTATATACTTTTTCGCTTGCTGGATTTAATGTGTTTTCAATTTTAGCAGTAATATGTCCGTTCATTCCTTCCCAGTCAATAAATTCTTGCCCAATATTTACAGAAAATTTATTGGTAGGCACTGTGCTTAATTCAGGATAGGCAGCAAGCATTGCCATACTGTGCCCTGGTACATCAATTTCAGGCACAATTTCTACGAATTTTGATTTTGCATAAGCTACTAGTTCTTTAATATCCTCATGAGTATAAAAACCACCATAGCTTTTTGGTTCGTCCAATGCAGGTGCTTTTGTGTTGGCCCATTTGCCTTTACGTTCGGGTCTCCATGCACCCACTTCGGTAAGCTTAGGCATTGATTTTATTTCAATTCTCCAGCCTTGGTCATCGGTTAAATGCAAGTGCAAAACGTTGTATTTATAGCGTACCATATCATCAATATATTTTTTCACTTCTGCCTTTGTAAAAAAGTGACGGCTAACGTCTAACATTAGTCCTCTCCAAGCAAACCTTGGTTTATCCATAATTGAAACATATGGTAATTGCCATTGGGTATTGGCTTGAGTGTTTTTTGCAAATATGGCAGCTGGCATTATCTGTTGTAAAGTTTGCCAACCATAAAACAATCCAGCATTGGTGTTTGCGCCTATAACAATTCCATTTGCGTTTACATTTAAAGTGTACCCTTCAGATCCTAACACTTCAAATTTTAAAATTTCTAAAGTTATATTCGCATCGTTCTTGCTAAACGTAATATTTCTCCCTGTTGCTTTACTTATTTGTTTTGTAATTTGATCCGTAACTTCTTTTGCCGAGCTTGGGGCATTAATAGCGATACTTTTTGGTAGTTGGTAAACTCCTTTTCCAATGGTCACATTAATTGGTTCGGGAATAATGCTTAGGCTTTGTGCTTTTAATTGGCCGATACTATATACCGTAAATAGAAGCAAAATAATTTTTTTGAATTTCATATATAATCGTTTTTTAAGGCTTGTTTATTAAATTAGCATTCTAAAGATACTGAAAATAAAAAGCCCGACCACCATTTCTGGGGTCGGGCTTTTTATATTTTGAACTAATTCTACAGCAAAGTAGGACTAGTATCTGTAAGCGTCAGATTTAAACGGACCAGCTTGAGGTATACCTAAATAAGCAGCTTGCTCGATTGTTAATTCGTCTAATTCTACACCAATTTTAGCAAGGTGTAAACGAGCTACTTTCTCATCTAAATGCTTTGGTAAAACGTACACTTTATTCTCGTAATTTTTGTTATTAGTCCATAATTCTATTTGAGCTAATGTTTGGTTAGAGAATGAATTACTCATTACAAATGAAGGGTGACCAGTTGCGCAACCTAAGTTAACTAAACGGCCTTCCGCTAAAACAATTACATCTTTACCATCGATATTGTACAAATCAACTTGTGGCTTGATAGTATCTTTTGTATGACCGTAGTTTTTATTTAACCAAGCCATATCAATTTCGATATCAAAGTGACCAATATTACATACAATTGCCTTATCCTTCATTGCTCTAAAATGCTTTTCGTTGATCAAATCTCTACAACCAGAAGCTGTTACAATAATATCGGCTTCTTTAACAGCGTCAATCATTTTCTTAACTTCAAAACCATCCATTGCTGCTTGTAATGCACAAATAGGATCAATCTCTGTGACAATTACACGGCAACCAGCACCACGTAATGAACCAGCAGATCCTTTTCCTACGTCACCGTAAGAACCTACAACAGCCACCTTTCCGGCCATCATTACATCAGTAGCACGACGGATCGCATCTACTAATGATTCTTGACAACCATATTTGTTATCGAATTTAGATTTTGTAACTGAATCGTTTACGTTAATAGCTGGCATTGGCAAAGTTCCTTTAGCAACACGCTCATATAAACGGTGTACACCTGTAGTTGTTTCTTCACTCAATCCTTTAATACCACCAACAAACTGAGGGTATTTATCTAATACCATATTTGTTAAATCACCTCCATCATCTAAAATCATATTCAAAGGGCGATCCTCTCCGCCAAAAAATAATGTTTGCTCAATACACCAGTCGCCTTCTTCAACGCTTTGTCCTTTCCATGCAAATACACCAACACCTGTTGCAGCAATGGCAGCAGCAGCTTGATCTTGTGTTGAGAAGATATTGCAAGAACTCCACTTTACTTCAGCACCTAATGCTGTTAAAGTTTCAATTAATACTGCTGTTTGAATAGTCATGTGTAAACAACCTGCAATACGTGCACCTTTTAATGGTTGGCTTGGTCCGTATTCAGCACGGATGCTCATTAAACCTGGCATTTCTGCTTCAGCTAAACGAATTTCTTTACGACCCCAATCAGCTAGGGTAATATCTGCTACTTTATAAGGTAGGCTAAAATCAATGTTTTGTAAACCTGACATATTATATTATTTAGGGTGTAAAGGTAGTTTTGTAGTGTTTAATAATAAAATTTATATAATATTTAGTGTATTCAGCTATTATTTGTTAATTTTATTGATATAAATGCTAATTAAGTATGAAAAACAAGACCTCGTTAGAAGATTCGACTATTAGCACAAGTACGGTGCCAGTGGATAGTAAGGATTTGGCCATTTTAAGGTTGTTACAGACCAATGCACGCATCAGCGTAAGAGAAATAGCCGAAGCAGTTCAGTTGAGTACGACGCCTGTGCACGAACGTATTAAAAGGCTAGAAGCCACTGGCGTGATTAAACAGTATGCTACTTTAATTGATGGGGCAAAAGTGCGTAAAGGTTTAATGGTGATTTGTTATGTTTCTTTAAACCAACATAGCAAAAAATCGGGCACGCAATTTATTAAACTCATCAACGAATTGCCTGAAGTAGTAGAATGTTACAGTATTTCAGGGGAGTTTGACTTCATGTTAAAAATTGTTGCAGAAGACATGAATAGCTATTACAACTTCCACGTAAACAAACTAAGCCAAGCAGAAAACATTGGCCAAGTGCAAAGTGTATTTATAATGGGTGTAGTGAAACAGACGCTCGTGATGGTTTAGTATATATGCTAAGGAATTCCTATGCGGTCACAATTTGTGACCACGTAGGTGCATTTTTAAGGCATGTGGTCACAAATTGTGACCACATGCCCCAGTTCAGTATAAATACGCGATTGATAATAGTTATTTATAAGTAGGTTCGGCAAAACCAATTTATAGAATGGAAAATAATTTAATTCAACAAAGAATATATGAAGTAAGAGGAGAAATGGTGATGTTAGATTTTGACTTGGCTTATTTGTACGAGGTAGACACAAAAATTTTAAATCAGGCAGTCGAAAGGAATAAGATAGGGTTTATTGAGAAGGAGTAGCTTTCTTAAAACGTTAATCGCATCACATAGTCGTCCATATAAAAACCATTCCCTATATCAAATTTGAATTCCTTTTCTTTAATGAAACCATTTTTCAGGTAGAAGGTGTAGGCGTTATTATGTTTGTTCACTTGTAAGAATAGGGAAGTTGAACCTGCTACTTTCGCAACTTCAATCACCTTGTTTAATAGTGCTTTACCACTGCCAGTTCCATGTGCACTTGGTAATACATAAAGCTTATTTAGTTTGTGGGACCTGCCTTCTTCTGCACTTACAGAACAAAACCCAATAGCTTCTCCATTTAAATTGGCGATATAAAATTGATGTCCTTTTGCAAATTGTGCTGTAAGTGATTCATCACTATACATCCAATCCAACATAAAGTCAATCTGCTCCTGTGAAATAATATGTCCATAAGTGCTTGGCCATGTGCGCTCCGATACGGATCGAATAAAAGCTCGATCTTCTAAGGTGGCCAGTCTTATTATTATTTCACTCATTTATAGTTGCGATAAACTTTCTTCAATGGTTTGAATCCTAGCCAATGCATCCGCCTTTTTCTTTTGTTCAATGGCTAATACTTCAGGCTTCGCATTTTGTACAAATTTCACGTTACTTAATTTTTTATCTACACTCACTAAAAATCCTTGCTGATGCGCTAAATCCTTCAATAAATTTTCTTTTAAACTCACGGTATCAATTGCTTGGTCTGCAACCAAGTAAAACTTGTCTTTTTCCAATGCAACCACAATAGAGGATCCTATTGCAGTAGTGGTAAATTGTATTGTAGCAGCATTAATTTGTTTTGCTAAAATATTTTGAATTGTTTGGTAAGGAGCATTATGTGCTGTTTGAATAAATAATTCAATTGCATCCTTTGGTTTGATTTGATTTTTGTTCCTGGCATCACGTAGGGTGGATATTACATTTTGTAGTAACTCCCCAGCTTTCAGCACTTGTTCGTTCACGCTTGTTTTAGGCGCATATAATTTCACACAGATATCTTCAGTTTGTGTTTTTAATGCATGATGTATTTCTTCTGTAATAAATGGCATGAAAGGGTGCAATAATTGTAAAAGGGCGTCGTAAAATTCAATTGTATTTTCGTACACCTTTTTATTCATTGGTTGCTCAAACCCAGGCTTAATCCATTCTAAATACCAGCTGCAGTAATCGTCCCATATTAAACTGTATATTACTTTTAAGGCTTCGCTTAAACGGAATTCTTTCAATAATTCGTCCACTGTGTTTTGTGTATTGCTTAATTTAGCTTGGAACCAGTCCATAGCAAAGCCAGCATCCTCAGGTACAGCAGTATCTTCAATTCTTGTTTCCCACATTTTTAACAACTTAGCGGCATTCCAAAGTTTGTTGTTAAAGTTTTTTCCTTGTTCTATTGTAGATTCGTCAAATAACAAATCGTTTCCTGCCGGAGATGCAATCATAATTCCAAAACGAACTGCATCAGCACCAAATTGGTCAATCAATCCTAAAAGGTCGGGTGAGTTACCTAAACTTTTACTCATTTTCTTCCCTTGCTTGTCACGCACTATACCTGTAAAATAAACGTCTTTAAAAGGGATCTTACCCATATATTCTTCGCCAGCCATTATCATACGTGCCACCCAAAAGAAAATAATTTCCGGTGCTGTCACAAGTGTACTAGTTGGGTAGTAATAGTTTATTTCTTCATTGCCTGGGTTGGACATACCCTTGAAAACTTCAATAGGCCATAACCAACTACTAAACCAAGTGTCTAAACAATCTGAATCCTGGTGTAAGTTTTTACCTTTTGTTTCCGGATAGGTTTCATATACTTTTTCTAAACTTGTTTCAACGTATACATTTCCTTCAGCATCATACCATGCAGGTATCCTATGGCCCCACCATAATTGACGGCTAATACACCAGTCCTTAATATTATCCATCCAGTGCCTGTATACATTCTTAAACTTCGCCGGGTGAAACTTTATTTCATCACTCATCACGGCTTCCAAAGCAGGCGTAGCTAATTGCTTCATATCAACCCACCATTGCAAACTTAAGCGGGGTTCAACAATAGCCTCGGTCCTCTCACTGAATCCAACTTGGTGCACATAGTCTTCTATTTTTACTAAATTTCCCGCAGCTTCTAAATCCGGAACAATTAGTTTTCTAACGTCAATTCTGTCTTGTCCAACATACATTGGAGATGCATCCGAAATAGTACCATCGTCATTCATAATATCAACCACTTCCAAATTATGTTTTTGTCCTAATTGAAAATCGTTCATATCATGCGCTGGTGTCACTTTTAATGCACCTGTTCCAAAATCCATTTCGATATAGTCGTCCGTAATAATAGGGATGAGCTTGTTGGTCATTGGAATAAATGCAAACTTACCTACTAAGTGTTTATAGCGTGCGTCTTCAGGGTGCACACAAATAGCAGTATCACCAAATATAGTTTCAGGACGTACTGTTGCTATAGTTATATATTCTTCGTTCGCCACATCTAAGCGATAACGTATATAATACATTTTCCCATTCACTTCTTTATGTATTACTTCTTCATCGCTTAATGCAGTTTTCGCGCGTACATCCCAGTTAATCATTCTTTTGCCACGGTATATTTTGCCTTTCTTGTGTAGGTCAACAAATACTTTTATAACTGTTTCGTAATAATCGGGATCCATGGTAAACGAAGTACGTTCCCAATCCAAACTACACCCCATTTTTCTTAATTGCTGTAATATAATACCACCGTATTTTTCTTTCCACTCCCAAGCATAGGCCAAAAATTCATCGCGCGTTAAACTAGATTTTGAAATACCTCGCTCCCTTAACATCGCAACTACTTTTGCCTCTGTTGCAATAGAAGCATGGTCGGTACCTGGCACCCAACAAGGATTAAATCCTTGCATGCGCGCACGACGCACTAATATATCCTGAATAGTATTATTTAAACAATGACCCATGTGCAATACGCCCGTCACATTTGGTGGAGGTATTACAACTGTGTATGCTTTTTTCTCGTTTGGCGTACTGTGAAAATAGCCGTTTTTAATCCAGTGGGCATACCACTTAGTTTCTACTTCGCCTGGTATATAATTTTTGCTTAATTCCATGGGGTTGCTCTTTTCCTAAATTGAGTCACAAAAATAAGGAAAAGCAGCTAGAGCTTACCAAGTTCTTGCCGATTCTGCAGCTTCCCAAATATTTTTAGGTCCCTGGTTAACTTCTTCTAAAGCAGAACTGCTTGATAGGTTGGGTTGGGGGATAATTAAAGCAGTTGGCTGCATTGTATTAACCAGTGTGCCACAAGCTTTTTTTAGTGCTGTAGTTGCTTCTTGCCCGGCTGTCTTACAAGCATTAAGTGTAAGGCAGCATAATGCAATAAATAGTGTTAATCGTATGCGCATGGAGAATTTTATACTGTTATTCTATTAATAACGTGGTTTCATTCAAAATGTTACTTTAAAAGGCAGAAATCGGCATAAAAATTACGATCTTAGTCCCTATGGAATTTGCAATTGTAGATATTGAAACAACAGGAGGTATGCCACACACCCATGGTATAACCGAAATTGCTATTGTAATCCATAATGGGATAGAAGTCACTGGTAAATATGTCACATTAGTTAATCCATTGCAAAAAATCCCCCCATTCATTATTAATATGACAGGGATAAGTGATGAAATGGTGGCCGAAGCTCCCTTGTTTGAGGAAGTGGCACCTATGATTTTCAATTTATTAAAGGATAGAATTTTTGTTGCCCATAATGTAAGTTTCGATTATTCTTTTGTGCATTATATGCTCGGCAAAGCAGGTTTTCAATGGACAGCGCCCAAATTATGCACCATTAAATTAAGCAAGAAAGTTTTCCCTGGGCTAGAAAGGTATGGCCTAGGTTCTTTAACAAGGGATTTAGGTATTCGGATTGAAGGAAGGCATCGTGCTTGGGGAGACGCTGCTGCTACTGCCGAAGTACTTACAATGGCAATTGAAAAAGAAGGCATGGCACCCATTCATTTATTATTAGGCAAGAAGGAGCCTCGAAAAAAAATAGCACCACCTCCATTTGAAGACGACGCTATTTAATTTGCGCTAACCTTACAGTTTAATATTCTGCTGTAACACCCGTATAATTCTGAGGCGTAATTTTCTTTAATGCAGTTTTTAGCGTTGCTGAAACTTTAAGCCCGTCAATAAATTTATGCATTGATTTTTTATCAATTTTATTGTTTCCTCTTGTTAAGTCCTTTAATGCTTCATAAGGGTTAGGGTATTTCTCGCGACGCAAAATTGTTTGAATGGCTTCTGCGACTACGGCCCAATTGTTTTCCAAATCGGCTTGTATTTTTTCTTCATTCAAAATTAACTTGCCTAATCCTTTTTCTAAAGAATTAATGGCAATAGTAATATGCCCAATAGGTACACCAATATTACGCAGGACAGTGGAGTCGGTTAAGTCCCTTTGTAAACGACTAATAGGAAGCTTCGCAGCTAGGTGTTCCAATACTGCATTCGCTAGGCCTAAATTACCTTCTGCATTCTCGAAATCAATAGGATTTACTTTATGAGGCATAGCACTTGACCCTATTTCGCCTTTTTTAGTTTGTTGCTTAAAATAATCCATTGAAATATAGGTCCAAATATCACGAGACAAATCAATTAAAATATTATTCAATCGCTTTAAGGTATCACAATGTGCTGCAAAGTTGTCGTAGTGTTCAATTTGAGTAGTGAACTGCATTCTTTGTAAACCTAATACATCTTCTACAAATTCATTACCTAATGAAACCCAATTCTTTTTTGGATAAGCAATATGATGTGCATTAAAGTTGCCCGTTGCGCCACCAAATTTTGCAGCATAAGGAATTGCGGCAAATAGTTCTATCTGGTTATGTAGCCTTTCTACAAACACCATTATTTCTTTTCCTAAAGTAGTTGGGGAAGCTGCTTGGCCATGCGTCCTAGCTAGCAAAGGAATTTTTTTCCATTGCTTCGCAAATTGATATAAGCGATTTTGTAAATTTACGTAAGCAGGTAAAATATCATTTTCCATTGCTTCTTTCCAACTTAATGGAATAGCAGTATTGTTAATGTCCTGAGAAGTTAATCCAAAGTGAATCCATTCTTTTAATTCGCTTGCTTTATTTTGCTCTAATACTTCCTTTAAAAAGTATTCAACTGCTTTCACATCATGGTTGGTGACAGCCTCAATTGATTTAATTTTTTCCGCGTCGGCTTCTGAAAAGTTTTCAATAACGGCAAGTAAATTTTTTCTTAGGGCGGGTGTTAGTTTAAAGAATTTCTTATCTGCCAAAAAAAGGAAATAATGAATTTCTACAAGCACACGGTATTTAATTAGCGCGTATTCCGAAAAGTAGTTACCCAAAGCTGCTGTTTGTTTGTAATAACGACCGTCAATAGGAGAGATTGAAGTAAGATGTGACATAATTGAAAAAAAATGGTTTTCTTTGTACAAAGTTAATTGAATTGGACAAGAGATGGCGCATAGGGGCGGTAAGTTATTTAAATACACTCCCTTTCTTACTGGGAATACAGCAATCCGACATCATGCAAGGGATTGAATTGGTTAAAGACTACCCTGCAAAGATTGCCCAAGACTTAATGGATGGCACTATTGACATTGGCCTAGTGCCTGTTGCAATCATTCCTTTGTTAAAGGACCCTTATTTAGTATCCGACTATTGTATTGGTGCGGAAGGCCCGGTTGCCTCAGTATGTATTTTTAGCCAAGTACCTATGGAGGAAATTGAAACCGTTTATTTAGACTATCAAAGCAAAACCTCTATTCAATTAGCTAAAATTTTATTAAAATGTTACTGGAAGCAAGAAGTGGAGTTTATTCCTGCATCCGAAGGTTATATTCAAAAAATTAGCGGGACAACTGCTGGTGTGATAATAGGCGATAGGGCCTTAGCTGCTATATCCCAGTTTGCTTATAGTTTTGACTTAGCTGAAGCTTGGATTGCACATACAGGCTTGCCTTTTGTTTTTGCAACCTGGGTAGCCAATAAGCCAATACCTGAGGAATTCATGAAACAGTTCGATTTAGCAAATAGCTATGGGCTAGCGCATTTAAAGGAGGTTATTGCAAAAGTGCCTAAGCATGAAACCGGATACGATTTATATAAATACTATACCCAAAATATAAGCTACCAATTTACTGCCGATAAAAAGAAAGGAATGGAGTTGTTTTTGAAAAACTTAATAATTGATTAGATTATGAACTTGCTTGAAACCATCATTACCTTTATTTCTTATATTAGACAGAAAGAAAAGCGACCATTAATCCAAATTGCTAAAGAATTTAAAAAATTAAATGGAATTGAAATTGGAGGTCCTAGTGATATTTTCAAATTAAAAGGGGCTATGCCCATTTATTTGTATGCAAACCAAGTGGATGGTGTCAATTTTTCAAATGCAACTATTTGGGAAGGGAGAATTCAAGAAGGCAATTCCTATAATTACCATAAAAATGATTTTGGGTACCAATTTATAGCGGAAGGCACTAACCTTTCAGCAATAGCAAATGACAAATATGACTTTGCTTTATCAAGCCATTCCTTAGAACATATTGCAAATCCAATAAAAGCACTTAAAGAATGGTGTAGGGTATTAAAACCTGGTGCAAAATTTGTATTAATCCTTCCTAATAAAGATTTCACCTTCGATCGGAAACGACCAATAACAAAATTTGAACATTTATTAGAGGATGAACTAAACAATACTCAAGAGGATGATACAACACATTTTGAGGAAGTAAACCAATTACATGACATGGAACTGGACAAAGTTTTAGGGACCAGGGAAGCTTTGATTAAAAGGACTGGTTTAAATGCTACTTATAGGACAGTTCATCATCATGTATTTGATTTTGAGTTAATCAAAAAAATGTTAACACATACTGGTTTCGAAGTGGGCTATCAGCAAAATTACGCCCCATTTCATATGGTTACTATTGCAAGAAAAAATAGTTTGTAATTATTTATTTGGGGGAACTTAGTTATTTCTTAAAAATCACTTTTATTTTCTTCGAGAAAAAGTCTGTGAAAATTTTTAATATTTCAGGCGCAGGGTTAATCCAAATAGCTAATCCAAGGAAACCTACACCATAAAATATTGACCTAATAAGTATGTTCAATAAAATATTAGCACTGTTAGGTAGTAGGTTGGTAAGTAGCATTAAACTTATACTCAATAATACAAAAATTAAGTGCCTCCATGTGTAAGGCTGTAGCTTGAATTTCTTATACAAAAAGCCAAAACGAACACTATTATAAAGTGTTAGCGCCATTAAATTTGAGTATGCTAGGCCTTCTAAGCCATAATTTTTTATTAGAAAAAAGTTCAAAGGGAGCGAAATAATGATGTAAAATAAGTTAGTGAAAAAGTCAAATCTCCAATAATTAGAAGTGCCAATAATTTGTCCATTCACCCCTGTAGCTAAATCAATTAATTTTGCAATCCCTAAAATAAATACTAGTTGAACTATTTGCTCATAACCACCTGAATTACCTTTACTGCTACTTACCCAATTTAAAAAATTAACTAAATTTTCAACATTCAACCAGATAAGACCAAAAAGCAACAAACCAACTGCCAGTAAATTAGATACACTTTTTTTGTATATATGCATGATGTTTGCAAGATCCTTATTTTTCCATGATTCGGCAAGTATAGGGATACTAATTGAAGTGATACTTCGCTGTGGAATTTCTAATATTGCTGAAACATAAGTGGCAATCGCAAAAATAGCGGTATCACTTAAGCCGCGTAAACCA
>CANHAE010000016.1 GCA_947458915.1 Bacteroidota bacterium
AGCATGGTGATATAGGGTATCAATTAAAAATGCCTTTCGATAAAAAATATAAAATCAGACTACTAAATAATTATAAATGAAGATAGGCGCTTTTATTCCCGCACGTTATGCGGCAACACGATTTCCAGCAAAGTTGATGCAGCCCCTTGGCAATAAAACCGTGATACGACATACGTATGATAACACCCTTGCAACAGGATTATTTGACGAAGTGTATGTGGTTACAGACAGTGAAATTATTTTTAATGAAATTACCAACAATGGCGGTAAAGCTATAATGAGTAAGCGTTCACACGAAAGCGGAAGCGACAGAATAGCGGAAGCGGCAGCTGATTTAAATATTGATATTGTGGTGAATGTACAAGGCGACGAACCATTTGTAAAAAGAGATCCACTTGAAAAAGTGCTGTCTGTTTTTACAGATAACACAGTACAAGTTGCCTCCTTAATGCAAGTACTTACAGTGCAAGCGTTAATTGAAGATCCTAATTATGTAAAAGTTGCAGTAGATAAAAATAACAATGCGTTGTTTTTTTCACGAAGTGTAATTCCTTATCCACGAAGCACAGAAAGTCCGATTACTTATTATGAGCATGTGGGTGTATATGCATTTAAAAAACAGGCACTGCTTAATTTTACCAATTGGCCTATGTCGCCATTAGAAGCTGCTGAAAAAATTGAATGCTTAAGGTATTTAGAAAACGGGGTAGCCATTAAAATGGTTGTGACAGAATATATGGGGGTGGAAATTGACACTCCCGAAGATTTAGTAAAAGCAGCAAAACTTTTATAGCCGAAGAATAGTTTAGTGCTTATATGTTTGAAAAGAATTAAGGCAAGTTTAGTTATCTTTGTTATGCAAAAATTAGACCTTATAAATTAATCCCATAATACACAGCATATGCAGTTTCGTAATTTTAAAATGGTCGACTATGTAGTATATGGTCGTGGCGCATTTAACCAATTAGATGAAATTTTAGCGCCACAACGAAAAGGCGATTTTCCGATGATCTTTTTCTTAGATCATTTTTTTATAGGTAAACCCTTGGCAAGTCGTATCCCGCTTAGAGGAAAGGATAAAATTGTTTATGTAGATGTGACACAGGAGCCTAAAACAAAACAAGTAGACGCGTTAGCAGCTGAATTAAAATCGGAATTTGGTGAAGTGAGTGGTATTATAGGTATTGGCGGTGGCTCAGCAATGGACTTGGCTAAAGCCGTTTCGTTAATGATGACCAACCCTGGTTCATCAGCCGATTATCAAGGATGGGATTTAGTGAAAGTGCCGGGCGTTTATAAAGTAGGCATACCTACCCTAAGCGGTACAGGTGCAGAAGTAAGTCGCACCACAGTATTAACAGGGCCAACACGTAAACTTGGAATGAATTCCGATTTTACTCCATTTAACCAAATTGTACTAGATCCCGAATTGTGCAAAAACGCACCAGTGAATCAACGTTTTTATACAGGCATGGATTGTTATATCCACTGCATTGAAAGTTTAGAAGGTACTTTTTTAAATGAATTTAGTAAAAGCTACGGTGAAAAAGCCTTGGAATTATGTCGTAAAATATTTGTGGAAAAAGACAAATGGGACGAAGAAAGTGATGACCAATTAATGATGGCTTCTTATGCAGGAGGGATGAGTATTGCTTATAGTCAAGTAGGTGTAGCTCATGCAGTGAGTTATGGCTTAAGTTATTTATTAGGTACAAAACATGGTATTGGTAATTGTATTGTAATGAATCATCTAGAAGAATATTATCCAGCGGGTGTGAAAGAATTTAAGTTCATGGTGGAGAAAAATAAAATAGAAATCCCAACAGGTATTTGTGCTGCTTTAACTGAAGCACAATTTGATGAAATGATTAATGTTTCGTTAGGCATGAAACCTTTATGGGAGAACGCTTTGGGTAAAAACTGGGAAAGCATTATGACACGGGAAAAGCTACGTGATTTATACGGAAAACTATAATCAATAAACCCCCGGCAAAAAAGCAAATTTAATTTATTGAATAATTGATTTAATTAAAAAGCCTTCTCGATTATTCGAGAAGGCTTTTTTGTATTTTTCTAACCCAACTTAAAATCAAAACGCACTTAAAATAATTTAACTATTCCGCTTCAGCTACTACTTCTTTTACTTCTGGAATCATACGTTTCATCATGCCTTCAATACCAGCTTTTAAAGTAACCATTGAACTTGGACATCCACTGCATGAACCTTGTAACATTAAGTTTACAATTCCGTCGTTATAACTTTTAAATTGTATCGCGCCGCCATCCATTTCTACTGCGGGCTTTACATAATTTTCTAATAATTCTTTTACACGCTTTACAACATCGTCATCATCGGCATGCACGGTGTTTGTCGCTTCTTGTTTCATTTTAACCACCTCTTCTTCGTTCACCACTACACCACCATTTTCTAAAAATTCTTTTAGAAAGGTTTTAACAGTAGGAATTACATCCTGCCAATCGTCCGTGTCAGCGCTTTTAGTAAGCGTGATAAAATTGCTTGCAATAAACACACTTTTGATAAAAGGAAAACTGAAAAGCTCCTTAGCTAAAGGCGATGCAATAGCTAGGGTTTCGTCCGCAATATCTAAACTTTTGCCCGGGTACAATAGTTTGTTTGCCACAAACTTCATGGTTTCTGGGTTTGGAGTCATTTCGGTGTAGATGCTTACAATGGTATTGCCTGTAGTGATCATAGTAATAATGTTTAGTCGCTTATTGAATACAAAATTAATCAAAATTGCTGCGCTCAAGAACGGTTTTAGTAGTTAGGTCCTTTATTTTTCCGATATCGAAAGGGTCTATCCTATGGAATGATGCTTAATTTGGCATAATTCAGCATTATTTTCTTTTCCCCGTTCTTGTCAAATAGGATCAGGGCAATAGGATTGTGGGCCGAGCCCTCTATCTCCTTAATTACCCCAAAGCCAAACTTTTGGTGTTCTATTTTCATACCAGCTTCCAAGGCAGTTGGGTCGGCTGCTAAAAAATCAACCGAAGGGATATGGTTTTTATTCAATGTGCTTGGCGGAACAACAGGCAAATAAGTCGGCTTACTACTAGCCCCGGCTGTGGTACTTAGCTTTGTCCCTGATTTTGGCCTTTGTTCGCTCCAGCTTTTCGTATTTCCTCCATGCATTCTGTCGTAGGCACTTCCCCAACCTGAACTTTGGTTTTTAGCACCGCCGCCAGCACTCGACTTGTCAATCTTGTCCTCAGGCATTTCTTCTAAAAAGCGGCTAGGGTCGTTTTGAACAAGTTGTCCAAACCTATATCTTGAATTGGCGTGGCTTAACCATAAATGTTTTTTTGCGCGTGTTACGGCCACATAAAATAATCTTCTTTCTTCTTCTAATTCTTCACGGGTGTTTACACTCATTCCACTTGGGAATAATGTTTCTTCTAGGCCTACTACAAAGACACATGCAAATTCTAATCCTTTTGCAGCATGCACTGTCATTAATTTTACAGTGTCCGCATCGCTCTTGTCATTATCCGCATCTGTTATTAAAGTAATCTCTTGTAAGTAAGCGCCTAGTCCCTTGTCACCTTGTTCACCGTCTTCATTGCTAGGGCTTTCGGTCCATTCTTTAATAGAGTTTAATAACTCTTGTACGTTTTCATAACGTGCCAACCCTTCTGTGGACTTATCATTAAATAATTCTTTAACAATATTGGTATGCTTTCCAACTTGTACCGCAACGTCGTAAGCATTATGTTTACTAAGTTGATTTTGAAAATACTTAATCATGGTCACAAATTCTTCAATTGAATTTAATGTGCCTGCTTTAAAACCAAGTGATTTTGCTTTTTCTAATACTTCAAAAAAGGTAATATTATGTTCACTCGCAAGGACCAAACATTTTTCAACAGTTGTTTTTCCAATACCTCTAACTGGGTAATTAATAATTCTTTTTAAACCTTCTTCGTCTTGTGTGTTTGCTATAATTCTTAAATAAGCAATGTAATCTTTAACTTCTTTTCTTTGATAGAAGCTAAGCCCACCATATATCTTATACGCAATACCCTGCCTTCTTAAGCTTTCCTCAAAGGAACGACTTTGTGCATTAGTACGGTATAAAATAGCAAAATCATTATTGTAAAAATGGTTTCTTAATTTATTTTCTTGTATCGCATCGGCAACAAATTTTCCTTCATCATTATCGGTCATGGTGCGCACCTGCTTTATCTTTTCTCCTTCATCATTATCGGTCCATAAGTTTTTTGCAATTTGTCCTTGGTTATTTTTAATAACATGATTTGCAACTTCAATAATGGATTTACTACTTCTGTAATTCTGTTCTAGTTTAACCAATTTAACATCGTCGTAGTCTTTTTCAAATTGCAAAATGTTTTCAATAGTAGCACCACGGAAACTATAAATACTTTGCGCATCGTCACCTACCACACAAATATTTTCATGGACAGCTGCTAATAATTTAGCAATTTGGTACTGTACTGGGTTTGTATCCTGGTACTCATCAATTAATAAATATTTAAATTTATGTTGGTACTTGTGAAGCACTTCTGGGAAGTCGCGCAATAGCTCGTGCATTTTAAAAAGTAAATCATCAAAATCCATTGCGCCATTTTTAAAACAACGCGCTACGTATGCTGCATAAATTTGTGCTATTGCAGGACGCTTCGACCTTGCATCTTCTGCTTGAATCATGCTGTTCACCGCGTATGCTTCGGGACCTACTAGGGCGTTTTTTGCAGACGATATTCTGTTATGAACAATATTGGGTTTGTAATGCTTGTCGTCCAGCTCCAATTCATTAATTACCGCCTTCAAAACCGATCTTGAATCGTCGGTATCATATATCGTAAAGCTTTGCGGATAACCCAGTTTTGCGGCTTCTCCCCTTAAAATACGTGCAAACACACTGTGGAAAGTGCCAATATATAAATTGCGCGCTTCGGTGCTGCCTAGTGCCTTTTCGACACGTTCCTTCATTTCCTTAGCAGCCTTGTTGGTAAAAGTTAGGGCAAGTATATTAAAAGAATCAACCCCGCTATGCATTAAGTGTGCAATTCTGCTAGTTAACACTTTTGTTTTACCACTACCAGCACCGGCAATAATCATCAATGGCCCGTTTAGGTGTAATACCGCTTCTCGTTGTTGTTCATTTAAACCATTTAAATACGCTTGCATCATGCGAAGATACGACGACTAAGTGCATTTTAGTGGCAGGTGGAAAACAAAAAATATATTGTAAACAAAAAGCCCGCTCATAATTGAGCGGGCTTTAAAAGATAGTATGGAAAGAATTACTTCTTTTCTAATAACTTGAAGAACTGATCTAATTGAGGTAAGATAACAATTCTTGTACGACGATTTTTAGCTCTGTCGATAGCATTACCATTTCCAGTAACTGGCTTATATTCTCCTCTACCTGCAGCAGTCATGCGCTTAGGGTCTATACCATAAGTATCTTGTAATAAACGAACTACAGTAGTTGCACGCTTAACACTCAAATCCCAGTTGTCGTCAATTGCCGTTTCAGAAGCAATTAATTGCTTGCTGTCGGTGTGGCCTTCAACCATGAATTCAATATTTGGTTGTGCAGCTAAAACCTTAGCTACTTTACCTAAAACGTTTTTCGCTTTATCGGTTACAGTAAAGCTTCCGCTTTTAAATAATAATTTATCTGAAATATCAACATATACTACGCCTTTGTCAACTTTGATATTAATGTCTTCGTCATTTAAATCACCAATTGCACCTTTCAAATTCACAACCAACGCCATGTTGATAGAATCTTTACGTGCCATTGATCCTTGTAAGTCTTGAATATATAAATCCTTAGCACCAATATTTTCTAAAGACTTTTTAATGCTTTCAGCTCGTGATCCTGTTACAACAGACAAATCTTTTAATTGACTTAATACAGTTGTGTTGTTGTTTCTTAAGAAATCAACTTGTTTGTTTAAATCATCAATAGTTGATTGAAGAGCTTTATTAGTAGCACCAAAACGCTCAGCGTCGTTTTTATTTTTTGAAACTGCATCTTGTGCGTCACGATATTTGCTTTGTAATTCAGCATATGCGCTATTCAATTGGCCATACTTCGATTCAGCTTCTTGTAATTTTTTAGGACTTACGCAAGAATAAGCTCCTATGCTAACCATGGCAAGGGCTAATAAAACTTTCATTTTCATATTAGTTCTGTTTTTAATTTAGATAATAAAGGTAACCAATGACTAGAACAAAAATAGGAATATCCTGTAGAGTCTAATAACAATTTTGTTAAAAGCTTAAATATTAACATTCGATGTCTTCACTAATACCAAATTCGGGAATATAGCCTTTAAAGTCTTTAAAAAAAGTAACAATTTTTCGTTTATCACCGCTTTCGTCTGCTGTCGCAAAAAAAGGTTCTGAAAAGACATAAGTTCTTGTTCCGAAATCAATCCCCACCATTACTATAGGCACATTAGATTTTTTTGCAATATGATAGAAGCCAGAACGCAATTTTGATACTTTTTTTCTGGTTCCTTCGGGCGATAAGGCCAAGTGGAAGGATTCCCTTTCGGCAAACATTTTAACCACCTGGTCAACGAAGTTGTTGCTTTTTGAACGGTCAACAGGGTAACAACCCATATTGCGCAATATCCAACTAACAGGGGGTACAAAAAGCTCCCTTTTGCCTAAAAAACGGATAAATTCGAAGTGTAATTTCTTTCTAATGGCAAGTCCCATAAAAAAATCAACCCAATGGGTATGAGGCGCCACTATATAAATGACTTTTTTTAATTCAAAAGGAAAGCGGCCCTTTATTTTCCATCCCCTTACGGAGAAAATCCACCAAGCAAGTAAATTATGCATAACAAACAATTAATTAAAGTTACTTAATTACCCAAAATTATTGCAATAAGCTAGCATTAACAATTGGGTCTACTTTTTCGGCTTGCACCCTAATTACTTTTAGTTTAGGGAGGACAGTGGTCTTTTGTGTATTTTTTTCATACCACTTATCGTAGTATTTTAGTAAAATACTAAATGCATCTTCAATATTCCCTTCAATAATATGGTTAATAGCATTTTTTGTTTCTAACCCACCAAGCCTTTTTTGAATCCTTAATGTGGCGCTCATTAAACTGTCTTTATCAAAATTACCATAACCAGTTGTAATAAAACCAAGCCGTTCGTTAAAAGGAATTTCAATAAAATAACAAATACTATTTCGTAGTAAAACAAAAAAAGAAGTAGGAATCATTACAAGTCCAATTCTTTGACTTTCGTCTTCAATCCAAATACCTTCTTCTGTATATTCAATAGAAGCAAGTGCATGTGCTAATTTGTTTTCAAACATTTCTTGTGAAGGTTGTTTCGCCTGACCTAGTGCACCAAAGGAAGAACCCTTGTGATGTGCAAGCCCTTCTAAATCTATTATTGTTTTATTTCTTCTTTTTAATTCTAATAAAATTTCGGTTTTACCAGAACCCGTATAGCCGCCTAATACTTTAAGTGGATAAGGTTTTTCAAATTGTGTAAGCACCCAGTTTCTATAGGCTTTATACCCTCCAACAAGTTGTAATACTTTAAAACCATAAAGGTCTAAAAGCCATGCCACAGCACCACTGCGCATGCCACCTCTCCAACAGTGAACAATAATAGAGGGAGTTGTAGTGCCGTATTTTTTTTCAAATGCAGCAACCAAGGTTTCAACTGTTTCAATGAGGTCCTTCATTTTTTCTCCAAAAAAAGGCAGTGCTATTTTTATAGCAGCTTCTCTACTTTTTTGTTTGTAAGTAGTACCAACTTTGGCACGCTCTTCGTTGGTAAACAAGGGCAAGGAGTGAGCACCTATAATATGCGCATGTTCAAATTCTCCAGGACTGCGCACGTCAATTACAATTGCTTTTGAAACCATTCCAACAAAATCGTCTATGCTTATTTTTTGAACCGCCATATATTATAAAGGTAGTTGCTTTAGTGCAGCTTTAAGCGTGTCGGCAGTAAAAGGAATAAATGGAGGTTTGGTATACGTTAAACTTGCTGCCGCGTCTAATGCGTTAGCTAAATTAAAGTGGTGTTGTTCAAAGGAAACGGCCCAGTTTTTATCTTGCCAATAGTTACCTAAATAAGTTTGTTCGGTTTGTCCCGGTGTTGGTACAAAAATTAATTTCTTTTCAAAAGGGATTAGCTCCATCAAGCTAGTATAGCCGCCTCTACAAATAATATACTCTGCCTTTTCAATTTCATTTGCAAGCGCTTCTCCAGCAAGGTGATTAAATAATATTCCATTTGCGGAAACTTTCTGATGTGTTTTATTCATGGGTAATCCAGCCACTAGTACAAATGTTTTGTTTAGTTGGTTTCCTTCTTTCCATAAAATATTTTCAAGCAATGTTCTTTGCGGTTCTGGTCCAGAAATAATGCCTAAAAAATGAACTGGGTTAACTTCAGCTGACTGGTGCTTTTTGGGCAGGGCAGAAAAAAGGCGGGATAATATTCCTAAATAAAAAACAGGCGTACTTGTTTTTTGTGTTGGGTTTGATAAAATTCCAGCAAGGTTATTATTGCCTTCCATATCGGGAATCCAGCAGGAAGCAAAGTTTTTAAGCCATACATATTGCATTTGCTGAAATAGGTGCGTAGCCCATTTAAAAGGCATTATGAGGTTTAACTGATGGGTAATAAAAACGCTTGGAATTTTTTTGTGAAAAAAACCAACTCGATTATCTGATACGGCTAAGTCAAATTGATACTTTTTTTGCATGCGTTTAAGCCAAAAGTATTCGTTAAAGGCACTCCATAAAATTTTAGGACCCTGGAATAAAATAGCAATAAAAAACAAATTTCTATTTTTCGTGTATCTAACACGGTAGCCACGTAAGGGCAATAAAGTGGTATGAGGGAATGCTTCTTTTAATAGTACTGCATGGTTTCCCTCTGAAGCAATGTAAACTTTGTGGCCAAGGTTTAAAAACGCATTAATAATTGGTATACACCTTGTGGCGTGGCCCAATCCCCAGTCTAAGGGAGCAATACAAATGGAAAGCGGTTTCATGAAAAGTAAATTTAGTCAATAATATACATGTATAAAACACTAAATTTGGTTTAAACTATTTCACATGAGTTGGCTGTCAAAAGAAAAATCTATTGCATTGTATGCCGCACTTGTTTCCTTTGGAACTTATGTATTTATTTTTGGTTTTAGAAAATCGTTTACGGTGTGCACTTTTGATGGTTTAACATTTGGACCCATTGCCTTTAAAACAGCATTAGTGATTAGTCAAATGTTAGGCTATTTAATGGCAAAGTTTTACGGCATAAAATTTATTTCAGGACTCAAGAAAGTAAACAGGTATAAAATTATTTTTTTACTAACAGGTATTTCATGGCTGGCCTGGTTGTTTTTTGCAGTAGTACCCGCTCCTTATAATGTGGTGTTTCTTTTTTTAAATGGCTTTCCGTTGGGCATGTTATGGGGTGTGGTTTTTTCCTACGTTGAAGGGAGAAAAAGCACCGATTTTATTGGTGCTGCGTTGGCCGTAAGTTTTATTTTTTCTGCAGGTTGGGTAAAATCGGTTGGAGCTTGGCTAATGATACAATTTCATGTACCTGAATTTTGGGTACCTTTTTTTACAGGACTAGTTTTTGTGTTACCACTTATTGTATGTGTATATGGCTTAGAACAAGTGCCAGCGCCTTCTGCCGAAGATGAGAAATTAAGAATAGCGCGCGTGCCCATGACAGCTGATGATAGAAAAAATTTAATAAAACAATACTTGCCAGGGGTGATTGCTTTTGTAACAATTTATTTGTTTGCAACTATTTTTCGTGACATCCGCGATAATTTTTCTGCTGATATGTGGAAAGAAATGGGCTATGGTTCAAAGCCTGCAATTTTTACGCAAACCGAAATCCCCATTACTATATTTATATTAATTATTATAGGTGCGGTGGTTGCAATAAAAAATAGTTTTAAGGCATTAATGGTAGCGCATGTTTTTATTTTATTAGGATTTATAATTGCAGGCAGTTCCACTTATTTTTTTACGCATAGTTTATTAAATCCTTTTTGGTGGATGATGTGGGTAGGCTTGGGATTGTATTTGGTGTACATTCCTTTTAACTCTATTTTCTTCGATCGCTTAATTGCGGCTTTTTCAATGAAAGGAAACGCAGGATTCTTTATTTACTTTGCCGATTCCATTGGCTATGTTGGAAGCGTAAGCGTCATGCTTGTTAAAGAAGGTTTGGATTTGAACATTCAATGGACAAAATTCTTTTCCCAAAGCGTGATGGCGCTTTCTTTCGTTGGCATATTAATTACACTATATGCCATTTATTATTTTGCACAAAAACATAAAGCCCAAGCCATTTCCGTGTAGAAAGCTTTATCGATTTACCTACTTTTCAAAATTAGAACGATTTTATTCTGTTGATATATTAATCCTAAATACATATATTTGGTTAGACGAACGATTGCTATGAGTCAAATGAAATCAAATATCGACCAGGATTTTTCTTTGCTACAATGTCAAGTAGCAGAAGGCGACACCCGTGCATTTCGTCAAATTTTCGATGCTTTATTTGCTAACCTAGCAAAGTTTTCCTATTCCTTTGTTCAATCTAAAGATGCTGCTACCGAAATTGTGGACGAATTGTTTGTGCGCTTGTGGACGAACAAAACCAACATTATAAAAATTAACGATTTAAGGGTTTATTTATATACGGCAACCAAAAATGCTTCTTTAAACTATATCGCAAAAAAAGCAAAACAAATTGAAACCGAACCCTACGAAAACCTACATGTTCAAATAGCCGATGGCGCTTCCCCGGAACAATTAATGATTACAAAGGAAATGCTTCAAAAAATTAAGCAAGCAGTAGACAGTCTCCCCCCTAGGTGTAAACTAATTTTTAAGCTGGTTAGAGAAGATGGCTTACGTTATGGTGAAGTGGCTCAAATTCTCAGTTTATCTGTGAAAACTATTGATGCTCAAATGGTTATAGCGGTTTCTAAAATTCGGGAAAGTGTTAAAACGGCCATCGAGACCTCCCGCAACAACGTTTTTATAAAAAAGTAGGTAACGGCTTAGGGTAAACACATTGTTTTTTTGTCTTACGTATAAGCATGCCTATGAACCGCAATAGAATTATAGAACTTTACTCCAGAATATTATCAAAGGAGGCCTCCGAAATCGAACAAGCGGAGTTCAACGAATTGCTTAAAAGCGAGGACGAACAGTTTTTTCATGAACTAATTACAAGCTGGTGGAATATTCAAGCACCAAAAAGCGCCGATTCGCAAAGCGAAAAGGATGATCACTTTAATCATATTTTATCAACAGCAACTTCGGAACAAATTATTGAACAAGCAATTAATACGCCTGAAACGAATGTTGTTTTGGCAAAAACGGTTTCTATTAAAAAATGGTCCTTCGCTGTTGCGGCAGTTTTAATAGGATTAATATTTACTATTCAATTTGGCATACCTAGTATAAATGAATCAAGGAACAATAGCTTTAAGTACAACGAAATTGTTGCTAAAAGAGGAACCAAATCAAAACTAATTTTACCAGATGGCACACAGGTTTGGTTGAATTCGGAAAGTAAACTTTCTTATGGTGCAAGTTTTAACGACTCTATTCGTGAAGTAACACTTGAGGGTGAAGCTTACTTTGATGTGGTAAAAGACAAAAATCGCCCCTTTATTGTAAAAACATCTGCAATAAGCATACGTGTATTGGGTACAGCTTTCAACGTGAAATCGTATAACCAAGACCCTACTATTGAAACAACATTAGTGAGGGGCCTTATTGAAGTCCAAAAAAATAACGAGCCATCTGCTTCAAAAATAATATTACGTCCTAATGAAAAATTAGTTTACAATAAACCAGAATCCTTAAATGCGCATGACCATGCCAGATTAGCTATCGACAACAAACAGGCACAATTAATATCAATTAGTCCTATTTCCAAATATATCCCCGATAGCGCAAGGGTGGAAACTTCATGGGTATATGGCCGTTTGATATTTGATGGTGACACTTTTTCTGAATTGGCAGAAAAAATGGAAAGATGGTATAATATAAAAATCACTATCAAAAATCAACATTTGGTAGCAAATAGGTTTGGAGGAGTTTTTGAAAATGAAAATGTGGAAGAGGCATTAAAGGCGTTACAACTAATTACTATGTTTAAATATACAATTCACGACAGTGAAATTATAATTGAATAATAGTTAAAAATAAAAATCGGGAAATGCGCTAACATTCCCCGATCAGGTCGAAAAGAAACCAAGGACAATCGTAAAATTCACCAAGGTTTCGTATTAAATAACCCTAAACCAAAGGTATGAAAAAAACCTTACTCAGTGTTAAGCTACTGCTTACGCAAAATCGCTCTTTATTTAAAACATTATTGTTTATGAAAATGACGATCGCATTGATCTTACTTACCACGTTGCAAGCAATTGCGGGCGATGCCAATGCTCAATTTGTAACACTACAAATGAAGCAAGCGGGGATGCCAAAAGTATTTAAGGCAATTGAAAAACAAAGTGCATACCGTTTTCTGTACAATTACGATTTACCTGCCTTACAAAAAAAGGTAGACGTAAGTGTAACTGGAGAATCAGTGGTAGGCTTGTTAGAAAACATGCTTTCAGGAACAGGATTAAACTACAAGTTATTGGAAAACAATCTAGTAGTTATTTTGCCTACCGAAAGCAGTGAAGTAGCCGAGGGGCGAAAAGTCTCGGGAACAGTAGTGTCCGAAAATGGAGAGCCATTGGTTGGGGCATTTATTGTAATTAAGGGTACCAATTTGGGCACCACTACCGATTTAAAAGGAAGTTTTACAATTAAAGTAGAAGATAATAATGCGGTAATTGTTGTTTCCCACGTTAATTATGAAAAACAAGAAATTTCGGTTGGCGCTGTTGAGTTTATTAAAATCTCTTTAAAGTTATTAAACAATGAATTAAATCAAGTTGTTGTAGTTGGTTATGGTACACAAAAGAAAAAGGACTTAACAGGTTCGGTTTCAGTAGTTACCGCTAAGGACCTTGAAAATCGTCCTAATACTCAATTTGGATACGGCTTAGAAGGAAAGGCTTCTGGAGTTCAGGTAATTAGGTCTTCGGGCCAGCCACAAGCAGGATTTAGTATACGCGTTCGCGGTACTTCTTCTATCACTTCCGGAAGCGATCCATTATATATGGTGGACGGTGTTCCAACTTATAATACAAGTGAAATTAATCCTGCTGACATTGAAAGTATCACCATTTTAAAAGACGCTTCTTCTGCAGCTATTTTTGGAAGTAGTGGTGCGAATGGTGTTGTGTTAATTACTACTAAGAGAGGTAAAAATCAAAAGTTAAAATTAACCTATAATGCGACTGCAACAGTTTCAAGTGCATGGAAAAAAATGGACGTGCTTAATGCAAGTCAATTTAAGGACCTAGCTACTGAAATGGGTGGCTCTACCGACTGGACAAAGTTAACGGCAAACACCAACTGGCAAAACGAAATTTTCAGAAACGCCATTTCTCAAAACCACCAATTATCTGCAACCGGCGGAAATGAAAAAACGACTTATTATGTATCTGGATCTTTTAATGACCAAAATGGTATTGTATTAAACAACAGTTTAAAGCGTACTACATTAAAAGCAAATTTAGATCATCAATTAAGCAAAGCAATTAAATTAGGAACAAGTGTTTCTTATGATAATGTAAAAGACATTGATGTTTCTGAGAATAACAGAAATGGTGTAATTACAAGATTGTATACATCTATTCCTAATATAGGAATCAGAGATCCAGAAAATCCTTCGATGTATGCAAGAAGCCCTTTTATCAATGACTTAGAAAATCCGGTTTCAACTGTATACCAACCAGAACATTTAAACAAAAACAGCAGATTATTTGGTAATGTTTATGCTGAGGCAGAATTACTAAAAGGATTAAAAATAAAAAGTTTATTTGGTGCAGAAAATTCAGAAGGAAAATATACTTCTTTTCAAGACGCTGTTCAAACAAGGTATGGTAAATCAAGTGCTGGATTAGCTAGTGAAAATACTTACAAGTTTAAATATTGGATTTCAGAAAATACAGCAAATTACAATAAGGTAATTAAACAACATAATGTAAGCGCTTTAGCTGGTTATATTGTTTCAAGAGAAGAAACGGATAACTTATACAAGTCGTCACGTGACTTTACTGATGCTGGCGCAAGCCAAAATGTAGATGACGGTAAAATAAAATCCGTACCTACACCTTACTATGTACAAAAATCTCACCAATCCTTTATTGGTCGTTTGAACTATGTATTTGATGATAAATATTATATCACAAGTAATTTTAGAGCAGATGGTTCTGGTCAGTTTTCTGCAAAAAATAAATGGGGTTATTTCCCTTCTTTTTCAGGAGGCTGGAGATTGTCTAAAGAAAACTTCTTTAAAGACATAAAAGGAATTAGTGAATTTAAATTACGCGCTGGTTGGGGTATTGTTGGAAACGACCGTGCACAACCATATGCTTGGTATGGTATTGTGGATACAATGCAGAAATATATTATCGGCGGAAATATGAACACTGCTTATATTCCAACAACTATTGAAAACACTGACTTACGTTGGGAAAAAACAACACAGTTAGATATTGGTATTGATGTAGCATTCTTAAATAATCGTGTAATGTTTACAGCTGATTATTACGAGAAAAAAACAAATGATATGTTGTTAAGCGTGCCAATGCCAACAAGTACTGGTTTCTCCAGTGCATTGCAAAATGCGGGTAGCATGGAAAACAAAGGTTTTGAATTTCAAATAAGCACGAAAAATATAGTAAGTTCTAATTTCGTCTGGAATTCCGACTTCAATATTTCATTTAACAAAAACAAGGTAATTGACATTGTTGGAAGTACATTAAAGACAGGTACTATTAACCCGGCGGGTAGTGACTTTAATACTGCAATTGTACAAGAAGGAAAACCATTGGGTTCGTTCTTTGGAAAAATTTCAAAAGGCGTTGACCCTGCAACGGGTATGATTGACTTTTTGAAAAATGCAAGTGGTGCTGATAGCGTAGGTATAATTGGTGACGCTAATCCGCAATTCATATATGGATTTAGCAACTCGTTCCGTTATAAAAACTGGTCATTAGACTTATTCTTGCAAGGGGTACAAGGCAATCAAATATTTAATGGCACACGTGTATTGTCTGAATCTATGTCTTTAATTATGAATCAGTCGGCAAGTGTTTTAAATAGGTGGAAGAATGCAGGCGATGTTACTAGCATTCCTAAGTCAACACCAAATAATGTAGTTAACTCAACACCGTCGTCTCGTTTTATTGAAGACGGTTCTTACTTAAGGTTAAAGTCGTTGACAGTAAGTTATAACTTAAAGTCAGCTACTTTAAACAAGTTGAAAGTTAGTCGTTGTTTGATTTATTTAACAGCAGAAAACCTGCTTACATTCACTAAGTACAGTGGCTTCGACCCAGAAGTAAGTGCATTTAGTAATAAGAGCCAGTCTGCAAGAAATCAGAACACGGCTCCTGGTGTGGATTTTGGAACCTATCCTCAAGCTAGAGAGTTTGTATTTGGTTTAAATATTTCATTTTAATTCTTAAATCGACAAAACATGAAAAAAAATATTCTATATAAAAGCCTTCTGGTATTATCTATATCATTGGTTTCCTTATCGTGCAAGAAATTTTTGGACGATAAACCTAAAACATCCTTAACAACAGGTAATTCTTATTCAACCGCTAATGACATTGAAAGTGTTTTAACGGGTTGTTATAATATATTTTACGGTACCGATTATTATCAGTGGGAGTATATAATGATGAGTGAAGTAAGGTCAGACAACGCCTATCCTGGTGGGAACAATGAAGAAACTTTCTTCGACTATGACCGCTTCAATTTACCAGCTAGCAATTCACATAATTATGTAAACTGGGGTAATTTGTACAAGGGTATTGCTAGAGCAAATATTCTTTTAAGTAAAATTGCAGAAGTAACTGACCCTGCATTAACCGCAGATAGAAGAAAACAAATAATTGGCGAAGCAAGTTTTTTACGCGCATACCATTATTTTCAATTAGTTAAATTGTATGGTGGCGTTCCATTGGAGTTACAGTCAAATACAGCTAACCCTAGTTCTACACGTAAAGCGAGGGCTACAGAAAAAGAAGTGTATGATCAAATCAATGCCGATTTATTAGTAGCAGTCGCTAACCTTCCGGATGCTTATACAACAGCTTCTGTAAGTAAAGTGCGTGCAACTAAAGGTGCAGCAAATGCATTACTAGCAAAGGCTTGGGCACAAAGAACAGACAGGGATTATA
Organism: Bacteroidota bacterium; assembly: GCA_947458915.1. Lineage (GTDB taxonomy): Bacteria > Bacteroidota > Bacteroidia > Chitinophagales > Chitinophagaceae > Sediminibacterium. The sequence goes on from CANHAE010000016.1 coordinate 16,335, forward strand.
CCGAAGTATTAAAATATACGAATGCCGTAATTACTGGTGCTGGTGGTTATTCTTTATTAGCTAGTTATGATCATCTTTTCGATGGCGCTCATGATTATAATGCGGAATCTATTTTAGAAGTTCCTTATGAGGAAGGAAACTGGTCAGCTTCAAGTTGGGGTATTCAATTGTATTTGGCACCAGAAGACGGGTGGCAAAAATATTGTGTACCTTCTAAGGACTTAGTTGCAGCATTTGATGCGCAAGGAGACCTTGTTCGTAAAAATGCAAATATTATTTTCATGAAGAAGGATGCGAATGGAGATCCAATTGCTTGGCCTGATGAAAACTGGAATCCTTGTCAAGATCCTACAGTTGGCATTCCGTTTAATTACAAAGCAAAACATGCAGGTGGATGGGCAAGTGGTGACAACTATTACTTTTTACGTTTAGGGGACATTGTTTTATTAAAGGCAGAAGCACAAAACGAAACTGGAGCAACTGCAGCTGCAATAACAACTTTGAATACTATTCGTGCAAGAGTTGGTTTAGCTGCATTGTCAACTTCAATGAGCAAGTCAGAAGCTAAAACCGCTATTTTAAATGAAAGAAGGTTAGAATTAGCTTTTGAAGCACAACGTTGGGATGATTTAGTTAGAGCGGGTGTTGCTACAACAACAATGCTTGCATTGAACGAAGTTACTTATACTTGTGCTGGAGGTAATGCTGGACCAGCTGTTAAAATGGACTATAGTAAGTGTAATCAGAATCGTTGGATTTATCCAATACCTCAATTGGAAATTGACGCGAATCCAAACTTGAAACAAAACCCTGGATATTAGTTTTGAAATACAATAGTTAAAGTTAAAGAGCCCCGATTTTCAAATCGGGGCTCTTTTTGTAAATAGGTGTAAGGATAAAAAGGCTGCATTTATTTTTTCTCCAAAGCCAACACAACACCATTAATGCAATAGCGTAAACCAGTTGGAGGCGGGCCATCTTCAAAAACATGGCCTAAATGCGCTTTACATTTTCCACATTGTACTTCGGTTCTGTTCATTCCATGGGTATTATCGGGCGTGTATATAAGTGCATTTTTGGTGATAGGGTCAAAAAAGCTAGGCCAGCCACAGCCACTATCAAATTTAGTGTTGCTTTGAAATAGGGCATTACCGCAGGCCACACAATGGTAGGTGCCGACTTCCTTGGAAGTTTCAAAGGGGCTAGTAAAAGGACGTTCGGTGCCTTTTTCTCGTGCCACTTTATATATTTCCGGGCTTAAAATTTGCTTCCAAAGGCTATCTGGTATTGCAAGCGGCTCCTTGCTGTTCGGATTATAGTAGGTGTTTTTTTTGTCTTGCATAGCTAATATGTTTTGGTTGCCTTTTTTTGGTCCTTGGGCACAAGCTGTTGTGCTAATTAAAAGTAGTAGGTAAATAAATTGGATTGGGTGTTTCATATACTTCATAAAAATACTAACAAGTATTCATAAAAATTGTTCAGTCATCGCAAATTCCTTCTACAATATTATTCGCTAGTTCTGTATCTTTGTAGTCAATCTTTATCTATGTTTAATTTAATTTTGTTTGGCCCTCCGGGCAGTGGCAAAGGAACCCAGAGTGAAAATATTATTGCAGCTTATGGTTTGCAGCACCTTTCAACCGGAAATTTATTAAGAACGGAAATTGCCAATCAAACAACATTGGGCCTAGAAGCAAAAAGATTAATGGACCAGGGACAATTAGTACCCGATCAGGTAGTAATAGGCATGGTAGGCAATTTTATAGATGCACATCCCGAAGCGAAAGGCTTTTTATTTGACGGCTTTCCGCGTACAACAGCACAATGTGTTGCATTAGATGCATTATTAAAAGAAAAAGCAAGTGAAATAAATATTGTTTTAGCATTAGAAGTAAGCGAAGAAGAATTAGTAAAAAGGTTGCTAGGACGAGGCGCGACATCGGGTAGAAGCGATGACATTAATGAGGATATTATTCGTGCAAGAATAAAGGAGTACCACGATAAAACAACCGCTGTAGCTACCTATTATGCGCAGTTTAATAAAGTAGTGCATGTTAAAGGAGAAGGCACCGTAGAAAGTATTTATGCCGACCTGAAAAAAGAAATAGACGAAAGAATTTAAGATAAGTACTTACACAAAAAAGGATCAAAGTAAAATTTACTTTGATCCTTTTTTTATAGCAGGTATTTTGATATTAAATATTCAATCCACCACAAGCGCTAATAACTTGTCCTGTAACATAACTACTCATATCACTTGCTAAAAACAAAGTAGTATTTGCAATTTCTTCAGCTTTACCAAAACGGCCCAATGGAATTTTCTCTAAAAAGGCTTTACCCGCTTCGCCTTCGTTTAAATAATGTGTCATGTCGGTCTCAACAAATCCAGGAGCAATTGCATTACATCTAATATTGCGACTTCCTAATTCAAGTGCAATAGATTTTGTAAAACCAATAATACCGGCTTTGCTAGCAGCATAGCTACTTTGTCCAGCATTACCGCGAATACCTATTATAGAACTCATGTTAATTATACTTCCACTTTTTGCTTTCATCATTGGACGAATTACTTGCTTGGTCATATTAAAAACACTCTTCAAATTAGTATCCATAACTACATCCCACTGTTCAGGGGTCATGCGTAATAACAAATTATCCTTCGAAATTCCTGCGTTATTTACGCAAATATCAATTGCGCCAAAGGTTTCTAATACACTGTTCACAAATGTTTCGCAAGCTGTAAAGTCGGCAGCATTGGTTTTATATGCCATTGCATTTACACCCAATTGCTTTATTTCGGTTACAAGCGCTTCTGCTTTTTCGGCGCTGCCATCACTTACATAAGTAAAGGCAATATGTGCGCCCTGTTCTGCCAACTTTAGGGCAATTGCAGCTCCAATACCCCTTGCTGCACCAGTTACTACGGCTACTTTTCCTGCTAATAATTTCATTACTTTCTATTTTTAATTAACCAATATGAATGTACTAATGCAATACTAATATTTACAAATATAACAGGTTTGCTCATTAAAATAAAACCATACCCAATCCATAATATACAGCCAACTAAGTTTACCATGCGTAACTTGCGCATGTCTTGAACGGTAAATGATAATAGTACAACTGCTGTTGCAATCCAACCCAATACTTCTGTCATGTTATTTTTATAATGCGGCGTTCACTAATTTAATTTCTTCTACAAAATTTCTATTGTTTGAAAGCCTTGGCACTTTGTGTTGTCCTCCTAGTTTCCCTTTTTGTTTTAACCATTCATGAAAGGCACCTTTTTTTGTTGCCGTAATATGTGGTAAACCTAAAGCAATATTTTTATAGCGTTTTGCTTCATAATCACTGTTCAGTGCCTGTAAATGTTTATCTAAACAAATCGTAAATGCTGTAAGGTCGGACGGGTTTTGTTCAAATTCAATAAGCCATTCATGTGCCCCATGTTCGTTGTCGGACATATAAATTGGAGCGGCAGTATATTCATTCATGGTTACACCAAACTCTTTACAGGCTTGGCTAATAGCTTTATCTGAATTATCGGCAATTATTTCTTCCCCAAAGGCATTAATAAATTGTTTTAACCTTCCCGATACTTTTATTTTAAATGGCGCTAGTTCAACAAACTGTATGGTATCACCCACTAGGTATCTCCATAACCCGCCATTTGTACTAATAACAATTGCGTAGTTTTTTCCTACAACCACTTTATCTAATCCAATTGTTTTAGGTTGTGGTTTACCATATTCTTCAATGGGCATAAACTCATAAAAAATACCATGGTCTAAAAATAACAACATGCCCTCTTCTTCTAAATTATTTTGAGCTGCAAAAAAACCTTCGCTTGCATTATAGATTTCTAAATAATTTATGGGGCCGCCAATTATTTTTTTAAACTGTTCTTTATAAGGTGTAAAGGAAACACCTCCATGAATGTATAATTCAAACTGAGGCCAAACTTCTTTAATCGTTTTCTTTCCAGTTATTTCTAAAATCCTTTTTAATAATATCAAAGTCCAAGTAGGAACGCCTGCAATAGAACTTACCGGCTCGTGTATGGTGCTTTGTGCTAGGCTTTCTATTTTTTCTTCCCATTCGTCCATAAGCGCAATGGATAATTCGGGGGTTCTTATAAGGCCGGACCAAATAGGTGAATTTTGTAATAGTACTGCACTAAGGTCGCCAAATTGAATATCTTCTTTTATGGGATGCACTTGATGACTACCTCCAATAATCAAGCCCTTGCCTGTTAGCAGGTCACTTTCGGGGAAGGCATTATAATAAATACTTAAAACGTCCTTAGAGGCTTGAAAATGGTTGTCTTCTATACTTTCCTTTGTAATTGGTATAAACTTACTCTTATCACTTGTGGTCCCGCTGCTTTTGGCAAACCATTCAACAGGGGTATTCCATAATACCGACTCCTCACCAGCCATAATTTGGTCAATATATGGTTTAAGGTCGTTGTACTCTTGTATGGGAACGGTTTCCTTAAACTTACGAATGTTGAAAATTTCAGCAAACTTATACTTAACACCAAACTGAGTGTATTGTCCGTGTGTAATAAGATCTTGCAATACTTCGCGTTGAGCCTCAATAGGTTCCTCTACCCAATGCTCAATTCGCCAATAGCGCAAACGGGCAAGTCGGGATATGGCAGGGCTAAATATTTTCATGGGTGTTCAACTTACTTTTTTGTCCCATCTCAATAATCCAATCTTTACGTTTTAATTCAAAATTGGTACCTAAGTATAAGCGGCGCACTTGTTCGTCTTCTGCTAGTTCTTCGGCAGTACCATGTTTAAAAATTTTACCTTCAATTAACAAATAAGCCCTATCACATATTGAAAGTGTTTCGTTTACATTGTGGTCGGTAATTAATATGCCAATGTCTTTTAGCTTTAGCCTAGACACTACTGTTTGAATATCCTCTACTGCTATAGGATCCACGCCCGCAAAGGGTTCATCTAATAAAATAAATTTTGGATCTACCGCAAGTGCGCGTGCAATTTCAGTACGACGACGTTCTCCCCCACTTAAACTATCTCCATTATTATTACGAACTTGGTGTAAATTAAATTCATCTAAAAGCGCTTCTAATTTATAATCTCTTTCACCTTTAGTTAGTTTTGTCATTTCTAAAACCGCCATAATATTATCAGCTACAGTTAGTTTCCTAAACACACTAGCTTCCTGTGGTAAATACCCTAAACCCATTTGAGCCCTTTTGTACATAGGTAAATTGGTAATATCCTGGTCGTTCAAAAATACACGACCTTGGTCTGGTGCAATTAATCCTACCACCATGTAAAACGTAGTGGTCTTTCCTGCGCCATTGGGCCCCAATAGTCCTACAATCTCACCTTGTTTAACGGAAATGCTTACTTGGTCAACGACTTTTCTGCCTTTGTACTGCTTAATAAGATTATCGGTATGTATGGTAAGTATCACGTTGAATATTTGTACAAAAATAAGGGTAAATGCAGGATTTGGTCCATTAGAAACTAATATTAACTATTTTTGTAGTCTATGCACGTAACAGACCATATAGCCCAGGCAAAAGATACATTAGTAACCTTTGAGGTATTGCCACCTTTAAAGGGGAAGACAATTTCTTCTTTGTATGAACATTTAGACCCCCTGATGGAATTTAAGCCATCTTGGATAAATGTTACCTACCACCGAAGCGAGACAATGTTTAAGAAAAAACTTGACGGCACTTTCGAAAAAGTAGATGTACGTAAACGTCCTGGAACTGTAGGTATTTGTGCGGCAATTATGAACCATTACAATATTGACGCGGTACCACATATTATTTGTGGAGGCTTTACACAACGTGAAACCGAAGATGCCTTAATAGATTTGCAATTTTTGGGTATTGATAATGCGCTAGTGTTGCGTGGCGACGCGGCCAAGAATGAATCAAGTTTTGAACCAGAAGTTGGAGGCAATAAATTTGCAATTGATTTATTGAAACAAGTGGATCAATTAAACCATGGTATTTATTTAGACAAGGATATTTTGAATGGAGGCAAAACAGATTTTTGTATGGGTGTTGCCGGTTATCCAGAAAAACATTTTGAAGCACCTAACTTCGAAATTGATTTATTGAAAACAAAAGAAAAAGTAGATGCAGGTGCAGGATATATAATGACACAGATGTTTTTCGACAATCAAAAATATTTCGATTATGTAAAAGCTTGTCGCGAAATTGGAATTAATGTCCCAATTATTCCAGGCTTAAAACCAATCACAAATAAAAAACAGTTAACTATTTTACCAAGAATATTTCATGTAGACATTCCTACCGATTTGTCAAATGCTATTAATAAATGCAAAACCGATGCAGAATGTGAGCAGGTTGGAAAAGAATGGTTAATTCAACAAAGTAAGGAGCTAAAAGCAGCTAAAGTGCCTGTTTTACATTATTATACACTAGGTAAACCGCAGGTGATAAAAGAAGTGGTTGCTAGTGTGTTTTAATTTTTATAAATAACATTTATACTAAAGGGAGTAATTTATTTACTCCCTTTTTTGTTTGCAACTTGCAAAAAATCGTTGAATTGCTCGATGGTTAAATTCTTAGCAATAATTTTTTTATTACTGTCTAATAAATAAAAAGTAGGTGTTTTATATACATCGTATAATTGACGAATAGTGGTTGGTTTACCTTCTTGTATTTCTTTATTTAAATCAGCTTCGGTTTGGTAAGCATGTGTCCATCCTGTTAATTTATGATCCTTAATATACGTTTTCCATAAACCCACTTCCTTGGCATTTGTATTCACACCTAGCATAGTTACACCAAGTGCTTTCCAGCTTGCTTGGTAAATGGAATCTAAGCGGGGCACTTCTACTTTGCAATGTCCGCAGGTTGGATCCCAAAATGCAATAAAAACATAGGGTGATTTTATAGTATAAAGTGATATTTTTTTATCTCCTAAATCGTTTATAACTAGGGCAGGTGCGGCTAAACCTAATTGGTTGGCCATCATACTATAAGCGCGTTCCTTGATAGATTTATTTGACGCTTCATTTAATAAAACAGTATCTCCTTTAGCAAAAAAGTTTTGATAAATATATAAGAATACTTTGTCCTGTCCCATAAACTCAGGTGCAATGTATTTATTGGTGAATTTAAAAAGCAAGAAAGGATATATTTCTTTTCCAGTTTTAGCAACAGTCAACATATAATTCACTTCGTCAATAATAGAATCGGGTTCACGAGAAACATAATTTTTAAAATATTCGTCAAGCTTATCTTCAAAGAAGGGGGTGCGTATTAAACGATTGTCGTTAAAAACCACATTATCCCAGTAGTGTTCTTTCACATAATAAAATGGATACAAAGAATCAGCCTTGCCATTAACAACAGGTATAGCAGGCGCTTCCGGCCTTTGCATCACGTTTAAGAAATAGCTCATCATAGAATTTGGATTTGCTTCCATAAAGGCTTTTCTGCTTCCCCTAACTTCTTTGTCTTTTAGGACATAAGCTGCTTTAAAGTTTGCAGAATCCACAGCGGTTTTTGCATTTTTAAAGTTTGTTTCAATGGCGGCTAATTGTCCGCCTAGTTCATTTATTGATTTTGAATAAGTTTGAAATAGTTCGTTTTCTTTTGATCCAATAATTTCTACCTTGTTTAGTGAAAGCGTGTCAGCAATAATTTTAAATTGTTGACCATCGTCTACAATAAAGTCAAACAAAATGGTAAATTTTGGAGAAATTACAAAGTAAATGCCAGGAGTCAACTTTTGTTTAGAGGTAAACACGCCCTCGCTTTTTTCGTTTAAAATACAAGAATCGGCTAACACTTTGTTTTTGCCATAGTTAGTGCCAATGTATATTTTGGTGTTTTTATAGGGCGTTAAAGTAATTTTTATAGCCCGTCCACTGTTTATTTGGCTTATTTTATCGCTAGTTTTTTTTGTTTGTCCAAAACCGTTGTTAGTAATAACAAGGATTGAAAGGAGAAAGGGTAAAAACATTTTTTTCATAATATCTATTTTCACTTGATACGCTGTAAAAATATAATCTTTACCTGACATGTTAATTTATAAGCCCTTTTACTTTAAATATACTATTGGCTTAGTACCTTTGACCTCGTGAGAAAACAAAAACAAGCCCCTATTTTAGAAAATGTCCTGATAGAAGATTACGCAGCCGAAGGCAAATCGCTGGCGCGTGTCGACGGGAAAGTAATATTTGTTGAAGGTGCCGTTCCGGGTGACGTGGTCGATATACAATTGCAAAAAAACAAAGTGGACTGGGCCGAAGGCTTTGTGAAAAAATTTCATACCTATTCAACAATAAGGGTGAAGCCGTTTTGTAGTCATTTTGGTGTTTGTGGTGGTTGCCAATGGCAAATGTTGCCATACGAACAACAAATGGCATACAAGCACAAACAGGTGGTAGATAATTTAACACGTATTGCTAAAATAGCGCTTCCCGAAATTGCGCCCATTTTAGGAGCAAACGAAACTGAGGGATATAGAAATAAGGTAGAATATACTTTTGCTACAGAAAGGTTTATCCCTTTTGAAGAATTTAAGGCCATGAAAGCTGCGGGGCAAGAGCCTAAAAAATCACCAGGGTCAGGCGGTTTTCATGCAAGGGGATTTTTTGAAAAAGTAGTAGAAATTGACAAGTGTTATTTGCAAGCAGAACCAACCAATGAAATAAGAAAAACGGTAGTCAATTTTGCCATTGAAAATGACATGCCTTTTTATAATATCAAGCAACACCAAGGGTGGTTAAGGAATATGTTTGTGCGCAATACCACTAAAGGAGAATGGATGGTGAATTTAATTTTAGGTTATGACGGAAAAGAAAAGAGAGTACAATTATTAAATTTATTACTAGAAAAGTTTCCTCAAATCACTACCTTATTATACACCATAAACGAAAAGCGCAACGACAGTATGCAGGACTTGTTGCCACAGGTGTTTTCGGGAAATGGGTACATCACAGAAATGTTAGAGGACTTTGCTTTTAAAATAAGTCCGAAATCATTTTTCCAAACTAATTCAAAACAAGCCGAAAAACTTTATCAAGTCACAAGAGACTTTGCTGAATTAACGGGAAAGGAAGTAGTATATGATTTGTATTGTGGCACTGGTAGTATTGGTATATTTTGTAGTAAGAAAGCAAAAAAAATAATAGGAGTAGAAGTAGTTGCCGAGGCAATTGAGGATGCAAAAGTAAATGCACTCATGAATAATTTAACGGATACCGCCTTTTTTGCTGGAGACGTTATTGATATTTGCGATGATGTTTTTTTTGATACACATGGCAACGCCGATGTAATTATTACCGACCCTCCACGCGCTGGTATGCATGAAAAATTAGTTCGTAAATTATTAGCAATGGAAGCGCCATTAATAGTGTACGTTAGTTGCAACCCTGCAACGCAAGCAAGGGACTTAGGATTGCTGAGTGAAAAGTATACTGTAACTAAAATACAACCAGTAGACATGTTTCCGCATACTTTACATATTGAAAATGTAGTGCAGTTAAAATTAACAAGCACTTTAAAATAATTTTAGCATGACACAATTCAGACCAACGGGATTTGATGTATTGCCTGTAGTAATTAAAAATTTATTAATTATTAACGGGTTGGTATTTTTAGCACAAAACACATTGGTGGGTCCAATGAGTATTTTTTCAATTGAAGATGTTTTTGCATTACATGCTTTACAAAGTGATTTGTTTCAACCATGGCAATTAGTAACCCATATGTTTTTACACGGCGACTTTGGACATATTTTTGGAAACATGTTGGCCCTGTGGATGTTTGGTGCAATTTTGGAAAATGTATGGGGGCCTAAACGTTTTTTAATATTTTATGCTGTATGTGGTATTGGCGCTGCCGTAATACATTTAGGCATATTGTCCTTTGAATTAATGCCATTAACTAATCATTACCAGCAGTTGCTTAGTTTAAGTAAAACAAATATCCCTGCATTTAATGAAGCACTATTACGTTTTTCTACCGAACATAATTTTCCTTTATCTAGAATTTTAAATGAAAACGATATTACATTAGCTACTCCAGGTTTATCGAATGAGTTAATGGAGTTAGTAACTTCATTTTATAATAAGTCAATTAATACCGCAACCGTGGGTGCAAGTGGTGCCGTTTTTGGTATCTTAATTGCGTTTGTATATTTATTCCCGAATACTTATATCTATATTTACTTTCTTTTTCCAATAAAGGCCAAATGGTTGGGCTTACTGTATTTTTCTTATGAACTTTTCTTTGCACTAAAAAACTCCGCGGGTGATAATGTGGCAAGGTGGGCACATGTGGGAGGTGCCATTGTTGGCTTTTTATTGGTTTATATTTGGAACAAGAAGAATAGAAAAAACTTTTATTAATTGCTACTACAATATATCTATGAATCAATTTTCTAAAAAACCGTTATTTGGAGCCGACAATAATGCACTTGTTGCACTTGTGTCAGTAAGTATCATTGTTTCAGCTGTATTGGGTTTTTTTAGAGTATTGTACTTCTTGGAAGGTTTTACGTTTGAAGCGTATCAAACCGAAGTTTTTCAATTGGCAACATTAATTCCGCAACAAATACTACAACATCCTTGGACCTTATTTACCTACAATTGGACGCATGCTGGCTTTTGGGACTTATTTACCAATATGATATGGTTGGCTACATTTTGTAATATTTTGCAAAACCTAGGAACCAATAAACACTTATTTCCTATTTATTTTTATAGCGGCTTAGTAGCTGGGTTGGTTTATATAGGTATAGGCGCATCGGTTCCGTTTTTAGGTGCGCAGGTAGGGGTGATTGCATTAGCCATAGCTGCAACAATACTTTCTCCAAAATATAAGTTTTTAGCAAATGCTAAAGGAGGAGGACTTCCTCTATGGGCGTTAACATTAATTTATTTTGTATTGGTAACTCCTTCTATAATACAGCAACCATGGGAACAACAGGTAGCTATATTACTTGGTGGGTTAACCAGTCTTGGCTATATGTTTTTGTTAAAAAAACAAATTGATTTAGGAAATTGGATGCACCGTTTAGTAGGTTTGTTAAATAATAGTTTAAGCCCCAAACAATAATGGCAAAAAAATCACGCATAAGGATACTTGCTAAAAAAAGTTTGTTGGTAATAAATATCCTTGCCTGCTTGTTATTTTTGTATCCCATATTTATTACACCATTACCTCTTATATGGATTAATGGATTTTTAGGATTAATAGCCCCTTATTTAGTAGCCCTGAATATTGTTTTTTTTATTTTTTGGTTAATCGCAAAACCAATGCTGTCATTGGTTTCATTCACAAGCCTGCTTTTAGGTTGGAAAATAGTATTTGTGTTATTAGCATGGCATCCCGGTGGTTCTTTTTCGGAAAAAAAGAAAGAAAATACTTTACGCATTATGAGTTGGAATGTGAAAGGTTTTAATGGTGTAGAAAAAACTAGTCCCATAAAAATGCGCACCGAAGATATCGCGTATTCTATATTAAAATGGGATCCTGATATCATTTGTATGCAAGAATACAATACAAATGAAAGGCCAAACGACATTGCCAATCATGCAAATTATTTTAATAAAAAATACCCATATTCTTTTTTCTCAAAGGATTATAGTACACCTTACAATGATTATTTTTTGGGTTGTATTATTTATTCAAAATACAAAATCATTCATGCTGAACGCATAGCCTATACTAATAAAGAAAGTTTAATTTATGCAACCATATTAAAAGGGGATGACACCATTCGGGTATACACTACACATTTAGCTTCCTATAGGCTTCAGCACGATGACTTTGAAGCGATTGACGATGCAACCCCAACTAAAAAGTCCGACTTAAAAGCAAAATGGACCGTAATTAGGAAGATGAAACATGCTTTTGTGGAAAGGGCTGTTCAGGCGGAACTAGTTAGGAAACATATTGTAACTAGTCCCTATCCAACAATTATTACGGGTGATTTTAATGATGTTCCAAGTTCCTACACCTATAGAACCATTAAGGGTGATTGGCAAGACGCATTTTTACAAAAGGGTTTAGGTATTGGCGCGACATATACCGACTTATCACCTACTTTAAGGATTGATTATATATTAACAAATGCATCCTGGGAATTAAGGGGATGGGAGTCGGTGGACGAGAATTTAAGTGATCATCATATGATCATGGCCGACTTGCTCTTGAAGAAATAAGCGCCCATTTTCGGCAAAATAAAATATCTTTGAGCCTACATTATGCCGCTCAAAATATACAACTCCCTTACCCGTCAGAAAGAAATTTTTGAACCCATAAATGCTCCTTATGTTGGAATGTATGTATGTGGTCCAACGGTAAGTGGCGAAAGCCATTTGGGACACGCACGTCCATTTATAACCTTTGATGTGGTATTTCGCTATTTACTGCACAAAGGCTACAAGGTTAGGTATGTGAGAAATATAACCGATGCAGGACATTTTGAAGAGGAAGGAAAAGTGGCTGAAGACAAAATTGCAACCAAGGCGATATTGGAAAAACTAGAACCAATGGAACTAGTTCAAAAATATACACAGTTATACCATTGGGCAATGGACCAGTTTAATAATTTGCCTCCCAGTATTGAACCAACTGCTACTGGGCATATAGTGGAACAAATAGAAATGATTAAAAAAATCATAGCCGATGGTTATGGTTATGAGGCAAACGGTTCGGTTTATTTTGATGTAGTGAAATACAATGATGTTTATTCCAAAAAGAATCAGCCCTATGGTATTTTAAGTGGAAGAAATTTAGAAGAGCAGCTAGACACAACACGTGAATTAGAAAATCAAGAAGAGAAAAAAAA